>JBKPGW010000329.1:0-1815 GCA_046729555.1 Actinomycetota bacterium | reverse complement strand
GCGTTCCGCCGCGCGGGCGCGACGACGGTTGCAGCGGACGTCAATCCGCTCGCCCCGGCCCTCTACCGGGCCGATCGCTACGCGCTCGTGCCCCGCATCGACGAGGACGGCTACCTCCCGGCCCTGCGCGCGCTCGTCGACGAACACGATGTCCGCCTGATCGTTCCGCTCACGGACCTCGACCAGGTCACGCTCGCGGAGTCGCGCGGCGAGCTCGGCGCGCTCGTGTTGCTGCCGGACGCGGAGACCGTCGAGCGGCTGGGCGACAAGTACCTCGCGCATCTGCTGTTCGAGGCACGTGGGATCGCATCGCCGCCGACGTGGTTGCCGAACACCGTCCCGGACGACGCCTCCTTCCCGCTGCTCGTGAAGGCGCGCCACGGCTTCGGGTCGAGACACATCTACCGCGCGGAGGATCGTGCTCAGCTCGGCTTCTTCCTCGGTTACACGCCGGTCGACTCAATCGTCCAGGCGTGTCTCGGCGGCGAGGAGTTCTCGATCGACGTCTTCTGCGATCTCGACGGCCGCTGCCTGAACGCGATCCCCCGCACCATGATCGAATCGAAGGGCGGCGAGTCGATCAAGGGGATGACGATCCGCGACGAGCGGTTGATCGAGCTCGCGCGTGACGTCGCCGAGAAGCTGCGGCTCGTCGGGCCGGCGAACGTCCAGTGCTTCCGCGAAGAGGACGGCACGCACCTCATCACGGACATCAACCCGCGCTTCGGCGGCGGCTTTCCCCTGCCGCTCGCGGCGGGCGGCCGCTACCCCGAGCTCGCGTTGGCGCTCGCGCGCGGCGAGCGGCCGGAGCCGCGCCTGGGCGACTTCCGCGAGGGGATCGTGATGACGCGCTTCTTCTCCGACCTCAGCCTGACGCCGAACGGCGACGGGACGCTGAAGCCGCTCGCACCCGCGGAATGAGGTACGTGGTCACGGGAGCGGCGGGCTTCATCGGCTCGCATCTCACCGAAGCGCTGCTGGCGGAAGGACACGACGTCGTCGCGGTCGACTGCTTCACCGACTCCTCCGACCCGGCGCTGAAGGAGGACAACGCCCACGGCTTCGGCGTGTCGCGGCTCGATCTGGCCGAGGACGAGCTTGCGCTGGACGGCTTCGACGGCGTCTTCCACCTCGCCGGCCAGCCGGGCGTGCGCAGCTTCGGGGCAGTCTTCGAGGACTACGTCCGCCGCAACATGCTCACGTCGCAACGCGTCTTCGAACGTGCGGCCGCCGCGGGAGTGCGCGTCGTCTTCGCCTCATCGTCGTCGGTGTATGGAGAGGTGGAGAGCTACCCGACGCCGGAGGACGCTCGCCCGGTGCCGATCTCCCCGTACGGGATCACGAAGCTCGGCTGCGAGCAGCTCGTGCATGCCTACGCGAAAGGTTTCGGCCTGGAGGCTGTCGTGTTGCGCTACTTCACGGTCTACGGGCCGAGGCAGCGCCCCGATATGGCGTTCGCGCGCGTCGTGGACGCGCTCGCGCGCGGTGCGTCGTTCGAGCTCTACGGCGACGGGATGCAGTCGCGCTCCTTCACCTACGTCGCCGACGCCGTCGCCGGCACGGTCGCGGCGATGCGCGACGGTCCGGCAGGCTCGCTTTACAACGTCGGCGGCGGTGCCGAGGCGACGATGCGCGAGACGATCGCGACGCTCGAACACGTTTCTGGCCGGACACTCCACGTCGTGGAACGCCCCGCGGCCACCGGCGACGTTCGTCGCACGGCTGCGGACACGAGCCGCATCGAACGCGATCTCGGGTGGCGTGCGACGACGACGTTGGAAGACGGCTTGCGCGCTCAGTGGGAATGGGCCTCGG
>JBKPGW010000328.1:0-14014 GCA_046729555.1 Actinomycetota bacterium | reverse complement strand
TCAATGAGTACCGTTTTGCCCTCGTTCGAAGAGAATACTGTCTTCGATGACAACTTAAATCACCCGACCCAGCGCAGCCGCTTGATCGCGCCGCGCAGCTCGTGCGCGTTGACGCGCGTGTAGCGCTGCGTCGAGTCGAGGTGCTTGTGGCCGAGGAGCTCCTGGATCTGGCGGAGGTTCGCGCCCGCGCGGAGCAGCTCGGAGGCGAAGACGTGCCGGAGCGTGTGCGGCGTCACGCGCTTGCGCGCGTTCACGCCGGCCGCGTCGACGTAGTGGCGGAAGACCTGACCGAGCTGCGTGTAGTGGAGCCGGTTGCCCTGCACGCCGACAAAGAGCGCCTGCTCGATCACCGGGACGCGGGTGGCGTAGTACTCGGCGAAGAGCGGCGCGAGCGCGGGGTGGATCGGCGCTCCTCCTTTGGGCAGCCTTCCGGCCCCCACTGGAGCGACCCTGAGGACTATCCGGCTTATAGGTCTGCTAAGGGAAAAACCCTGTGATTGGCGGGGTTTTTCCTATTCTCGCGCGACTACCTGAGCTCACGCAGCATGGTCGCGGCCTCGCGTTCGCCCGGCTGGGAGGCGTCGTCGGGCCAGTCGGCAACCTCCTGTTCGGCCCAAGTGAGCCAGCGGAGGAGCGCCTCGTTCTGTTCCCACATGTATTTGAAGACGAGCGCGTTGACGTGCAGACGCTCGGAGAATGGTCCGCCGGTTTCCGCGAGCTCGGCGGCGAGTTCGGACTGATGCTGCCGCGCGCGCTCGGCCTCGGCTCGGATCGACGCGAGTGTCGCGAGGAGATCCTCTTTGCCGGCTTGTTCGGCGAACAGCACCTTGATGAGCCCCTCGAACTCGACGAGGGGTCCCCGGCCAGGCTCGGCGAGCCATGCCCGGAGCGCCTTACGCCCTTCGTCGGTGATTGCGTAGATAGTCCGCGGCCGTCGGCCGGCATACTCGCGCGTGGCGGTCGCGAGCCCGTGTGCGACGAGCTTCTTCGGCTCTTCGTAGATGTGGCTTTCGGCCCGGGGCCAGTAGTAGCGGATGCTCCGTCGCATCTGCTGCGCGAGCTCGTACGTCGACCAGCGCCGCAGGGCGAGCAGCCCGAGCATCACGTAGGAGGTGGTGGTTAGCTTCTGCACTTGACAGTTACTCCAAACTGGAGTACATAATACTCCAAACTGGAGTATAAACGAGATGCATGCCGTGACACCCCGCCGACTTGAGGGAGGACTGAGATATGGAGGAGCAGTGGGTCCTTGTCCGTCCGTGCGAAGGAGCCGAGGGGATGACGGGCGTGATCTACGCCTCCGGTGTCTCGGCGAGCACGACCGGCGCCCACGGTCTGTGCCTCGAGCTGGCGACGCTGCTGCCGGGCGCGAAGGGCCACGCCCATCTGCACGCTGAGCACGAGTCGGCCGCCTACGTCCTGGAGGGCGAGATCGTGCTCTGGTTCGGCGAGCAACTCGAGCAGAAGCTGGTCGCCCGGGCGGGCGACTTCCTCTACATCCCGGGCGGCGTTCCTCACCTGCCCGCGAACGCGAGCGCCGCCGAGCCGGCCGTTGCGGTCCTCGCGCGCACGGACGCCAACGAGCAGGAGAGCGCGGTCCCGCTGCCCACACTCGACGCGTTGCCGCACCTCCAGGAGGCGCAAGCGCGATGACGATCGAGGCGAAGCTCGAGCAGATCGGCCTTGCGCTTCCGCGACCGCTCGTCCCTCCCGGGAACTTCCAGCTGATCAAGGTGCACGCGGGCCTCGGGTACGTCGCCGGGCACGGCCCCGCTCGACGGTGCGACGCCGCTCGTCCAAGGGCTGGTGGGCCGCGACCTCACCGTGGATGAGGGCTACCAGGCCGCGCGGCTGACGGCCCTCTCGATCCTCGCCTCGCTCAAGCAAGAACTCGGCGAGCTCGACCGCGTCACCCAATGGCTGCGAGTCGTCGGCTACGTCCACTGTGCCCCGGGCTTCGCCCAGAACGCCACCGTCGTCGACGGCTTCAGCGAACTGATCGTCGAATTGTGGGGCGACCCCGGACGGCACGCACGCTCGGCCCCGGGGCAGGGCCGTCGCCCCTCAACGTGCCGATCATCGTGGACGCGGTCGTCGCTGTCGCGTAAAGAGTCGCGCCGCGAAGCTCGTTTGCGTCGACGCGCGTGTAGCACTCGCGCTCAGACTTGACACCGTCAACCCGGTGCCGTAGGAACCACGCGTAGCTGCCGTCTGGGGCGGGAGATCGGTGTTCCTCTGTGGCGGGACGGCTGGTCGTTGCGATGGGGGATCCGACTCAGGGGGAGGCTGGTGTGTCTCGCAAAGTGAAGTGGGTCGTCCTCGCGGCTGCGCTGGTGCTGCCGCTGCTCGCGAATGGGACGGCGCCTGCGGCGATCGGCCCCCCGTGGTGCGGCACGCCCGAGCCGGACGCGGCCGGAGCGTTGCCGACCACCGGTACGGGTGCGTTCGCGCACATTCCGTACTACGCGATCAAGTGCACGCTCGACGACATCCAGTCCAGAGCGGTTCCGAACCGCATGACCGTCGAGCAAATCGGTCGCTCCGCACTGGGACGGCCGCTCTACCTGATCACGTTCAACGACCTCGAGACCGAGGCGCAGCAGGTCGCGTTCCAGAACTGGAGCCTGATCCGGAAGGACGCGCTCGACAATCCCGAGAAGGCGCAGCGCGAGCTTGCGCGGATCGGGGACGACTTCAAGATCCCGATCTTCATCCAGGGCGGCATCCACGGGAACGAGCCAGAAGGCGTCGACGCGGACATGCTGTTGATCGAGCGCCTTGCGACGACGCCGTACGGGACCGACCCAGAGGTGGACGCGATCCTCGACGACGTCATCGTGCTCTTCAACATCGACCAGAACCCCGACGGCCGTGCGCTCGGGCAGCGTGCAAACGGCTTCAACTTCGACCTCAACCGCGACTTCCTGACGCAGGCACAGTCGGAGACCAAGGCGTCGGTCTCGATCATGCAGAAGTGGCTGCCGGCGGACATGAACGACCAGCACGGCTACGTGACCCCGACACTCGTCGAGGCGACGACGAAGCCGCACAACCCCGGAATCGACTACGACCTGTGGTTGAAGTGGAACCAGTCACGCATCGACGCGAACGAGGCGGCGATGAACGCGATCGGCATGGCGATCACGCGCCCGGTCAACGACTGGTGCCCGAACGGGGACCCGCCGACCCCTCCTGCCACGACCTGTGAAGGTGGAATCCAACCGGGCCCGGCTGTGGCTGAGGGTTGGGACGACTGGGGGCCGTTCTACACGCCGATGTACCTGCAGCTCGTCGCGTTGAATGCCTCGACGGTCGAGATGTGCAACAACACCGGCACTGCCTGTGGTGTCACGGGGACGACCATCGACTTCCCTCGTGGGCGTCTCGGCTCGCGCACGGCGCAGTACACGATCGCGTGGTCGACGTTGCAGTTCGACCTCGCTCACCGGCAAGAGCTGATGCACGACCAGCTCGAGATCTACCGGCGTGGCGTCACGGGTGCGCCGGGACCCGCGTGCTGCCCGGCGCCGTTCGATGTCGCGAACAACTGGATGCGCGAGTACCCGACCGCGTACATCATCCCGCTCGGCGCCGGCCAGCGCAGCAATCCCGAGGCCAACCGCCTCGTGGAGTGGCTGCTCTTCAACGGCATCAAGGTCTCCGAGCTGAAGCAACCCGCGACGTTCAACGGGCAGACGTTTGGGACCGGCTCGTACGTCGTGTGGATGCAGCAGGCGCATCGCGGTCTCGCCGAAACGGCGCTGGGGATCGGCGACGACGTCTCGAGCTCGATCGGCCAGCTCTACGCGCCGCCGGGTGCGTGGAGCCACGGTTACCTCTGGGGGGCGGACGTGGTCGCGATCCCACGGGGCGCTGCGTTCGACGCGCAGACGAACGAGATCAACAAGCCGAGCAAGCTGGACGGGGGCGTCGAGCCCGGGCCGGCCGATCGCTACGTGCTCGAGATCGACTCCGCCACGTCCGTGCGCGCGCTGAACGCGCTCCTCGACGGTCGGACGCCTGCGCAGCTCGCAACGACGTCGTTCACGAGCGACGGCGTGAGCTATCCGGCGGGCAGTGTCGTGTTCGGCGGCGACGTCGCTACGAAGAACGCGCTCGACAAGATCGGCAAGGACCTCGGCCTCACGTTCCATCGCTTCGCCGGCAGCCTGCCTGCGCGTGAAGCGATCGACCGCGTGCCGCGCATTGCCGTCCTGACGGGTGCGATCAACCAGGACGTCTGGTCGCTGCGCAACCTCGCCTTCCGTGCCGACCCCGTCTCGACCGCATCGATCAACACGGCGGCTGACGATCCACTGCAGAATTACGACCTCTTGTTCAGCACGGCGAACTACCCGGCCAATACCCCTGCTAACACCACCGTGCGGTCACGGCTCGCGGCGTTCTTTGCTCGCGGCGGCGGGTACATCGGCGCGGGAGCCACCGGTGCGAACTTCCTCAACAACGGCGGCCAGCTCAGTGGCCTCACCCCGGCGAGCCGGACCGGGTCCGGTCGCAGCGGCATCGTGTACTGGGACAACACCGGCGGGGCGAACAGCCCGATCGTCGGCACGTATCCCAACCGCGACACGATGATCGTCGATCCGCCGACGTGGTTCACGGCGGTCGACGGCTTGAGCGTCGATGCGCGGCTGCCGCTGTCGGGATTCTTTGCGGCGGGACTCTGGCTGCTCGACACGCAGTCGGCGTCCGCTCCGGGCTCGGCGCTGATCGCCCACGGTTCCAACTCCGCCGGCACCGCACGCGTCACCGTGTTCGCGAACAACCCGCTCTATCGGGCGGATCCCGAGCGTGAGTGGCCGGCCCTCAGCCAGGCGGCCTACTGGGGTGACCAATAGAACCACGCGACACGGAGCGGGGAGAGGGGCGGGGAAACCCGCCCCTCTCGTTGTCGCGCTGTTCGCCGCCGCCGCGGTTGCGGCACCCGGTCCAAGCGCTCCGATCCCGCAGGCGCCGGGCGAGCTCGCCCCGCGACTGACCGTCACGACCGGCGAGCTGCGAGCTGCGATCGCGCGCTGGAAGCCGAAGACGCAGCCTCCGCCCAAAGACGTCGTGCTGTACGCGCTCTACCAGCAGCGCATCTACCGCGCGCTCGCGGGACGGGATGGGCTCGCGCGACGGACGCTGCCCCGCCTCCGGCTGGATCTGAGGCGCGCCGCACGTGACCTGATCCGCGCGCACCGCGAGCTGTACCGCCTGACGCCGCCGATCGCCGCGCCGACGATCAAGGTCGGCGCCGCGCGTCCCGCTCCTGTGCTGCTGGCGTATTACCGCGAGGGCGAGCGACGCTTCAAGGTTCCGTGGAACGTGCTTGCTGCCGTCAACTTCGTCGAGTCCAAGTTCGGCAAGCTGCGGAGCGCAAGCGCGGCCGGCGCGCAGGGGCCGATGCAGTTTCTTCCCGCGACCTGGCGGCGGTACGGGCTCGGCGGGAACGTGCACGACGCGCACGACGCGGTCCTCGGCGCCGCGAACTACCTGCATGCGTCCCGGGCGCCGCGAGAACTTCGCCGTGCGTTGCACGCGTACAACCCTTCCACCGCATACGTCGACGCGGTTCTGCGTTACGCGCGCACGATGTCGCGTGACCGGTACATGTATTACGCGCTGTACAACTGGCAGGTCTTCGTGAAGACGCCGCAGGGCGATCGACGCGTTACGGGGCCGGGTCTTCCTTGACCCAGATGCTGAGCGCGCCGACGTCATCGAAGCCGAGTCGCCGGTAGAGATCCTCGGCTTCTTTGCTCGGTGCGAGGATCGCGGGCAGTCCCGTCTCCGTCAGCATCGCCGCCCGCGTCACGGCGGTGCCGTAGCCGCGCCGGCGGGCGGACGCGACCGTCGTAACACCGAACACGCCGACCACCTCGTCGGTGCGGTACCCCATTGCCGCGGCAACCGCGCGTCCGTCGACACGGCCGATGAACATCTCCATCGCGTCGTCCCCGAGCACGGTAGGCGGGTGGAAGGTCCCCGGCTCGATCGTGTCCTCTTCTCCACCAAAGCCACGGACGCTCACCGCCTCGAACTCGTAGACCTCCGCCGGACTGGAGACGTGGACGAGCTCGAGCTCGCGCGGAACCGGCTCGGGCGGCAGCGGTCCGGGTGGACGGTAGAACCACGGCTCGCTCCGCCACACGCGAAACCCGTGCGGCTCGAGCCTCACCGTCTGCCACGCGTCGCAGATGCTGCCGGGCACGTCCACGAGCCGCTCCACGGGGAGATCGGGCTGCAACGTGATGCCGGCGAAGTAGATGTGGGGCGGCCGGTCGAGCGCGCGCCAGAGCTCGAAGTCCTGTGCAGAGCGGAGGCCCAGAGCCATGAGCCATGAGGCATGCCAGGCCGCGGCGGCGCGCGCACAAAACGTGACCGGATCCGCCACGTCTAGAGCGTACGATGGAACTACGCGCGCAGGACGACTTCGAGCGCCGTGCCGAAGCCCGGCCGCGACGTCAGCATGAACCCGCCCTCGATCGTCTCCGTCCGAGCGCGGATGTTCTTGAGACCCTGGCCCGCGGCAGTCGTCTGACCGTCGAAGCCCGTGCCGTCGTCGCGCACCGAGACGAAGCGGTCCCCGTCCCGCTGTCCGATCACGACCTCGGCGTGCTGCGCATTCGCATGCTTGCGCACGTTCGCGAGCCCTTCCTGCACGATCCGGAAGACCTCGATCTGCTCGTCCGGCGCGAGCCGGACGGCGGGATCGATCTCGAGGTCGACCTCGAGCTGTCCGTCCGCTGTCAGGAACTCGACGTAGCGCCTCAGGGCGGCGTCGAACGGCGCATTACCTGCCGCGGTCGACAGCGCCAGGATCGCGAACCGCGCTTCCTGCTGCGCCGCGTCGGCTGCCTCCTTGAGCTTCGCGATCGTCTCCTTGGGCGGAGCGCCGTGCTCGAGCATCGTCGCGTGCGTCGAGACGGCGAACAGGTACTGCGCAAGGCCGTCGTGAATGTCGCGTGCAACGCGCGCGCGTTCTTCCGCGACGGCGCGACCGAACTCCGCGAAACTGATTGCGCGCCACGCGCCGACGAGCAGTAGGCCGTAAGCGAGCAGGCGCAGGAAGTCGCCACGCGAAACCGAGCTGGTGGAGAGCACCGGGGTGAAGATGTAGTGCAGCGACGCGAACAGCATCAGCGTCGAACCGAGTGCCAGCCAGCGGTCGAGGTCCTCGCGCCGCTCGTAGAAGCGCTTGCCGAAGCCGACAAGCGCCAGCAGGTTCAGCAGCGCGAGCGCGGCGAGCGAGCCGGTCAACAGCCCCGGGGTCTCCGCGTCGGGATCGAGGACCGGCAAATCCGAGCCGGACGAACGGAGCGCGAGCCAGCTCAGGAGGAGGACGATGCACGCGGCGACCGCTGTATTCGCCAGCGCGCGGGGTCCGGAGCGGCCGCGCACGAACGGCGCCGCGGCGATCAGCACCCAGGAGAACAAGCGGCCGACGATGGCGGCCCAGCTTTCGGGGCGGTGGATTGGATGACCGTTGAGAGCGGGAACGATTGAGAACGCCATCGTGGAGACCGATGTGACGAGGAAGCCCGTGCAGAGAAGGAGGTCGAGGCGCCTTCCCTCGACCGCATACCGGACGCCGGTGAGCAGGGCGATGATGCCCGCCGCGAACGCGGCGGTCGTCTGCAGGACGAGCCGCAGCTCGGGCAGGTTGACCTCCGTCTGGAGGTCGCGGCGCGCGACGAAGAGCGCGAGCGATGCGCCGAGCAAGCTGATGAGGAGGATCTCTCCTCCCAGCCAGGCCTGGAAATCGTCCTTGCTGTCTTGCCGCACGTTCAGTCTTGTCGGCAGATGGCAGCCCGCCGATAAGGGCTGATGTGGCTATGGCTGAGCGAATCCTGCTTGTGGACGACCATCCGCTGACCCGCTCGGCGCTGTCCGGGCTGCTGAAGCAGCACGGGTTCGACGTCGTCGGCGAGGCGGGGGACGGCGAGGAGGCGATCGCCCGGGCGGGCGAGCTCCACCCCGATCTGATCCTGCTCGACCTCTCGATGCCGGGCCTCGACGGCCTGAGCGCCCTGCCCCGGCTGCGCGAGGCCGCGCCGAGCTGCGAGGTCGTCGTCCTGACGGCATCGGGGACGGAGGAGAACCTGCTCGGCGCGATCCGCGGCGGCGCCGCCGGCTACCTGCTCAAGAGCGAGCCCCCGGAACGAATCGTCGGGTTTCTGCGCGGAGTCGCGAACGGTGAGGCTGCTCTCTCGGGAGCGGTCGCAAGGCGGTTGCTCGAGCAGGTGCGCGCCGGCGGCGGGCGCGGGTCGGGCGTGCCGGACTCGATCGCGGCCGTGCTCTCCGCACGCGAGCTCGAGGTGCTCCTGCTGCTCGACGAGCACCTCGGCACCGACGAGATCGCGAAGCGGCTGTTCATCTCGGAGCACACGGTTCGCTCGCACGTCAAGAGCCTGCTGAGAAAGCTCGGCGTCTCGTCGCGACGCGACGCGCTCGAGGCGTTGGCAACCGCCCGCGGCTGAGACTCACCCAAAATGGGTCGGCCTGATCCCCGGCGCCGGGCGATGCTCGCCGCGTGCCGTCTGGTCGATACTGAGAGCAAGGTCTGGGCGCTCTATTTCGAGCGGCGAAGCGAGACTGTGGCGAACGAACAGACGGCCGGCTCAGCCGGCCGTCGTCTTGTCCGAGAAGCCTTGGCGTGCCGCTGCGACGAGCCTCGGCAGCGTGTCGAGGTTGTAGCCGCCCTCGAGCACTGCGGCCATCCGCGGCGCGAGTGCCGCGCAACGTCCCGCAAGCTCGCGGAACCCGTCGTCGGTCACGTGCATGTCGACCAGGTAGATGTCTTCGTCCTCGTGTGCGTCGAAGCCTGCGGACACGAGCAGCAGCTCCGGGGCGAAACGCGCGATCGCCGGCTCGACGTACCGTTCGAATGCATGCACCCACTCGCCGTCGCCGCCGCCGGGAGGAAGCGGGACGTTCACCGTCGTTGCGCCTCCTTCGCCGACGGCACCCGTCCCCGGATAGATCCCGGTTTGGTGGAGCGACGCGTACAGCACCGCGTCGTCGCCGGCGAAGACGTCCTGCGTGCCGTTCCCGTGATGGACGTCGAAGTCGACGATCGCGATTCGCCCGACGCCGTGCTCGGCCTGCATGTGGCGTGCGGCGACGGCGACGTTGTTGACGAGGCAGAAGCCCATCGCGCCCGACGGGGGCGCGTGATGTCCCGGCGGCCGCACCAGTGCGAAGGCACCCGTTTCCGCCGCCTCGATCGCGCACCCCGCCGCCAGCAGGCAGGCCTCCCAGCTGGTCTCGGACGCGAGCGTGTTCGGATAGTCGAACCACGCCGGCTCGGAGAGGTTCTCCAGGACCTCTAGGTACTCATGCGCGTGTACCCGTTCGAGCGCTGCGCGATCCGCGGGCCGCCCATGGCGCGCGCCCGGGAAGGCTTCGAGCAGCACCTCGAGCCGCTGCTCGGACTCGGGATGGCCGAAAGTCGGATGCAGCCGCGCGAGCGCGGGGTGCGTCAGGAGGTCGATAGCGCCGCGACTCGGTCGGCGAGCGCGTTCAGGCCGAGCTCGCGGACGAAGGAAGACGCCTCCGCCCATTTCGGTGTCTGGTTCCTCAGGGGAGGTAGGGGGGCGGAGGCGTCCAGTGTCGCCATTCGCCGGTACATGCGCAGGTCCTCCGCTTGCGCGGCGAAGCGGCCGTCGTCGAGCATCGCCTCGAGGGTTCCGTACTGCGCGAGGAGGCTGGCGGCTGTCTTCGGCCCGACACCGCGTGCGCCCGGGATCCGGTCCGACGGGTCCCCGCGCAGCGCGATGAAGTCCGGCACCTGCTCGGGCGCGACGCCGTAGCGCTCGCGCACGTCTGCCGGGCCGACGCGCGCGAGCTCGCTCACGCCCCGCGTCGGCTGCAGGATGGTGGTCTGCTCGCTCGCGAGCTGGAAGGAATCGCGGTCCGACGTGACGACGAGCGCCCTGCCGCCGCGCTTCTCCTCCTTTTGTGCGGCCGCCGCGAGAAAGTCATCCGCCTCGTAGCCCGGCGCCTTGGCGGCGCCGAAGCCGAAGGCGCGCACCAACTCGGGCAGGAGGTCGAGCTGCTCGAGCAGGTCGGCGTCGAACTCGCGGCCGGACTGGTAGCCGGCGAAGAGCTCGTGACGGTAGGTCGGCGTATCGAGCGAGTCCCAGCCGACGAGCACGGCGCGCGGCTCTTCCGACTGCCAGAGCCGGACGAGGAAGTTGGAGAAGCCGAGCAGGGCGTTGCCCGGCTTGCCTTCGGCGCGGCGGAAGGTCTTCGGCAGCGCGTGGTACGCGCGGTGGGCGAGCGAGTCGCCGTCGACGACGAGAAGCGGACGCGGGGCTGGGGATGACATTTGGCGGATCCTGGGCTACTGTGGCTGCGATGAAGGGGTCAGTTTGGCGGGTGCTCGTCCTCGCGTGCGTGGGTGTCTTCGCGTGCGTCGGGGTCGCGCTCGCCGCGAACTCGGGATCTTTCTTCGATCCTTCCGCCGACGCGCGTAATGCCCCCGATGTCACAGGCGTTGCGATCGCGAGCGACGATGCCGGGGTCGTCACGATCAGGGTAACCGTCGGCAACCGGGCGAGCCTCGGGTCCAACGACGACGTTGGGGTCGGGATCGACACGGACCAAAATCCCGACGACAGCGCCGTGTTCTACGGCGCCGAGTTCGAGCTCGACCTCGAGGGGGGCTCCCCAACCGTCTATCGGGCTACGACCGACGGTTTCTTCGAGCGAACCTTGTCCCCCGCCTCGTTCCAAGCGAGCTACGCGGGAGGCGTCGCGACCTTCTCCTTCAAGGCGTCCGACTTCGGAATCACGTCCGGTTTCAACCTCTACGTCGTGGCGGATGACCGCATGAACATCGACGTCGCCCCCGACATCCGGGCCGTCAACTACCAGCTCGTCGCCGGGACCCCGGCGCCGGCGCTTGCACCCGACCGGCGCGCGCCGGTCAACAGAGCGTTTGCGTCGAGGGGTGTGCACGGCAAGATCGCGGAGCTCGCCTACATGTCCTCCGACGGCCGCGGCGAGACGTCGGACGCGATCGTCGTCTACCGCGGCCGCAAGGTCCTGAAGCGCGTTACGTTCAGGCTTGCCGACACGAACCCCTTCTTCGGGTACGTTGCTCGCTGGAAGGTTCCGAAGAAGACCAAGGGTAAGCTCCGCTTCTGCGTCACGTCCACGGATCGCGCCGGCAACAAGAGCAACACCAGCTGCGCCGCGTTGACGATCAAGTAGCGCCACGCTCAGAGACCTTCGCCGAGACGTTCGATCTCGGCCATCAGCTTCTCGGTCGCCGTTCGTGGATCGAGCCCGTCGACGTCGAGGGGTGGGCCGTAGCGGACGCGCAGCCGGCCGAGCCGCGAGAGGCGCTCGGTTCCGGCGATCGCCGCCGGGACGAGCGGCGCCTTCGCGCCGAGCGCGATGCGTGCGGCGCCCGTGTGCGTGCGCGGCTGATGCTTCTTCACCAGACCTTTCCGCTGGCGCGTCCCGTGCGGGAACATCACGACGATGTGGCCGTCCCGGACGAGCTCGACGGCAGTGTTGATCGCTTCGATGTCGCGTTCGCCGCGCCGCACCTTGAAGGCGCCGCCGGCGCGGATCAGCGGCCCGAGCGGCCACCAGAACAGCTCCGACTTGGCCATGAAGCGGAGGTAGCGGCGGGGCCAGAGCGGGACCCCGAGCGGCCACGGGTCGAAGTTCGAGACATGGTTTGCGGCGAGGACGAAGCCGCCGTCCTGTGGGAGATTTTCCACACCCTCGGCACGCAGTCGGTACAGCCCTTTCAGGAAAGGCCAGGAGATTCCGCCGACAAACAGATAGAAGGGGCTCGGCCGCACGCGGCCAAGTATCCCGTCCCGGCCTCGCTTGGACGCCTCGCTATGGTGTTTTAGATGGCAAAGACCCTTGTGATTGCAGAGAAGCCCTCCGTCGGCCGCGACCTCGCGGGCGCGTTGGACGGTCCCTTCCAGCGCCGAAAGCTCGAGGACATCAAGCCGAAGCGCGGCAAGAAGGCGGCGGAGACAGCCGAGGAGGTCGTCGAGAAGGCGACCTCGAAGCCGCGTGCCCGGGCGACGCGCGACGAGGCAGTCTTCCTCGAGTCGGACGAGTATGTGATCACGTGGGCCGTCGGCCACCTCGTCCAGCTCGCCGAGCCCGAGGAGTACGACGAGAAGTGGAAGAAGTGGCGGATGGCCGACCTGCCGATCGTCCCGCCGAACGGCTTCAAGCTGGTTCCGCGCGATGCGAGGGCGAAGAAGCAGCTGAAGCTGATCGAGACGCTGCTCAAGCGCGAGGACGTCGACCAGGTCATCAACGCGTGCGACGCGGGACGCGAGGGCGAGCTGATCTTCGCCTACGTGTACGAGTCGGTCTTCGGCGCGTCGGCGACGAGCCCGGACCCGCCGAAGCCCGTCGAGCGTCTGTGGATCTCATCGATGACGAAGCAGGCGATCCGCGAGGGCTTCGAGAAACTCCGGCCGGGCCCGCAGATGAACTCGCTCGAGCTCGCCGCGCGCTCGCGCTCGGAGGCGGACTGGCTCGTGGGCATGAACGCCACGCGCGCCGCAACGATTCGCGGCCGCGCCTGGGTCGGCGGCGTCGTCTCGCTCGGCCGTGTGCAGACGCCGACGCTCGGGATGATCGTCAAGCGCGAGCGCGAGATCCAGGCGTTCGTGCCGGAGCCGTACCGGCTCGTGCACGCGACGTTCCAGCCGCCCTACCAGGGGATCTGGTTCGAGGGCGACGAAACGCGCATCTTCGGAGACCTCGAACGTGCCGACCGGATCGTCGCGAAGGTGTCCGGTCAGGACGGCACCGTCGAGAAGGTCGAGCGCAAGGAACAGTCCGAGCGCGCACCGCTGCTGTACGACCTGACGTCGTTGCAGCGCGACGCGAACCGACGCTACGGCTTCTCCGCGCGCCGCACGCTGCAGGCCGCGCAGTCGTTGTACGAGGCGAAGAAGGCGATCACGTATCCGCGAACGTCGTCGCGCTACCTGTCAGGTGACATGGTTCCGCAGCTCAAGCCCACCGCCGCGACGCTGCAGCCGATCGAGGACTTTCGCACCGCCGCGGAGTACGTGCTCGCGCTCGACCAGCTGCCGCTGCAGCGCGTCGTCAACGATGCGAAGGTCGACGACCACCACGCGATCATCCCGACGGACATCGACCATGACGTCGAGTCGCTGACGCCTGACGAGCGGCGCGTGTTCGATCTCGTCGCACGGCGCTTCCTCGCGGTCTTCCATCCGCCTGCGCGCTACGCGCGCACGACTGTGATCACGCTCGTCGAGGAAGAGCGCTTCCGCACGCGCGGCAAGGTCACGCTCGAGGCCGGTTGGCGCGCCGTGTACGGCGTCGAAGCGGACCACGAGCGGCAGTCCGAGGACGAGGAGAAGGAGGGCGGCGAGATCCCGGCGCTGCAGGAGGGCCAGACCGTGCGCTGCATCGCTGCCGAGATCGAGGACAAGATGACGAAGCCGCCGCCGCGCTACACCGAGGCGACGCTGCTGTCGGCGATGGAGACGGCCGGCAAGCTGATCGACGACGAGGAGTTGCGCGAGGCGATGAAGGACTCGGGTCTGGGCACGCCCGCGACGCGTGCGGAGACGATCGAGACCTTGATCCGCCGCGAGTACATCGAGCGTGTCGGCAAGGATCTCCAGGCGACGCCGAAGGGCATCCAGGTGATCACGATGCTCGAGGAGCACAAGCTCACGTCCCCGGAGCTGACGGGCGACTGGGAGCACAAGCTCGCCGACATCGAGCACGGCCGCGGCGACCGCGAGGCGTTCATGAAGGGGATCGCCGACTTCACGAAGGAGACGGTCGACCAGATCGCGGCCCTCGACAAGGAGAAGCTCCGCCCGGAGCGGGTCGAGCTCGGGCCCTGCCCGCGCTGCGGTGCCGTGACGGGGGAGATCATCCGCGAGAACTCCAAGGCCTACGGCTGCACGAGCTGGAAGAGCCGCGAAGAGACAGGGTGTGGCTTTGTGATCTGGAAACGGGTAGCGAGCCGGACGCTCACACC
>JBKPGW010000327.1:0-7077 GCA_046729555.1 Actinomycetota bacterium | reverse complement strand
CCCTCGAAATCGCGGGCGCAGTCCTCGCGCACGGTGTAAAGCATTAGGCCGATGCGCGCCACGCCACCTCCAATCGCTGCGCTCTCCCTGCCCAACCGACAGAAAAGCCCCGTTTCCGGGGCCTTCCTGAGTAGCGGGGGCGGGATTTGAACCCGCGACCTCCGGGTTATGAGCCCGGCGAGCTACCTGACTGCTCCACCCCGCGTCGCGGGCCGCAGTATAGCTCGCGGGGCTCCGACCCGCTACGTCGCGGCCAGCCCCGCAGCCGTCAGCGGTAGGCCGTTCGCAGAGCCGATCGCGGCGAGCGATCCCTCCGCGCCGACCTTCCAGCCGAACACGCGGCCGGTGTCGGAATGGAGCGCATAGAGGTACTGCCCGTCGGAGCTCAACGCCTCGTCGCGGATGCCCGGCTCGCCCTCGACCGTCGTCGCGGCGACTGCTTCGCGCAGTTCGAGGCTGCCGTCCCCGCCGATCGAATACGTCGAGATCGTGCCGTCGCCGAAGTTCGTCACGAAGACGAAGCGGCCGTCGGTGCTCGTCACAGCCCAGCAGACCTCGCTGCGCGTGCTCCGCACGGCGCCGCTCACCGGCGCGAGTTGCGCCGGACCGCCCAGCCTGTATGACGACGCCGAGGCCTTCCCGACCTCTGCGCCGGCGGCTTCCGTCACGACCAGCACGCCGTCCGCCGTCACATCGAAGCCGTACGGCGTCGCGCCGGACGAGCGGTGAGTCACGAGCGCGCCGAGCGCCCCTTCGTCACCGACCGCAAACGCGTGGATGCTGTCGGAGGCGCGATCCGTGACGAGGAGCGTCCGGGCGTCGGGCGTGAACGCCACCTGCGCCGGATCGCTTCCCGCAGGCAGCGCGACGGCGGGCCCGCCGAGGCGCGCGACATTCGGATCGTCCCCGGTGTTCAAGACGTAGACCCAGTCGCCGTGGACTGCGACGCTGCGCGGCGTCGAGCCGCCCGAAGGCGCGCGGTCGAGCACACGCAACTGGTCGCCGTCCACGCCGAACACCGTCACGTCGTCGCTGCCCGCGTTCGTCACGAACAGCCGATCGCGGTCGAGCACGACCGAGCTCTGCGACGGCAGATGCGGCGCCCCCGAGCCCTTGCCACCCGTCAGGTAGCCGCTGAGCCGTTCGAGCGACCCGTCGCCCTTCCGTCCGAAGACGACGACTTCGTTGTGCTCGGCGTCGTTCGTCTGCACGTAGACATAACCCTCCATCGGAACTCCTTTCGTCTCCCGTTGACGGAACTACCGTCTGCGCAAGGCGACGGGCGTTACACCTGAGAGCGAGCGTAAGCCGGCTCGCGTGCGCCGACGCGGAACGGCGCCGTCGCAGCGAAACCGACAGCCATCACGAGCGCGCCCGCGACCGCGTCGAAGATGAAGTGGTTCCCGGTCACGACGATCGTCAGCATCACCGCGGAGGGATAGATCACGCCGGCCGCACGCAAGAGAGAATTCCTCGCGTACAGCACGAGCCCGACGCCGAGCGCGAGCGCCCACCCGGCATGCAGGCTCGGCACGGCCGCCACCGGATTGGAGAAGCGCTCGTGATGCGGGCGCCCGATGTTCACGCCGGAGTAGAGATCGATCGTGTCCTTGATCCCCATGTGCGCGAGCCGCGGCGGCGCCGTCGGATAGCGCCAGTGGATCACGAGCGCGATCGCGGTCGCCAGCAGGAACCCGTCCCGGAAGATCGCGAATCCCTCCCGGTTCCGCCAGTAGAGCCAGACGAAGAACGCGCCCGTCACGACGAAGTGGCTGGAGAGGTAGAACCAGTTCATCCCGCGCACGAGCTCCGGGAACTGCAGGAACCAGGCCTGGATCCCCTGTTCCCAGGCGAAATGCGTCACCTGCTCGAGCCGCAAGACGTGGTGAGCGTTGGCGATCGCCTGCTGCCAGTCCGTCGGGATCAGCCGGCGCAGCAGCCGGTAGGCCTCGGCCAGGCCAATCAGGAGGCCGATCTGGAGGACTGGGTCGAGTCGGTAGAGAAGGCGGCGGACTTGGTGCAACGCGAAGACTCTACCCATGCCCCGCTAGCATCGAACTCGTGACGCGCGTCGCGGCGGTCGACATCGGAACCAACTCGACGCGCCTGCTCGTCGCGGACGTCGACGACGGCCATATCGCTGACCTGGAGCGTGAGACTCGGATCACGCGGCTCGGCGAGGGGGTGGACGAGCGGAGGCGCCTCCTCCCCGTTCCGATCGCCCGGGTGCGCAACGTGCTGACCGACTATCGGCAAACCGTGGAAGCACTCGGCGCGGAACGGACGCTGGCGATCGCGACCAGCGCGATCCGCGACGCCGAGAACGGCGAGGCGTTCCTCGGTGAGATCGAGTGGAGCTACGGGTTCGCGACGCGCCTGCTGTCCGGACACGACGAAGCGCTGATGATGTTTCGCGGCGTCACGTCCGAGCGGGAGCTCGAGTCGGACACGGTGATCGTGGACATCGGCGGCGGCTCGACCGAGCTCGTGGCGGGGGAACCGGACGGCGTGCGTTGGCACGAGAGCCTCGACATCGGGTCGGTGCGGCTGACGGAGCGCTTCCTCCACAGCGATCCGCCCACGCGGGAGGAACTGGGGGCGTGCGGCAGCGCCGTCCAAGCACTGCTGGCCGAGCGCGTGGCGGACGAGGTCCGCAGCCGAACGCAATCCGCGATCGGCGTCGCCGGCACGATCACGAGCATCGCCGCACTTGCGCTCGGGCTGGACGAGTACGACCGGGAGCGGGTACACGGGTCCGTGCTGAGCGCGGAGGCCCTGTCGGAACAGCTCGACCGGCTCGCCGCCGTGCCTGTCGCCGAGCGCCGCAAGCTGCGACCGCTCGACCCGGAACGTGCGCCGGTAATCGTGGCGGGCGCGGTGATCGCGCGCGAAGCGCTCTCGTTCTTCGACGTGCACGAGCTCGAGATCAGCGAACGCGACATCCTCGACGGCGCCGCGCTCACCGCGGCCGAGCTGCCCGAAGCGGAAGAGGGGGCCGCGCCGCCCGGGGCCTACACCTGCTGCTGAGCGGGCGGCTCGTCCTCGGCCAGCCGACGCTGCAGCACGGTGCGCGACAGGATCCCGACGAGCCGGCCGTCCTCGACGACAGGAACCCGCTCGAGGTCGTTGTCCTCGAGCGCATGGAATGCGTCGTCGAGATCCATCGACGCGTCGAGCGTGAACAGCGGCGGCTCGGCGATCTCGCCGAGCGTCGTCGCGCCGGGGTCGCGGCCCGTCGCGACGATCTCGCTCACGAGCGTCTTGCGCGTGACGACCCCGACGAGCTTGCCGTCGTCGACGACGAGCACGGCGCGCACGGCGGGATCCGAGAGGCGCTCCCCCGCCTCGCGCGCGCTCGCGGACGCCTCTAGCGTCCCCGGCTCAGGGACCATTGCATCCCGCACCTGGCTCACGGGTAGATCCCTCGTGCCTTGAGCGCCGCGGCCACTTCGTTGATCCCGGCGACGAGCGCCGCCTGGCGCAGCGAGATCGACTTCGCGTCCGCGAGTTGCCAGACACGGTCGAAGGCATCCGCGAGCTTGTCCGCGAGCCGGGCTCGGATCTCATCGCGCGTCCAGAAGAGCCGGCCGAGGTCCTGCACCCACTCGAAGTACGACACGGTGACGCCGCCGGCGTTCGTCAGCACGTCCGGCAGCACCACTATGCCCCGCTCGCCGAGGATCGCATCTGCCTCGATCGACGTCGGCCCGTTCGCGCCCTCGACGACGAGCTTCGCGTCGACCTGGGGGGCGTTCTCGGCCGTGAGCTGATCCTCGAGCGCCGCAAGCACCAGGATGTCGCAGGGCAGCTCCAGCAGCTCGGCGTTCGTCACGTGGTGCGCGTCTGCGTACTCCTCGAGCGAGCCGTGGTCGGCGATCCACCCGCGCAGTGCCTCGAGGTCGAGGCCGTCGGGTGCATAAACGCCGCCGGAGATGTCCGACACGGCGACAACCGTCGCGCCTTTCGAGACGAGCTCCTGCGCGGCGATGCCGCCGACGTTGCCGAACCCCTGCACGACGCAACGTTGCTCCGACAGCTTCCAGCCGAGCCGTTCGCACGCACGCTCCGTCACCATCACGACCCCTGCGCCGGTCGCCTCGTGCCGGAAGAGCGAGCCGCCGAGCGCAATCGGCTTCCCCGTCACGATCTCCGGCACCGCGTAGCCGACCTGCATCGAGTAGGTGTCCATGATCCACGCCATCGTCTGCTCGTTGGTGGCCATGTCCGGAGCGGGGATGTCCTCCTGGGGCCCGATCACACCGCGCAGCTCACTCGTGTAGCGGCGTGTGAGCCGCTGCAGCTCGACGAGCGAGAGCTCGCGTGGGTTGCAGCGCACGCCGCCCTTCGCCCCGCCGTAGGGCAGGCGCAGCAATGCGCATTTCCAGGTCATCCAGACGGCCAGCGCGGCGCACTCGCCGAGCGTGACGTGCGGGTCGTAGCGGATCCCGCCCTTGGTCGGCCCGAGCACGCTCGAGTGCTGGACGCGGTACGCCGGAAAGACACCGACGTGACCGGCCTCGCGGCGAATCGGCACCGCGACCATCACGGCGCGCTCCGGATAGCGCAGCCGCTCGACGATCGACTCGTTCACGTCCGCGTACGGGATGGCCTGCTCGAACTGCGCCTGCGCCGTCCGGAACAGCGGCGTGTCCCACTCGAGCTGGACCAGCTCGGCCGGCAGCTCCTCTAGTTTGGCCACATTCGGAGGCTATCCTGGCTTCGCCGGGGTGGCGAAACTGGTGATACGCGGCCGACTTAAAATCGGCTGTCCCCTTCGGGGGCGTGCGGGTTCGAGTCCCGCCCCCGGCACTTACTCCCCGCCTAAGAACTTGTAACTCGACGGGATCTTCGCCGGCGGTTTCCCGACGACGATCGCCACCTCGTCGTGGGACTGCAGCACGTAGTTTTCCGGGTTCCCGGTCTGGAGCTTCCCGTTCACGTACCACTTGAGCCCGTCGCAGTACGCGCCGATGCAGCGCGCGTTCAGAAGGACGCCCCACTCGGCAACGAACTGGCCGAGACTGAAGTGGTCATTCGACTTCGGCGACTCGATGTGGATCACGCCGCGCGTGTCATGGGTATGGAGCTCGGTCAGGTAGTTGGCGCCGAGGTTGATTCCGATGTACCTCGGCACGGTCACGTGCTTGCCGTCCACGAAGATGTCGAGGTGGGCGTGGTAGTGCGTGTTCACGGCCTCCTGGGGCAGCGTGGTCAGGCCGAGCGGCAGCAGCCGGTCGGCGAGGAACTCGTACTCGGGCGGCCACGGTGCCTTCGTCTTCCGGATGCCGGGCAGCGCGTTGTAGTTTGTGGTCGTCGTCGTCTTCGAGCCGCTGCCGTTGTCCCTCGTGACCACGACGGCGATCACGATCGCGGCGATCACGCCGACGACCGCGGCCCCGCCGGCCGCATAGAGCCACGGCGGGCGCGTCGGGACGCCGGCCGCCCGGCGCGTCTCGCGCCTCTGAGGTGCCTGAACCCGCCTGGGCGGTGGTGGTGTGCGGACTTTTTTCGCCACGCGCGCGCGCAAGGGTACCCATGCGCCGGACGGGCCGACGGAAGTACGCAACGTGCGTGTTTTTTCGCGCTCGGGGCCTCTTGACGAGCCGCGTCCTGCGGCCATATGCTCGTCCAGCCAAAGCCGATGAACCTTCGGGTTCGCCGGCTTTGGCGTTTTTTGTGGACCTAGCGGATACTTGGGGCTCGAAGCAGGTCCGCAACCAGCGGGAGGCAATCGATGGGACTCCTCGACAAGCTCCTCGGCCGTGGCAAGAAGGCGGCCGGCGACGTCATGGGTGACGCCTCGATGCGGCGCGAAGGCGCCGCGCAGGAACGCGAGGGTGCCGCCGAAGATCGGGCCGCTCAGCACGAGCAGATGGCGCAGGAGCAACGGGAGCAGGCCGCCGAGGCTCACTCCGAGCGCGAGAACACCTAGCTCCACAGGGTCGGACGGAGCGTCCACGCTCTGGCCGCCCCTCTCTCTACCGTTCGTCGGCCCGATGGCAGACGTGGTGCTCATCCTGCTGGTCGCAACCGGCCTGGCGGTCGCGCTGGTTTGGCTTGCGCGCGCACTGCGTGAGTTGCGGGCCGACTGGAGCTCGCAGCTGGCCGAGCGCACGGCCGAGGTCGACCGCCACCTGCTCGGCGTGACCGAGACGATGGATCGACGCCTCTCCGAGCTCGACACGAAGGTCGACCGGCGGCTCGAGAGCGCGACCCAGACGACGAACAAGATCCACGAGCGGCTCGGCAAGGTCGACGAGGCCACGACGCAGATGCTCGAGCGCGCCAAGGACCTCGCCCGGCTGGAGCAGGCATTGCGGCCGCCGAAGGCCCGAGGCGGCTTCGGCGAGCTACTGCTCGAGAACCTCCTGCGCGACCGCCTGCCGCCGTCCGCGTACCAGATGCAGTACACGTTCGACTCGGGCGAACGGGTGGACGCCCTCGTGCAGGTCGATCGGTCGATCCCGATCGACTCGAAGTTCCCGCTCGACAACTACAACCGGCTCGTCGAGGCCGAGAGCGACGACGAGCGGACGCTCGCCGAGCGGCAGTTCGCACGCGACGTCAAGCAGCACATAGAGGCGATCGCGGCGAAGTACATCCGGCCCGACGAGGGCACGTACGACTTCGCCTTCATGTACATCCCCGTCGAGGCGGTCTACTACGAGCTCGCCTGCGGCAAGACCGGGGCCCTGCTCGCGTACGCGCACGAGCGGCGAGTGTTCCCCGTGTCGCCGACAACGTTCACGGCCTACCTGCAGGTCATCGCACTCGGCCTGCGCGGCATGCAGATCGAGCAGAGCGCCCACGAGGTGATGGCGTACGTCGCCGACCTCCAACGTGACTTCAACCGGTTCGCCGACGACTTCGACAAGGTCGGCACGCACATCGGGCACGCGCAGTCGAAGTACCACGAGGCCGCGAAGCGGCTCGACCGCTTCGAGACGAAGCTCGAGCGTGCCGTCGAGGAGCAGAGCGAGCTCGAGGCGGAGGCCGTCCTGGAACTGCCGGGCGTCTCGGCGGACGCCGCCTAAAAGCGAACTGCTGGGGTCAGACCCCAAGGGGTCTGACCCCGAA
>JBKPGW010000326.1:0-9459 GCA_046729555.1 Actinomycetota bacterium | reverse complement strand
ACCCGGGCTCTGGGGTTCGGCGGGGGCGGGCCCCCCGGTCCGTCACCCCCCCTCCCCGGGCCCGGCGCGGCCCGGCCGGGGGCCGCTGATTCTCGGCGCAGCTCAGAGCTCGGCAAAGAAGCGGTCGATCGCATCGACGACCGTCTCGAGCTGGTCGGTGGTCAGCTCGGGGAACATCGGGAGCGAGAGCATCCGCGTGGCGAGCCGCTCCGAGACAGGAAACGCGCCGGCTCCCAGCTCCAGGTCGGCGTAGGCCTCCTGGAGATGAATTGGCGTCGGATAGTGAATGCCGGTTTGGATTCCGGCCGCGGCAAGATGGTCGCGCAGGGAGTCTCGGTGCCCGGTTTCGACGATGAAGAGATGGAAAACGTGTGTGCCATACGGCGCACGCTCCTGGACAACGAGATCGCCGACCCCGTCCAACGCGGCTGCGTAGGTTTCTGCATGCCGCATTCGCGCCTCATTCCAGGCCGGCAGGTGACGGAGCTTGACGCTCAAGAAGGCGGCCTGGAGCCCATCCAGTCGCGAGTTCACTCCCTTGACGACATGCTCGTACTTCCGCCGCTCTCCGTAGTTGCGAATGCGACGAACCTGCTGCTCGACGGTCTCATCGCGCGTCGTTAGCAAGCCCGCGTCTCCGTAGGCGCCGAGGTTCTTACCGGGATAAAAGCTGAAGCAGCCGACATCTCCCAGCGAGCCGCAGGCGCGGCCCTCGTAGCGAGCGCCATGAGCCTGAGCGGCGTCCTCGACCACGTAGAGGCCATGGCGCTCGGCGAGCTCGAGGATGGGATGCATGTGAGCCGCTTGACCGGCGAGATGGACAGGCAGGATTGCCTTCGTCCTCTGCGTCAGCACCGGCTCGATCGCCTCCGGATCGATGTTGTACGTCAGCGGATCGCAATCGACCAGGACGACGTCGGCGCCGACCTCGCTGACTGCGAGCGCGGTTGCGATGTATGTGTTCGCCGGCACGATGACTTCGTCCCCCGGACCGACTCCGAGGGCCAACAGAGCCAGCCGCAGCGCGTCGAGGCCACTGCCCACACCAACCCCGTGCGGGGCTTCGACGAAGTTGGCGAACTCGGCCTCGAAGCGCGCGACCCGGTCCCCGAGGATGTACTCGGCGGAGGCCGTGACTTCATGAAAGGCCTGGTCGATCTCCTCTCTGATTGCGTCGTACTGCGCGACCAGATCGACGAAAGGGACTATCGCGAACCCCTGACACGCGCGGGCACACCGATCACGGTGTCCCCAGGCGGAACGTCGCGGGTGACGACCGCGCCGGCGCCGACAATCGCGCCTTCGCCGATCCGTACACCGCCGAGCACGACGGTCGCCGAGCCGAGCATCGCCCGGCGCCCGACGACGATCGGAAGCAGCGTCCAATCATCTTTTCCCTGCAGTCGGCCCTCCTCGGTCGTGGCACGTGGGTAGTTGTCGTTGATGAACATCGTCCCGTGGCCGACGAAGACCTCGTCCTCGATCTTGACGCCGTCGCAGATGAACGTGTGGCTCTGGATCTTGCAGTTCGAGCCGATGAATGCGCCCCGCTGAATCTCGACAAACGGCCCGATCCGGGTGTTGTCGCCGATGTGGCAGCCGTAGAGATTGGTGAAGGAATACACGACGACGTTGTCGCCGAAAGCGACGTCGTCTATCAGCCGGAACGGCGCTTCGTTTATGGGGCGGTCAGCCATCGGCCGGGTCCGACAGGGATACCGGCGCGCCCGCCAGCTTCAATGACCGCTGCACGGCTTCGAGCGTCCGCACAACCTTGACGGCTTCGGCACCGCTGGCGCGACCATCCTCCCCGCCTCCGATCATCTCGAGAAAAGCGCGCGCCTGCACACGAAGAGGCTCCTCCAGAGCGATCTTCGGCAGCCGAACATCGCCGTCCGACATCGAGATTCTGAGGAACTCGCCGTAGTCCGAGACGGCGTCCGTTGCCTCTGCCCGTTTGTCGAACACCGCCACTGGGTTGCTCAGCTCGAGGTCGTCCCATGTCATCATCCCTCGCGATCCGACGACGGTGATCTGCCGCACCTTCTTCGGGTTGAGCCAACTCGCCTGGACAGTGGCGAAGACTCCATCCGGGTACTTGAGCGAGATCGAGACCACGTCCTCCACGCCTGGCTGAAGAAAGGCAGCTCCAGACGCTGAGACGACAGCAGGCTCGGCATCGAGCAGCCAGTTGAAAATCGAGATGTCGTGGGTCGCAAGGTCGTACGCCGCATTGACGTCGCCGCGGATGGGGCCGAGATTCGTCCGGACAGCATGGAGTGAGAGCGGCCGCCCGACCTCGTCGGCGTAGAGGGCCTCGTGCAACTTGACGATCCCCGCGTTGAAGAGAAAAACGTGGCCGACCATGAGAGCGAGGCCTTTCCCGCGCGCAGTCGCGACCAGCTCCTCGGCGTGTGCCGAGCCCTCGGCAAGTGGCTTCTCGGCGAGGACGTGCTTGCCGGCTGCAAGTGCGCGCCCGACGAGCTCGTAGTGGGTCGACGTCGGCGTCGCGATCACCACTGCGTCGATCTCCGGGTCGGCGAACGCCACCTCGGGGTCGGCGGCCAGCTCGAGCGACGGATGCAGCTCCCGGACGCGCTCGAGCCGTCCCGGGTCGGGGTCGACCGCCACACGGACCGCGCTCGTGCCGAGTGATCCGAAAACCCGGATGTGATTGGGGCCCCACGCGCCGCAACCGATGACGCCAATGGAGATCACATCTCTGTCGTTCATGACGTCCACCGATCCTCCGCTCCCGTCCGCCGACCCATACATGCGGCTGCATCCCCCTCTGTTACACAATGCCAAACTCCTCGGGTTGGATCAGTTCTCCATCGTCTTCGTGTGCAGTGGCAACCGATTCCGGAGCCCGCTGGCGGAGGCGTTCGTTCGTCGGCTCACGGTGGGCCTACCGGTTGCCGTGCGATCGTTCGGCACGCTTCAGCTGGGCGCTGCGCCGGCTCTCGCGGAGGCCCGCAAGCTCGGGGCTTCGTACGGCGTCGATCTTTCAGGGCACCGGGCTCAGCTGATCGGCGTCGAATCGATCGAGGACGCGGACCTGCTCGTCGGCTTCGAGCAGGAGCACGTCCGCCGCGGGGTAATCGACGGCAAAGCCTCGACCAAGCGGTCATTCACCTTTCTCCAGATCGTCGCTCTGCTCGAGGACACGGCCGAGCTCGAGGTCGAGACCCCTGACGTCGTCCAGCGCGCACGGCTCGCAGTGGAGCAGGCCGCGGACCGACGTGATGCTGCTCTCGAGTCATGGGAAGCCAGCCCGATCGCCGATCCCTTCGGAAGATCCTGGCGCGTTCATGTCGAGACGGCTGCGGAGATCCGGGAGCTCTCGTTGAGGCTCGTCGACGAGCTCTTCGGCGTCAACGGAGCGCGTGTGCTCCCCGAGCTGCCCACGAGGCGCGCACAATGGTGGACGCGGCGAAGAAGCTGGCGCCGGCCACTTCGAGGCTGCTAGCGCTCGCCGGGCACGTCGCTGTGCCAGAGGACGCCGGGGAGATTCCCGAAGACGTCTGCGATCAGCGGATCGAATGTCGAGGGCAGGATGCCGTCGTGATCAGCATGCTCTCGGAGGAAGAAGAGGTAGGCGAACCACTCCTCCAGCACAGTAGGGTCGGCCGTGCCCTGCTCCTGCTGCACGAGCCTCTCGAGAACGCGCAGGTCCCAGCCGCGCCCTGAGGCTCTCGTCGCCACCTCGGGCACCGGTGCCGGCTCCGGCTCTGAGGCCGCGGCCGCCTCGAGCTCCGCCTCGCGTGCGTTCAGATCGGCGGCCTGCTGCTCGAGCTCTTGCCGGCGCCGCTCGAGCTCTTGCTCGCCGCGCGCAACTGCATCGTCGCTCGGGCTCGGACGCAACGGGACGGCGGCAAGCTCTTTCTCGCGGCGCTCCAGCTGGTTCTCGCGCGCAGCGAGCTCACCCGCGCGTCGCGCGAGTGCGCGCTCGCGCTTCGTGACCTCGTCGATCCGGACGCGCAGCCGCTGCTCGATCTGCGGATCGGCAGCTTCGACGGCGCGCCGCGCCGGCCTCAACGCCAAGCTGCCAACAAGCCCGGCTCCAAGGCCGAGGAGTCCGGCGATCAAAAAGTTCCGGCCCGTGGTCGGGCTCGTCTGCTCGGCCGCGTGTGCAGGGTCGAGCAGTGTGACGCTTATTCCGACCGAGGCGCCGAAGCGCTGCTCGACCTTCTGCGTGAGGACGACGACAGCCTCCGCGTCGATCTGCCGCGCACGCTCGCGGCTGCCGGCCTCGACCGACACGGTCAGCACTCCCCCCTCCTCCCTCTGCGCCGAGACGTGCGGCGGCGAGGAGAGATGGAGCGTCTGCGCGACGTTCGACTCGACGAGGCTGCTCTCGGCGAGCGCCTCGACGGCGGGAACGATGCGACTGCTCACGGGCCGAACGAGCACGCGCGCATCGGCGCGGTAGCGATCTGCCTGCAACCAGGTCCAGACGGCGCCGGCGGCGAGACCCGCCAGCACGCCGGCGACGACGGCCAGCAGGGGTCTCACGGCTCGTGCTGCCGCAGCGCCGGGAACAGGACCACGTCGCGGATCGTGTCGCGGCCCGTCAGGACCATCGCGAGGCGGTCCATGCCGATCCCACAACCTCCCGTCGGCGGCATCCCGTACGACATCGCCTCGACGAAGTCCGGGTCTCCCTCCTCCGCCGTGACGTCGCCCGCCGCTCGCTCCGCCGCCTGCATCTCGAAGCGCTCTGCCTGCTCAACGCTGTCGTTGAGCTCGCTGAAAGCGTTCGCGAACTCCATTCCGCTGACGACGCACTCGAAGCGCTCGACGAGAGCCGGATCGTCGTCGGTCTTGCGCGCGAAGGGCGACGTCTCGATCGGCCAATCGTGGACGAAGGTCGGCTGGATCAGCTCGGGCTCGACGAAGTGCGAGTACGCATGGTCGACGAGCTGCGTCCACGTCTTGTCGTGGCTCGTGTCGACCCCGGCTGCGTCGAGCTTCGCCCGCAGCTCGTCCGCGTCGCGCGACCAGGCGTTCTTGCTCTCCAGCGCGTCGAGGAAGCGGACTCGCTGCCACGGCGGTGCGAGATCGATCTCGTGGCCCCGGAACGTGACCTTCATCGTGCCGATCGCCGCGTCGGCCGCACGCGCGACCAGCGTCTCTGTGCGCGCCATCGTGTCGCGGTAGTCGGCGTATGCCTCGTACCACTCGAGCTGCGTGAACTCCGGCGAGTGCTTGTACGACACGCCCTCGTTGCGGAAGTCCTTCGCGAGCTCGTACACCTTTTCGAGCCCGCCGACGATGAGTCGCTTGAGATACAGCTCGTCGGCTATCCGCAGGTAGACGTCCTGGTCGAGGTAATCGGAGTGCGTCACGAACGGCTCGGCGAACGCGCCGCCGTACCGCGGCTGCAGGATCGGCGTCTCGACTTCGAGAAAGCCCTCGGCGTCGAGGTAGGCGCGGATGGCGCCGATCATCCGCGTGCGGATCATCGTGTCGCGCCGCGATTCCTCGTTCATGAGCAGGTCGAGGTACCGCTTGCGGTAGCGCACCTCTGTGTCGGTGATGCCGTGGAACGTGTCCGGCAGCGGACTGCGGATCTTGCCGAGCAGGACGAGCTCGTCGACGGCGATCGAGGGCTCGCCGCGGCGCGCCTTTGCCGGCCGGCCCGTCACACCGACGATGTCGCCGAGATCGAGGTCGACGGCGCCGGTTCGTGACGTGTCGCAGAGAAGCTGGATCCGCGCGCTGCGGTCGACCAGGTCGAGGAAGACGAGCTTCCCTAGCTCCCGCCGGCCGAGGACGCGTCCGGCGACGCGGACGACGTCGTCGGCCTCCGTGCCCGGATCGACCCGTTCCGCCGCCTCGCGCACCCCGGCGATGGCGACCGTGTCGGGGAAGCGCTTCGGCGTCACAGGTAGAGCCTAAGCAGAGCCCTTACAGGACTGTGCCGCCTGTAGAGGTCGAGGCGATGGAGCGCGAACGGGTCATTGCCGCCCTCGCGCAGCCCGTACGCCCGCTCGTAGCCCGCGGCACGGGCGAGGCCGCGCACTCGCTCGTCGTGTTCGCCGTAGGGATACGCGAAGTCCGGGCATCTCCGGCCGAGCTCGTCCTCGACCGCTTGCTTCGAGTCGCGGAGCTCTCGTCGGACCTCATCGTCTGTAAGACGAGTCAAATGCGCATGCGTCACCCCGTGGGAGCCGATCTGGACGCCTCGCTCCGCGTGACCCCGCAACTCGTCCCAGGTCATGGTCGCGAGCTGCTCTGGATCGTCGCCTTCGAACTCCGGAATCGTCAGCGGGGCGCCGCTTTGTGCGTATCCGGTGCAAACGAAGATCTGGATCGGCACGCCGAGCTGTTCGAGCGCTGGGAACACCGTCGCCGCGGTGCGGAAGGCGTCGTCGAACGTCGCGCGCACCTGCCGGAACCTGGCAAGCAGCCGCACCTGGCGCAGCAGCAGCTCATGGTGGATCGACATCCGGTGCTCCCACGTGGACACCGCGTGGTAACAGAGGACGAGCGGCTTACGAACGCTCGTTGTTGTCCGTCGTCGCGTCCGGAGTGACCTCGTCCCGCCGCGTGAGCGTCGGCGTCGTGCCGGTCAGTGGGCCCGCCGGCAAGAGCGTGCTCTCCGGTTCGCCCTGGCGTTCGTACTCGATCTCCGGGCCGCGCGGGCGGAACAGCGATTTCAGGCGTTCGAGCATTCGCACAACCTAACCCCAGATGGCCCAGCCGATCAGGATCCCGATTCCGAGCGCCAGGCCGAACAGCGCCCAACCGACGACGAGCGCAGGAGTGGGACCCGGACGCACAGGCTCTGGGTCGTACGAAGAGACGCGACGCGGCATTCGCCTCGATCGCAGGGGCGGCGGCTGCGCCCGACGCCCACTCAGTCCCAATCGCGGCTTCGGCGGAGGCGGCGGCTCGTTCCTCCAGGCGCGGGCGAGCTCGCGAGCCGCACGCGACAACCTGCGCTCGCGGTCTCGGAGGGTGGCAGCGTCCTCGAAACGTTTCTCGTCGAGCGCAGTTCCCTTTTCAGTCTCGAGACGTCGGAGCTCCTCGACGAGCTCCTGAGAGATCGGTGGCGACTGCGGCTCGTACGGCGCTGGCGCAGGCGCACCGCTCAGCGCGTCCACGACTGCCGTCCGGACCGTTTCGCTGTCTGCGCTGTGGGCAAGCAGAATTCGGAGGGCGACGCCCTCGCCTTCGCTGACCAGACCGAGCAGCAGATGCTCGGTGCCGATGTAGTTGTGACCAAGGGCGAGGGCCTCGCGCAGGGAAAGCTCCAGGACCTTCTTCGCCCGGGGTGTGAAGGGGATCTGGCCCGTCAGGAGCTCGTCGCCCTGCCCGACGATCCGCGCAACTTGATCGCGAACAGCGTCGAGCGTGACGTCGAGTAAGACGAGCACACGGGCCGCGAGGCCCCCTGCTCCCGCAACAATCCGAGCAGGAGGTGTTCTGTACCGATGTAGTTGTGGCTAAGTGCCCGAGCTTCGTCCTGCGCGAGGACAACAACCTGGCGTGCGGGCTCGGTGAACCGCTCGAACACGCGGGAAGGCTAGCCATCACTGCCGAGGCGGGCTTTGCTCGCCTCGGCATGCAAAGGCTCTGGGCAGCATCCGAAGAAAGTCATCATGGCGCGCGCAGCGCGCCGGACTTTCTTCGGGTTAGGCCGCTTTGATCTCGAGGATCTTGAACTTGAGCGTGCCGCGCGGAGCGGACACCTCGACGGTCTCGCCCTTCTTGTGGCCGATGATGGCCTTGCCGACGGGCGACTCGTTCGAGAGCTTGTTCTCCGCCGGGTTCGCCTCCGCGGAGCCGACGATGTGGTACTCGATCGTCTCCTTCGCGGCGACGTCCCGCAGCTTCACCTTCGAGCCGACGGACACGACGTCCTTGGCGATGTCCTTCTTGGAGATGACGCGTGCGTCCCGCAGGCGCTCTTCGAGCGTGGCGATCCGGTGCTCGAGCAGCATCTGCTCGTTCTTGGCGTCGTCGTATTCGGCGTTCTCCGCGATGTCGCCGAACTCGCGCGCAACCCGGATGCGCTCGGCCACCTCGCGGCGTTTGGTCGTCGAGAGCACTTCGATCTCGTGCTTCAGCTTCTCGTAGCCCTCAGGTGTGAGGATGACTTCCTTCACGTGCGTACACCCCTTCTTACGAAAAAAACGCGGCGCTAGAGGCGCCGTCGCGGGCGCGAATAGTAGCTATCCAGCCGAAGCCCGTCAACAGGGGCCCACGGCTACCATTTCCCGCTCTATGCAGGTAGATCTGCGCCAATCCTGGTGGATTCAGGACGTCGAGATCCCGACCCGCCTCGTCCTGGCCCCCATGGCCGGGGTCAGCGTCCAGGCCTTCCGCCGCCAGGGCCGCCGCTATGGGGCGGGCCTCGTCTGCTCGGAGATGGTCAGCTGCGCCGGGCTCGAGCACCGCAACGAGCGGACGCTGGGCTACCTGCGGGTCGCCCGGGACGAGCACCCCCTCGCGATCCAGATCTTCGGCTCCGAGCCTGAAGTGATGGCGGAGGCGGCCCGGATGGTCGTCGCCGCGGGCGCCGACATCGTGGACATCAACTTCGGCTGCCCGGTCCGCAAGGTCACGAGGACGGGAGCCGGCGCGACCCTGCTCGACGATCCGGAGCGCGCGTGCGCGATCGTGGCGGCAGTCGCGCGGGCCGCCGAGGTCCCGGTCTCGGTGAAGATGCGGCGCGGGCTCGAGAACGGATCCCGCGCCTGCCTCGTCGTCGGCCCTCGTCTGGTGGAGGCCGGTGCGGCAACGCTGACGCTGCATCCGCGCTCGGCCCGCCAGATGTACACCGGCGAAGCCGATCACTCGCTCACGGCGGAACTGGTCGACCTCGTCGACGTGCCGGTGATCGCGTCCGGCGACATCACGTCGCGCGCGCGTGCCCAAGCCGTGCTCGCGACGACCGGCGCGGCTGCGGTGATGGTCGGCCGGGCCGCCCAGGGCAACCCGTGGGCGCTGAGCGAGATCGTCGCCGGCGAGGCGGCCGAGCCGTCACGAGAGGAAGTCGCTGCGGAGCTAATCGTCTTCGTGCGCGAGACCGTGCGCGAGCTCGGCGAGCGGCGGGCCTCCGGCTTCCTGAAGAAGTTCTACGGGTGGTATCTCGGACGCGGCCGCTTCCCGAAGCCGTTCAAGCAGGAGCTGGTGCAGCTCGAGTCGACGGAGGACGTCGTCACGCGCCTCCTGGCGGCCGCGCCCGGCGCGGCCGTGATCGTCGAGCGGCTCGAGGCGGAACTACCGGACCCCGCCGACGAGATCCTGCTCGACTCGATGCCGATCTCGATCTACGGCGGCGGGTAGAGCTACGGCTTGCTGGGGCCGGTGTGGTCGTGGTTCTTGTCGCCGTTGCCCCAGCCCGGCCGTGCACCCTCACCTGAGGTTGCCGAGGTCGTCGGCTGCGTCGGCGTCGCGGCGGGAGCCGCCGCGGCCTGAGTGGGAACCGTTGCCGGCGCAGGGGTCGGC
>JBKPGW010000325.1:0-14887 GCA_046729555.1 Actinomycetota bacterium | reverse complement strand
GTTCCTGTTCGAGGACGACCGCTTCTACTTCGCGTCGTCGTCCGGAAGCCGGAAGGTGAAGAACGTCGAGCGGAGCTTCTCGGCCTCGGTCGTGGTCGACGCACGCGAGCCGGGGCGGGAGCGATGGGTCTCGGCGTCGGGGCCGGTTGAGATCCTGCGCGACGGCGAGGCGCAGTCGATCAACGCCCGCATCAGGCGCCGGTACCTCGCGCCGAAAGCGCTCGACGGCCCGATCGAAGCTGCGCTCGCCGCGTCGGACGACGTCACGCTCAGGCTGGCGCCGACAGCGTGGCGATCGTGGGCCGCGGAGATGGGGGAGTCGCCGGAGCGGTGGTTCCTAGCGGTAGACGCCTAGGGTCGCCTGGCAGTGACGTCAGCCGTCCGAAACGGACAGTACGGTCCTCCGGCTATGCGCCTCGTCGTCGCCCGCTGCGAGGTTTTCTACACCGGCCGGCTAACCGCCCGACTACCCGAAGCGGTCCGGCTGTTGATGTTCAAGGCGGACGGCTCCTTCCTGGTGCACGACGATGCCGGTGGTTACAGACCTTTGAACTGGATGACGCCGCCGACGGTGGTCGAGGAGGAGCCGGGCCTCCTCGTCGTGCGCAAGCGCGCCGGCAAGAGCGAGGACCGGCTCGAGGTGCGGCTGGCCGAGGTCCTCTCAGACGTCACGCACGAGCTCGACGCGACGCCGCTGGAAAAGGATGGTGTCGAGCGGCACCTGCAGGAGGAGCTCGCCGCTCGGCCCGACGCGCTGGGGGAGCGGCTCCGCCTCGTCCGCCGCGAGTGGCCGACGGACATCGGGCCGGTCGACCTCATGTGCCGCGACGAGGACGGCAACTGGGTCGCGGTCGAGATCAAGCGCGTCGGCACGATCGACGCCGTCGAGCAGCTCGGGCGCTATCTCGAGCGGATCGAGCTCAACTCCTGCCGCGGCGTGCTCGCGGCGCAGACAATCAAGCCGCAGGCCCGCACCCTCGCGGAGTCGCGTGGCATCCGCTGCGTGGAGGTCGACCTCGCGATCCTGCGTGGCGAGCGCGAACCGGAGCTGACGCTCTTCTCGTCCTAGTCGTCCGTGTCGCTTTACTTTCTGTAGTCTCTTTACTTCAAAACTTGAAGTGAAGGGAGGCGATGTGGCCGTCATCGACGAGCTCGTCCAAAACGCCGAGTCCTATGCAGAGCAATTCGACAAGGGCACGCTGCCGCTCCCGCCGGCGAAGCGCGTGGCAATCGTCGCGTGCATGGATGCACGGCTGAACCCCTACGGCCTACTCGGGCTGCAGGAAGGCGACGCACACGTGATTCGCAACGCCGGCGGCGTCGTCACCGACGACGAGATCCGCTCGCTCGCGATCTCGCAACGGCTCCTCGGAACCGTGGAGATCATGCTGATCCACCACAGCGACTGCGGCATGTTGACGTTCAGCGACGACGAGTTCCGCCGTGAGGTGCAGCAGGACACCGGGATCCGGCCCGAATGGGCAGCCGAGGCGTTCGACAACCTCGACGAGGACGTCCGGCAGTCGATCGCGCGCATCAAGGCGAGCCCGTTCATCCCGAACAAGGACAAGGTGCGTGGCTTCGTTTACGAGGTCGAGACGGGGAGGTTGCGCGAAGTCGCGTAGCGTGCGGCTGTGTGATTCGCGTCACCTACGAGCTGGAGCCGCCCGAGGCGGCCGAGACGCTCGCGCTGATCGAGTCGGGCGGGCGCGCTGACGGCCCGGAGCACGTGCGCGCCCGCGTCGTCAACCTCGACGGAGATCGCGCTGTGCTCGAATTCCCGGAGGCGAACTGGGGCGGAGACGTCGCGCTGCTCGTCTCGTCGCTGCTGGCTGGAGAATGGGCCGACAGCGCCGCCTTCACGCGCTGCCGGCTCGTCGCGGCGGAATGGCCGGCCGGTCTCTTTCCGGGCCCCGCGTTCGACGAGCCCGACGGGGTGCTCGTCGGCGCGATCGTCAAGCCGTCGCTCGGCTTGTCCCCGGCACAGGTCGCGGACGTCGCGGCACAGCTCGCCGCGGGGGGCGCCGACCTCGTGAAGGACGACGAGCTGCTGGGCGATCAGGAGTGGTGCCCGCTGGAGGAGCGCGTGCGCGCGGTCGCAAGCGTCGGGGTGCGGTACGCGGTGAACATCACCGGGCCCGTCGAGTCCCTGCTGACACGCGCCGCGCGCGCGGTCGAGCTCGGCGCCGGTGCGTTGATGATCAACGCGTTCGCGCAAGGACTCGATGCGCTGCGTGCTCTGCGCGAGGCGGAGCTCGGTGTCCCGATCTTCGCGCATCGCGTTGGAGCTGCGCTCTGGTCGCGCCAGCCCGCGTTCGGTGTTGCGGCCGCGGCCCTCGCCGAGCTGACGCGGCTGTGCGGGGCGGATTACGTTCAGGTCGGGTCGTTCAGCGGCAGCGTCTACGACCGCCCGGACGAGGTGCGCGCGCAGATCGCGCCCTGCCGCTCGCCGGTCAACCCCCACCGCGCCGTAGCCGTGATCGGCGGCGGCGTGGGGCCGGACAACGCGGCCGCGCAACTCGATCAAGCCGGGGTCGCGTCCGGCGTGATGCTGTTACTCGGCTCCGCCGCCTACGTCGGCGGCTCGCCCGAGGCTGCGGTGCGAGCCACGGTCGATGCGGTCTCGTCACGGCCGAAGAACGAGCTCGAGATCGCGTAGAAGATCGCGAGCACGCCGAAGATGATCAGGCTCGCGATCGGGCTGACGAACGCAATCAGCGTCGCAAGCGCGTACATCGGCGTGCCGGGAAGATAGCTCCGGGTGATGCCGCTGACCTCGCGCACGTCCGCATCGGGCCGGAGCAGCCGCCGTGAGCCGTAGATCCATACCGAGAAGAAGCAGATTGCGGTGAGCGTCATCGTCAGCCCGTAGAGGACGGCCGCGGCCTCGCGGTCGCCGCCGCTCTTCGCGTGCTCGGCGACGACGCGCGTCGGAAACGGCGTGAACGAGATGCACATGAGCAGCAGGATGTTGAGGAGGAGGAGGGGACGGTCGACCCGCTCGAAGTGCCGGAACACCTGGTGGTGGTTGACCCACATGATTCCGATGGTCAGGAAGCTGACCGCGTACGCGATGTAGGCCGGCCAGAGCTCGTGCAGCAACTGGTGTTTCACGTCGCCTTTCGCGATGCTTTGTTCGAAGCCAACGGCGAGGATCAGGAGGGTGATCGCGATCGCGAAGACGCCATCGCTGAAGGCTTCGACCCGGTTCGTCGCCATACGAAGAAGCTACCCGCCGCGTCGGAACGAACGGCTTGGGGCGGCACCGACCATAGTCGAGGGCAGCCGAGCCTCCTTCTGGTTCAGAATGGCGGCGTGCGGAGCGAGGCGATCGCGCAGGAGATGGCGGAACTCGAGCAGGAGTTGTCGACCCTCCGCGCGCGACTGGACGGCGACAACTCCTCGGTCGCCTCGCTCGAGCAGCAAATCGCCGAGCTGAGGGATCGGCTGGCCGAGACGCGTGACGGCGTGCACATGCACGAGCTGCGCCTGGCGGAGAAGAAGGTCGAGCTGGAAGCGGCTGAGCGACTCGAGCACCTCGAGGCCTACGGCCAGGACCTGAAGAGCTATCGAGAGGCTCGGAAACGCGTTGCCGAGGCGGCGGCCGGTTTTCTGGCCGAGCTCGACGCGTATGACGGCGAAGTCGTCAGCCTGCGGCAGTTGCTGGACGAGATGCGTGCGGAGTTCGGGGCCGAGGAGGCGCGGGTCACGGAGGTCGAGGGGGCGCTGGGCGAGGAGGCGGAGGAGCTCAACGGGTGGTGGAAGGCCGTGGTCGGCGCAGCGAAGTGGCGGATCGTCGAGCCACGTGAAGCCGTGGCGGAGCCGGCGGCTGAAAGCGCCCCTGATCTCGCGAAAGAGCTGCAGGAGCGCACGGAGGAGAAGCGGGTCTCGCGCATCCTGGAGTACTTCGGCAAGAGCTGACCCTCAGACGGAGGCAACCGCGCGGATGGCGCGGTCGACCTCGCCCGCCGTGTTGAGGATGCTCGGGCCGAAGCGCACGTACCGCGCCGAGTAGGGGGTCACGGAGGCCACGATCCGGGCCCGGGCGTAGAGCCTGTCGACGAAGTCGAACGGGTCGCGGCCGTCCACCTCGAAGCAGACGATCCCGGCAGAGAGCGTGGAGCTCTGCGGCGTCACGAGTCGTACGCCTTTCAGCTCGGCGAGCCCGGCCTTGAGTTGCTGCGCCAGGACGTGAGTGCGCGCCGCGATGCGGCCGCGACCGATCCTGCGCGCGAAGGCAAACGCCTCGGCGAGCGCCCAGCGGTGCTCGAACGAGTGGAATCCGCCGGGCGTCATCGCCGCGGCCCGCGGTAGGCCGGGGATGCCGCTCGGTGGTGGATCCTGGCCTTCGAGCCACGGGCGAAACGCACGGCCGTCGAACGTCGGAATCGTCGGGGTGACTGCACTCCAGGCGTCCGCTCGGCCCCAGATCACGCCGGTGCCGCGCGGGCCGAAGAGCCACTTGTGGCAACCGGAGACGAGGAAGTCGCAGCCAAGCTGCTGCGGAGTCGCCGCCTCGACGCCGAAGCCGTGCACGCCGTCGACGCAGAGCAGCACGCGTGTGGAGCGGAGCGCGTCCGCGATTGCGCGGATCGGCAACTTGACGCCCGTGCTCGAGTGCACCCACGTGAGCGCCAGCACCTTGGTCTTCGGCGTGACGCCTCGGCGGACAGCGGAGATGATCTCGTCGACGGAAGCCGCGCGAGCGTTCTGGTAGAGCCGGATCTTGCGCACGTGTGCGCCGGTTCGCAGCGCTCGGAGCCGAAGCGACTCATGCGTGGAGTAGAAGTCGTGCGTCGTGGTGAGGATCTCGTCGTCTTCCTGCAGGCGCAGCCCGCCGTAGAGGAGCGCGAGGCCCATCGTCGTGCTGTCCGTCAACGCGATCTCGTCGGCGCGGACCTCGAGGTACCGCGCGGCTGCCGAGCGGACGCGTTGGTCGGCCGCGTTCATGTCCTCCTGCCGGTCGAGGTAGCGCTTCGCGTCGCGGTCGAGCGCGCGCGCGTAGCGACCGATCGCTTCGCGCACGGGTCGAGGGTGCGAGGCGAGCAGGAAGGTGGCGAAGTTCGTCGCGTGCGGGTCAAGCCGGAACTGCGCGCGCACGCTCGCCCAGCTGCGCGGGTCGAAAGCGGCGTCCGAAGCGAGTGCGCGCGGTGCGAATCCCGTCGCGGCGATCCCGGCGGCCGCGCCCTGCAACAACCTCCTGCGCGTGAACATCTAGGTGCCCAAGCTACCCAGGGCGGGGCCCGACCGCCGTCGCCAGCCAGTAGTTCTCCCAGCGGGCGAATTTCTTGCACACGTAATCGCACTCCTGGAAGAGGCCGAAGACGGTGCTGCCGGGTGGCGGGATCCCGCCGTCGGGAAGGATCTGGATGCGGTCGTCCGGAACGCCGCTTTCCGCCGCGTTCCAGCGAGCCTGGTCCTGAGCGCCGCGGTCGTCGTAATCGATGTAGATCGTCTTGCCGCTCGCGAACGCCTGCGCGAGCAGGGGTTTGACGCCGGCGTCGAAGAGGACGAGCCGCCGCGGTCCGCGTGTCCGATAGGAATCGAGAAACTGGACGAACTGCAGCGCGACCGTGAGTGCGAGCACGCCGAGCGCAAGCCGCGCGAGCAGGCGACGGCGGTGCTCCGTGAGGAGTGCCTCCAACGCCGGAATTGCCAGGACGAGAGCAAGGACCGGCAGCGCAGCGAGGCGGATCGCGTTGTGCCTGTCGACGGTGAGCGCGGCCGGGATGGGGGCGAGCAGCGTCGCGACGAGGACATAACGCCAGAAGAGGTCGTCGCGCTTGCGCCAGAGCACGATGACGAACCCGATGATCGCCATCGCCACGACCGCGCCGAACAGCGAGGCGTACCCACCGTTGTGTACATACGGCGCTGGATCGCCGGAGGTTCCCCAGAACCACGGATTGATGTCGTGGAACCAGTTCGCGATCGCCTGGAGGACGATCCAGAGATCGGAGCGATTGTCCCGTGCAATCGTCGTTGCCTCGTAGCGGGCCGTGAGCGCTCCGGGATGGCGCAGGGCGTAAATGCCGAGGACAGCTGCGAACGCTGCGAACGATCCCCAGGCAGCGACCAGCCAGCGCCAGCGCCCGCGGCCCGCAAACACGACGAGGGCGCCGGCGAAGAGCGGTGCGAGCAGGCGGCTCCCGGTGTACGAGTACATCAGGAGGCCCAGGAGGACCCCGGCAGCGAGACCTCTCGGGACGGTCCAGCGCTGCGCCTGCCAGGCGGTTGCCAGCGAAAACAGCAAGGTCGTGATGATGAGCGGCTGCGTCGAGACCTCGAACGCGACGCGGCCGAGCTCGAACAACCACGGCGTGACACCTGCCAAGACCACGACGGCGATGCTCACCGCCGTGTTCCCCGTCAGACGTTTCGCCAAGAGCCCGAGCAGCAGGACAGCAGCAAGCAGAAGTACGGCCGAAAGTCCGCGCGCTACCTCCCTGTGCGGCCCGGTGACTCTGAAGACCGCGGCGAGAACGTACGGGTACAACGGGCTCTTGTAGTCGCCGTACGAGCGAAAGAAGAGCGGCATGAATCCGCCGTCCTGGTCACGCAGGCTCGTCGAGATCGAGTAGGCGTTGTAGGAGATCGATGCTTCGTCGCGGTGGTAGCCCGGTGGATTCGACGGGTCGATCCAGAGCTGGAACCCGATAACGGCCACGACGGCGCCGAGACCCACAAGCACGCCCGGACGGCTGAGAGTATCCCGGCCGTACGCGAGCCGGTCTGCTTTGGGGCGAGCCCGAAGCCGGGGCATCTGCGCGTTTATATGCCCATCCAGCCGATGGCCGCCCGGACACGCCGCCGGAGGCTGAGCCTCCGGCGGCGTGTCCGTTCGCAGAGGCTCGGATTTAGATCGCTCGCGCCCTGTTCCGCTGGCTCAGAGCGAGGAACGTGCAGCCGGTGAGGAGGAACGCCGCCCCCATCCCGCCGGCGCCGCCGATCAGGGCATCGCTCCAGTCGAAGCCGTTCGAGCTCGTCGAGACGACGACGGTCGCCGTCGGCGCACCGGGGCCCCGCACCCCCGCGCGGTCGTCCGGGCGAACCGTCGCGGAAGGCTGCTGTTGCTGCGCTGCGACTGTGCCCGGCCCGTGGACGCCGGAGCGGTCGTCCGGGCGAACCGCCGCGGAAGGCTGCTGTTGCTGCGCGACGACCGGGCCCGGCCCGCGGACGCCGGCGCGGTCGTCGGCACGCTGGGCCTGCGCGACCGGCACGACTAGCGTGGCGGCGACAACGGCCGTTCCGATGATCTTGGTCCGAACGTTCATGGTCTCTCCCTTTCGTCAGATCGCCTGTTGCGATCACCGCAGGCAGGTTCGATCGCGCCGCCAAACACGGACCTAAGACCAGGTAAAGACGACGGAGAAGCGCAGCCGCGCGCGGAGTAGCGTTGGCTCGTGGAGTTCAAGGTTCTCGGGCCGCTCGAGGTGACGCAGGACGGGCGCGTCGTGGATCTCGGCGCGCCCCGGCAACGAGCGGTGCTCGCTTTTCTGCTGCTCCACGCGAACGAGGTGGTCTCGACAGACCGGCTGACAGAAGCGCTGTGGCCGGATGTGACACCGAAGACGGCGGCAAAGGCGATTCAGGTCTATGTCTCGGCGCTGCGAAAGGCATTCGGCGCTGCCCGCGACGCGCTCGAGACCCGCGGTCCCGGGTACGTCCTGCGGGTCGGCGCAGGCGCGCTCGATCTACACGAGTTCGAGCGGCTCGTGGCGAGGGCGGGGAACGAGGAACCGTCCGCGCGTCTGGCAACGCTTAGCGAAGCGCTCTCGCTCTGGCGCGGCGCACCGCTCGTGGACTTCGCCTACGAGACCTTCGTGCAGCCCGAGGCGGCGCGGCTCGACGAACTGCGCCAGCACGCGCTCGAAGAGCGGATCGCCGCCGCGCTCGAGCTCGGGGGCGGTTCCGAGCTGGTCGCTGAGCTCCAGTCGCTCGTGGCCGAGCGGCCACTCCAGGAGCGTCCCCGCGCACTGCTCATGCGCGCGCTGTATCGCTCCGGCAGGCAGTCCGACGCGCTGGCGGTCTTCCGTGAGGGCAGTCGCTTGCTCGGAGAGGAGCTCGGGCTCGAGCCGGCGCCGGAGCTGAAGGAGCTCGAGCGCGCGATCCTGCGCCACGATCGGTCGCTTTCGGCTCCCGCGGCCGCCACCAGCGTCGAGCAACGGTCGATCGTCGCAGTCGCCGAGACGGACGCCGGCATGGAGCTCGTGTGTTCATTGGTCGAGCGCCTTGCGCATCGTCCCAGCCCGCGAGACCTGGTGCTCGCCCGGATCGTCCCTCCATCCGAGCTCGCCACCTCGACCGCGACGCTCGATGAGGTTCGACACGAGGCGGCGGCGCGTGGAGTGACTGTCCGCGTTGCCGCGTTCTCGTCGACGTCGCCCGGTGCGGACGTCGTGCGGCTGACCGGCCAGCGCGAGACGGACCTCGTCGTGGTCGCGACCGACAGCGATCCGCTGCGAGGACCCTATGCAGCTGTGTTCGACGATGCGATGTGCGACGTCGCGGTGTTCGTCGTCGGAGGTGGCGCCACCGGCACCGGGCCGATCGTCGTCCCGTTCGGCGCGTTCGAGCACGACTGGGCCGCGCTCGAGCTGGGCGCGTGGACGGCAACGGCCCTCTCCCGGCCGCTTCGGCTGATCGGCTCCGCCGATGCCGCAGGACGTGGCCGCGACGCGAGCCGACTGCTCGCCGACGCGTCGTTGATCGTTCAGCACACGACCGGAGTCGTCGCCGAGCCGCTGCTCGGGCCGCCGGGACAGGAGGGCGTCATCGCGCTGGCGGCGGGAGCAGGGCTCCTCGTCGTTGGGCTGTCCGACCGCTGGCGCTCGGAAGGGCTGGGCACGACGCGGTCCGCGCTCGTTGCGTCTCCGCCCGCACCGATGCTGTTGGTTCGGCGCGGCATTCGGCCGAGCGGCGTCGCGCCGTCCGCGACGCTGACGCGGTTCACGTGGTCGATCGACCAGTCGCGGCCCTGATGCCCGACGTCGGCACACAACTCGGTGGCTATCGGATCGATCGTGTCCTCGGCCGCGGAGGAATGGGCGTCGTCTACCTCGCGACCGAGCTTGCGTTGGAGCGACGTGTGGCGTTGAAGCTGATCGCGCCGGAGCTCGCCGGCGACACGTCGTTCCGCGAGCGCTTCCTTCGCGAGTCCAGGCTCGCCGCATCGATCGATCATCCGAACATCCTTCCCGTCTACGCCGCCGGGGAGGCCGACGGCGAGCTCTACCTCGCGACTCGCTTTGTCGACGGCACGGACCTCCGCGCGCTGCTCGCCACCGGCTCGCTTCTGCGCGAACGTGCGCTGACGCTCGTCGGCCAGGTCGCCGACGCGCTCGACGCCGCGCATGCGCGCGGCCTCGTCCACCGTGACGTCAAACCCGGGAACGTCCTCGTTGACGCGGCCGACCACTGCTACCTGTCCGACTTCGGCTTGACGACGCAGCGCAATACCGGCGGAGCGCCGGCGTCCGGGCGACTCGTCGGTTCGCTCGACTATCTCGCACCCGAGCAAATTCGCGACGGTGACGTGGACGGGCGCAGCGATCAGTACGCGCTCGCCTGTGTGCTGTACGAGCTCCTCTGCAGAATCCCGCCGTTCCGGCGCGAGACCGAGGCGCAGACGCTGTGGGCGCACATGCAGGAGGAACCGCCGCCGGCGCCCGGGTACCCGGAGCTCGAGCCGGTTTTCGGGCGCGCGCTTGCGAAGGAACAGGAGGAGCGCTATCCGACGTGCAACGCATTCGTCGAGGACGCACGCGCCGCTCTCGGGCTCGCGCCGTCGCCCGTCGCGGTACGGCGAAGGCGCCGGCGTGCAGGGCGTCGTCTGATTGCGATCGGCGGTGCGTTCGTCGCTGCGGCAACAGTGGCGGCGGTGCTCGCGGTGACGCTCGATTCGAAAGGCGGCCTCGTCGCGTCCGCGAATTCGATCGCGCTCGTGGATTCGGCTTCGCGCGAGCTCGTGGAGGCCATCCCGGTCGGGAATGCGCCGACGGAGGTCGCGGTGTCGGACGAATGGATCTGGGTTCTGAACTCAAACGACGGCGCCGGGACGATCTCGAAGATCGATGCGAAGACTCGGACGCGCGCATCGACGTTCTCGATTCCGGGTACGCCGCGCAACCTCTTGTCGGCGTTCGGGTCGCTGTGGGTAGGCACCGTCGAGGGTCGCGTGTTTCGGATCGAACCGGAGACGGATCTCGTCACGCACAGCTGGACGCTTCCGAATGCAGGCGAGCAAGCGGTCTTCGACGTCGACTTCGGCGCTGGATGGCTGGCGGCGAGTCCCGACGCCGTCTGGGCCGCAAGCGTGAGGGCGATCTCACGCATTGACCCGATGACGTCGCGGCTTCGCCACCGTGCGAGCACCGCTTGGGGACCGATGGCGTACGGGTTCGGTTCACTCTGGATCATCGGCCGCGAATTGCAGCGCGTCTCCGTCGCGAATCTGAAGCGCGTTGCGACGATTCCGCTGGCGGGCTATGTCGACGTCGCCACGGGCCTCGGCGCCGTCTGGCTGACGAACGACGAACGCGGCGCGGTCGTGCGAGTCGATCCTGCGCGTGACGCACTCGAGCAGACCTACGCCGTGGGGGGGAAACCGTTCGGCGTTGCGACGGGAGCTGGAGCCGTTTGGGCGGCAACGGACAACGGAGGAGTCGTACGGATCGATGTGCAGCGGCGACGGGTGTTACGAATCCAGGTCGGAGGTGCACCGCGGCTGCTCGACGTCCGAGGTCGAGAAGTGTGGGTATCGGTGGATTGAGTTTGACTCGCAGGCGGCTGCGCCGGATGATGCGCGGCGTGAAGGCGGCGGCTGCGGCGCTCCTCCTGCTGCTCACGGCGCTGCTCTCAGCCTGTGGCGGCAGAGCCCACGAGGCGCGACCCGTCGCGGCGAGCTCGTGCACGCGGCTCCTCTACGAGGGCGAAGGTCATCCGGATCTCGTCGTCGTGTCCGACTTTCCGCTGCGTGGCATCGGCGCAGTCACGACGCGGTTGATGGTCGAAGCGGTCGAATTCGTCCTTCGCCGGCACGACTTCCGTGCAGGCAAGCATCGCGTCGGCTTCCAATCGTGCAACGACACCGTCGGCGACGAGCCGTACGACCCGCTGCTTTGCCGGAGAAACGCGCGTGCGTACGTCGCCGCCGCGGACGTCGTCGGGATCATCGGGCCCTGGAATTCAGGCTGTGCGTTCGAGCAGATCCCGATTGTTTCGCGCAGAGCCGCCGGGCCGCTCGCGATGATCAGCCCATCGAACACCTTCATCGGCCTGACGCGAACCGTCGCCGGTGAGACGTCGGGCGCGGCGCTGTATCCGGACGGTGTTCGCAGCTACTTCCGGCTCGTCACGCACGACTACGCACAGGGCATTGCCGCGGCGCTGCTTGCGGCGCGGCTCAATGCTCGTCGAGTCGTCGCGATTCACCAGAAGCTTTCCGACTTGTATGTCCGAGGGCTGACCGAGTCATTCGTGAAAGCGGCGCCGGGGCTCGGGCTGAAAACGGTTCAGTTCGAGTGGGCTCTTCGCTCCAGCTACGAGCGGCTCGCCCGCGAGGTCGCGGCCGCGCGACCGGACGCCGTCTACATCGCCGGCGTGACGCAGGAGAACGCGAAAGCGCTCGTCGAGGACTTGCGAGCGCAGCTGGGCGGGCGAATCCCTCTCATTGCGCCCGACTCGTTTGCGGCCACTGACATCGCACGCGGGCTCGGAAAGGCGGGCGAGGGAATGTACGTCACGGTTCCAGGCATACCGCCGCCGGAGCTTTCGGCAGTGGGCAAGACGTTTCTGCGGGCGTTCGGACATCCCGAAATCGAGGCGGACGAGATCGGTGTCCCCGAAGCGGCCCAGGCAACGGAGGTCCTGCTCGCAGCGATCGCGCGATCGGACGGGAGCCGCGCCTCGGTTGTCGACGAGCTCTTCGCGACAAAGGTCGACAACGGGATCCTCGGCTCGTTTGCCTTCGACCGTTTCGGCGACATCGTTCCGGCGCCGGTCGGCATCTATCGGCTCCGCAACGGCGACGTGGTGGCGGACGATGTCATCCGCGCCCCGCTCGACGCGGTCGGAGGATGAGCCGACACGCGGCGTCGAGTCCTGCTACCCGAGGAGGCGGCGGAGGAGACCGGGCTTCTTCTCCGGTCTCGCGTAAGCGAACAGCCGCTGATACCCGCGACGGCGAACCTCGGTGTCTGGGCCGAACCGCCCCCAAGAGAATCCCATTCCGATTTCCGGTGAGCGGAGGTCGACGAGCAGGAAGCGCTCATCGAGTTCGGCGGCGAAGTCACGAATATCCTCGTCATCGCTTGCGAGTGCCGTGGAGTGCTCGATGACGCCGGGATTCGTTCGCCACACGTTGAACAACCGGTCCTCGTGAACGTCGTCGACGAGCGAGGCGTGCGGCGGCACGTACATCCGAAACGTCTCGCGCAGGAAGTGCCCGAGGTTCGGGCTCTGAAAGAGAACAACCGGTGCGTCATGGCACGCGAAGAACACGGGCGCAGATTCCGCCTCGTCGGGAGTCAGGTCGACGACCCAGTGATTTCCGAAACCGTCGTGCGCGATCGCGAGCCCTGACGGGAACAGCTCGGCTGCCTCGAACCCTGCTCGTCGTCCGGTGAAATCAACCGTTTCCAGCACGCCGTCGATCTCTGCCGTGTAGGCAAGGGTTCGGCGCAGCTCGCTCGGCAGAGGAACGCTGACCTCGCGCGCCAGAGCATCGATCGCCTCTTCACTCAGGCCGGGAGCGAGCTCGAGCACGACCGTGTCCCCGTCCTCCTCCACGAGCTCGGTCGCGAGGGCGCGCCTGATTTCCTCAGTTGGATCCACAGTCTCGGGCTGCGCGACTCTACTGGGCCGCGGGGGATTGACGCATCGCCTCCTGGGAGCCGTTACCTTCGCCCGATACCGCTTTCGTCAGTAGGAGGAACGGGGCTGCTGCGGCACCGTATCGGCACGAAAGGCCCGGCGGCCCGGTCCTGCACTTCGTCGTCCGTGGCGGCTGGGGCGGAGCGCTGATCGACCTGAAAACGGGTCGCCGCACGTATCTGCACGCCACGGACGAGCTCTGGTACGAGCGGCAGCACGGGATCCACGAGGTCTCGCGTTTCGCCGGGTCGCTCAGACCGAATGCGATACCCGCCGGCCGTCTCTCGTCCTCCGACGAGACGCTTACCAGCGCCATCCAGCCCATGGCCGCCTGGAAGGAGCGAAGCTACACTGGCTCGACCGCGGGGCTATAGCTCAGTTGGGAGAGCGCCTGGATCGCACCCAGGAGGTCGCCGGTTCGAGTCCGGCTAGCTCCACTCGAAGAATCCCTGCGAGCTCAATGGTTAAGGGGTGGCGGGGCTGCAGGCATGTTCGCTCGTGCTACCGCCGTGCTACCAAACGATGGTCGGCGCGCATGCTGCGTAAGCTGAGCCGGCTGGCGGCATGCGGGAGGGATCTTGCGACGCGGGCGTTATGGGATCACCAGAGTTGGCGTATTGACGATCATCGAAGAGGAGTTTGCTGCGGCACGCCGCACCTTCGAGGCATTTCATGAGGTCACGGGGACTGCGTACTACCGCCCAGATCGAGAAGGGATCGTGATGCGCCAGGCCGCTGATCGATCGAATGTCCCGGCGACCGTGATGACGCTCAAGCTCATCGAGGACTATCGGCCAGAAGTCGTAATGCTGGTGGGCATCGCCGGTGGCATTGCCGACCGATCGAATGTCGCACTCGGCGACGTCGTCGTTCCGCACTATCTCCACTACGGCGAGTTCATGAAGCTCAGCGGCCGAGGCGAGCTACGCAGGTACTACGCCTACGACCAGCCCGCTGTCGGGGTCCGAGAGAGCCATGTCGAGGGCGCGCGGATCGCCAGCAGCTGGCAACGCCATGTGGACGTCGAGCGACCAGGCGACGGCGAGCCGAAGGTCATCACTGATGGCAGTCTGGTTGCGGGCGAAAAAGTGCTTGGCGATCCGTCGCATCACGACCAGCGGCGTGTTGCCACGGAGTTCACAGACGCAGTGGCCATAGACATGGAGTCGATCGGCGTCGCTCGGGCACTGCCCTGCCAACACGTGGTTTTCGGCGTCTCGGTGGCGGGTAATGCGGTTCGTGATCGCAGAGCGGGCAGTGCAGCCCGCCACGGGGGCCCGCGTTTTAATGCAAGCGGCGATTCGTTCTTGCTCGCCTGTGCTCGCTCTTGAGCGAAGTTCTGCCAGCCATGGGCGAGGCGGCCGGACATGGCGCGAGGCTACCGCCCTTCGATCCAGCACTTGATCCGGCCGTGCTTGCGCCGAATGTGGTCGCTCACTGGAGCTTTGTCCGAGGAGATCTCCCGCGCGTCGCCAGGGCGGACGCCGTTCGCTAGCGCGATGTGATCCGTCCAGACGCGGTCGAGTGTCCCGCCGGGGCGCCGTCCGGTCTTTCCTTTCCGTGGAGAGCCGACGACGGCTGCGACAACTGTCGCTGCGGCGACGACCTCGGCTTGACGAGCGGCGTCCACGTTCTGCTTCAGGTAACGCTCGACACGCTGGCCAATGTTGACGTGGGCCTCTCACCGGCGAGACGCCGGACACGCAGCGGGACGTCTGCGCCGCGCACGCGTACGAAGTCGGCGTCGACATCTCCGACCGCGTACGTCTGCGATCCGTCACTCACGCGAAGGCCGTAGAGGAGCGCGAGCGCAAAGGGGAACGTTGCCGGTTCGGCTCCCATCGGCGCCGACGGCGTCCCGTGGGTCCACGGTCGACACGTTACGAAACCGGTGCGAGGGCCCGGCGTAGCGAGTCAACTATCGACGGGCCGACCGCGTCAGGCAAGACGAGCTTGGGGCACGAGCTGGCAGAACGGATCAGCAGCGCCGGTCGCCCGGTGCTGCGCCTGTCTC
>JBKPGW010000324.1:0-1120 GCA_046729555.1 Actinomycetota bacterium | reverse complement strand
CGCGATCAGGTCCTCGTTGGAGGTGACGGGACTCGAGCCCTGGCGTGACACCTCACGACATCGAGCTCCGATGACGGGGGTCCGACTCATCACCACATAGAACCCCTGGTCGTGCGCATTCGGAGACCACCTCGCTGGTTCGATACCAGGTCGGTCCACCTCGAACGCCCGGAAATTGGCCATCTTCGTTGTGGCATGAGGCAACGAAGATTGCTGGTGGTGAACTCTTGGTCAACTGAGTTTCTCGCGGCGAGAATGTAGAGCCGGCTCGCTCTACCCGGGCGCGCCGCTCCATAGCATCATCTGTGGAGTCTCATGACCTCGAGGACAGGCGAGATCGAAGTCGTCGGGCGGGCCGAGGAGCTCGCTGCGGTGCGTGCCTTCCTCGCCGCGGTTGATCGGCTCCCGGCCGTAGTCGTCATCCAGGGCGAAGCCGGTATCGGGAAGACGACATTGTGGCGCGCAGGCATCGTTTCCGCTGGCGAGTGCGGCTACCGCGTCCTCTCGACGCGGCCCGCGCAGACGGAAAGTCAGGTGTCGTATGCCGGTCTCGCAGACTTGCTCGAGCCCGTTCTCGAGGACGCGCTCATGGAGCTTCCGCCGCCGCAGCGGCGCGCACTAGAGGTCGCATTGCTCCTTCGCGATGCCGGCGGCGATGCGCCCGATCAGACGGCGATCGCTTTTGCGGTCCTTGGGGTGGTTCGCGCTGCCGCCCGCGAGAAGCCGACACTCCTCGCGGTGGACGACCTCCAGTGGCTCGACGCCCCTTCAACGTTTGCACTGCAGTTTGCCGCACGGCGGCTGCGCCAGGACGCGGTCGGTCTCCTCTTTGCAGTGCGTGTGGAACGGGATGGCGGCGCGTCGTCCGAGCTAGGCCGCCTGCTCACGGAGGAGCGGATACGCGAAATCCAAGTCGGACCGCTCAGCTTGGGCGCGCTCCACCGTCTCATCCAGGGCCGCCTCGGGATGGTCCTCGCGCGGCCGACGCTCCAGCGGCTGCGCGAGACGTCCGGCGGAAACCCCTTCTTCGCACTTGAGCTGGCGCGCGCGCTGAGAACGCGAGGAAATCAGCTCGAGCCCGGCGAGCCGCTTCCTGTAAGCAGCGAGCTTCGACAGCTCC
>JBKPGW010000323.1:0-3236 GCA_046729555.1 Actinomycetota bacterium | reverse complement strand
CGACCGTGCACTCCGCGAGGTCCTCCGGCGGCGCGTGGAGGTCGACCGGCGCCTCGCCGCCGAGCGCGCACAGCGCACCTCGGAGTAGTTCAGACACCTCGCGTCGGCCTCCAGGTGCCTGGCTAGCATCAGGCCGATGCGGTTTTCCGTCGTTCTCTTCGACCTCGACGGCACGGTGATCGACTCCGGCGCGATCATCCTTGCCTCCATGCGGCACGCCGCCAAGGAGGTGCTCGGCGCCGAGCCGCCCGACGAGCTGCTCATGGCCGCCGTCGGCGGGCCTGGGCTCGAGGCGCAGATGCACGCGCTCGCCCCCGACCGCGTCGAGGAGCTCGTCCGCGTCTACCGCGCGCACAACGAGCCGCTGCACGACGAGCTTGGGATGTGCGACGGGATGGACGGCGTGCTCGTCCGCCTCAAGGAGGAAGGGCGCCGCATCGGCATCGTCACGGCCAAGCGGCTCGCAACCGTCGATCTGGCCTTTCAGGCTCTGCCGCTGCGGCATCTCTTCGACACCGTGGTCGGCGGCGACGAGACCGAGCGGCACAAGCCGGATCCGGAGCCGCTGCTGCTCGCGGCCGAGCGGCTGAACGCCGAACCCGCGCAGTGCGCGTACGTCGGCGACTCGCCGTTCGACATCCGGGCGGCGAAGGCTGCGCGCATGCACGCGGTCGCCGTCACCTGGGGCCGGATTCACGACCGCGACAAGCTGCTGACCGAAGAACCAGACGCGATCGTCGACGACGCCGAGGAACTGTATGGCGTCCTCTAAGACGAAGTCGCCGAAGGCGCGTGCCGCCGAGCTCCGCGAAGTCCTCGACTTCCACCTCTATCGCTACCACGTACTCGACGACCCGGAGATCACCGACGCGGAATACGACGCCATCTACGACGAGCTCGTCCGGCTCGAGGAAGCGAACCCCGATCTCGTCACGGCCGACTCTCCGACGCAACGCGTCGGAGCGCCCCCGTCGGACAAGTTCCAGAAGGTCGAGCACCCGAGTCCCATGGGCTCGCTCGAGAAGGTCTCCACCGACGAAGCGCTCGAGAAATGGCACCAGGACATCTGCAAGCGGCTCGGCACCTCAGACGTCGCCTACGTCACCGAGCCGAAGATCGACGGTCTCTCGATCAACCTGATCTACGAAAACGGCACATTCGTTCGCGGCGCGACGCGCGGCGACGGCTACCGCGGCGAGGACGTCACGCCGAACCTGAGGACGATCAAGGCGATCTCTCTGCGCATGCAGCTGCAGGACGGCGAGCAACCGCCCGCACTCCTCGAGGTGCGCGGCGAGGTCTACCTCCCGCTCAGCGGCTTCAACGAGCTGAACGAGCGCCTGATCGCCGAAGGGAAGAAGCCGACGCCGAATCCGAGGAACGCCGCGGCCGGCTCGCTGCGGCAGAAGGACTCGACCATCACCGCGCAGCGGCCACTCTCGATCTGGATCCACGGGCTCGGCCACAAGGACGGGCTTCCGGCGGACGCGCACTGGGAGGCGCTGCAATGGCTGCGTGAGCACGGCTTCCGGACGAATCCGTTTGCGGAGCGCCACGAGACCGTCGACTCCGTGGCCAAGGCGATCGGCGAATGGGAGAAGCGCCGCATCGAGCTCGACTACGAGATCGACGGCATCGTGATCAAGGTCGACTCCTTCGACCAGCAACGGCGTCTCGGCTCGCTGCACGAACGGCCGCGCTGGGCGCGTGCCTACAAGTGGGCGCCGATGACTGCCCAGACGAAGCTGAACAAGATCCTGATCCGCGTCGGCCGCACCGGCGCGCTCAACCCGTGGGCGCAGCTCGAGCCCGTCGAGGTGGGCGGCGTCACCGTCTCGCGCGCGACGCTGCACAACGAGGAGGACATCAACCGCAAGGACATCCGCGAGGGCGACGTCGTCGTCGTGCAACGCGCCGGCGATGTGATCCCGCAGATCGTCGGTCCTGCCGGCGAGCATCAGCCCGGCACGAAGCCGTTCAAGATGCCCAAGAAGTGCCCGCTGTGCAACGCGGACATCGTCAAGCCGGAAGGCGAGGTGATGCACCGCTGTCCGAACCGGGCCTGTCCGTCGCGCGGGCTCGAGTCGCTGATCAACTGGGTCCAGGCCGCCGCCGACATCGAGGGCGTCGGCGAGCAATCCGTCCGCCGGCTGTGGGATCTCGGGCTCGTCCGCTCCGTCCCCGAGCTGTACCGGCTGACGAAGGAGCAGCTGATGGAGCTCGAGGGCTACGCGGAGATCTCGGCGACCAACGCGATCGACTCGATCCAGGCGTCCAAACAGGTGCCCTTCAATCGTGTCCTCTTCGGACTCAACATCCCCGACGTCGGCTGGGTGACCGCCGTCAACCTCGCGCGCCACTTCGAGACCGTCGATCGGCTGATGAGCGCGAGCCAGGAAGAGATCGAGGAGGTCGAGGGGATCGGCCCCGAGCGCGCCGAGGCGATCGCGGAGTGGTTCTCCGACGAGGCGAACCGCAACCTTGTCGAGGACCTCCGCTCGCTCGGCTTGCGTTTCGAGATCGGCGACGAGCTCAAACCGGTCGAGGGGCCGCTGAGCGGCAACACCTACGTGATCACGGGAACGCTGGAGAACTTCACGCGCGACGAAGCGGCCGCGGCGCTGGAGGCGAAGGGTGCCAAGGTCGTCAACTCCGTTTCGGGGAAGACGACCGGCCTGATCGTCGGCGAGGAGCCAGGCAACTCGAAGCTGACGAAGGCGCGCAAGGTCGAGGTCCCGCTCCTGAGCGAGCAGGAGCTCGTCGAGCTACTGGGCCGCTAGCACCCGCACGAAGCGGTCCTGCGCGCGGCGGGCCCACCAGTACGACAGCGGGTGGCCGTTCTGCAGGACGGTGAACACGAACCGCGTGGTCACGTAGCCGGACAGCGCCGAGGCGTCGCTTGTCGTCCCGGTCTTGGCGAGCACGCGGCCGCGCGTGGGGGCGTTGCGCAAGCGGTCTTGGAGCGTGCCGTTGACGCCGGCGACCGGGAGCGCGGCGACGAACGAGGGCCTGATCATCGGGTCGTTCCAGGCAACCTTCAGGATCGCGGCGACGGAGTTCGCCGTCAGGCGGTCGAGCCGAGAGAGACCCGAGCCGTCCACGATGCGCACGCCGGCCATTGGCACGCCGGCTTCGGCCAGCCGCTGCATCACGACCCACGCGCCCGCGGCGCTCGTGCCGCGGTCGAGCTCGACCGCGCCGCGCTGCTTGAGCAGCAGCTCAGCCGTGAAGTTGTC
>JBKPGW010000322.1:0-1661 GCA_046729555.1 Actinomycetota bacterium | reverse complement strand
CGTCGATGATCTCGAGCGCCTGGCGCCCGATCGAGCCCGTGGCGCCCAGCAGCGCGATCCGTTTCACGACTGAAGTGTAGGTTCGGCCGCGTGATCCGCCGCGCCACACCCGCGGAAGCCGAGGCCGTCGCCCTGGTTCATATCGAGACCTGGCGGGTGGCCTACGCTCACGTCCTTCCGCGCGAGGAGCTCGAGCACGTTTCTGCCGAGCGCGTCGAGCGACGGGCAGAGATGCACCGGCTCTCGCCGCCGATCGTCGCCGAGGTGAACGGCGAGATCGTCGGCTTCGTGTCCGTTGGCACCGCCAATGACGCCGACGCGGACGGCGAGCTGTATGCGATCTACGTCCTGCCTCCGCACTGGGGAACCGGCGTCGGGCGAGCACTGATCCAGGCCGGCGAAGATCGATTGCGCGAGCTCGGTCACCGGCATGCAGTCCTGTGGGTGCTCGAGGACAATCCCCGGGCGCGCCGCTTCTACGAGGCCGCCGGCTGGACGCTCGACGGCACGAAGCGGCCGATCGAGGTCTTCGGTGTGTCCGTGCCCGAGATCCGCTACGAGAAGCCTCTCTAGCGCGTGCTCTTCAACAGCTTCGTCTTCCTCTTCGTCTTCCTGCCGCTCGTCGTCCTCGCCTACTTCGTCGTGCCGTCGCATCGTGCGCGGCTCGGGTTGATCGTCATCGCGAGCTACGCGTTCTACGCCTACGCGAAGTGGTGGTTTGCGTTCCTGATGGCGGCGTCGACGGTGGTTGGCTTCGTGGGCGGAAAGCTGATCGAGCAGTCGTCGACGCGCCGGCGCCGCAAGGTCGCGCTCGGCGTCACGGCGGGGCTCCTGCTCGCGCTGCTCGGCGCCTTCAAGTACGCGGCCTTCGTCGGTGGAAATCTCACGAGCTTCGTCGGCGTGATCACCGCTCACGGCTTTCCCGACCTGCATGCCTTCCTGAACGGGATCGTGCTGCCGATCGGAATCAGCTTCTACACCTTCGAAGGGATCTCGTACGCCGCCGACGTCTATCGCCGCAAGCTGCCGGCCGAGCGCGATCCGCTGCGGTACCTCTTCTTCATCTCGTTCTTCCCACACCTGATCGCCGGGCCGATCGTCAGGTACGGAATCCTGCAGCCGCAGCTACTGCGCAAGCATCGCTTCGACGTCGACCGCATCCGGGCCGGGTTGCTGCTCTTCGCCCTCGGGCTCGCGAAGAAGACGCTGGTCGCGGACGGCTTCGCGACCTGGGTCAACCGTTATCTCGACGATCCGGGCTCGCTGCACGCCTTCGAGGCGTGGGCGGCGGTCATCGGGTTCGGCTTCCAGATCTACTTCGACTTCAGCGCCTACTCGGACATGGCGCTCGGGCTCGCCCGCATCTTCGGGATCGAGCTGCCGTGGAACTTCAACCGTCCGTATCGCGCCTCGAGCCCGATCGAGTTCTGGCGCCGCTGGCACGTGACGCTCTCGAGTTGGCTGCGTGACTACCTGTACATCCCGCTCGGCGGGAACCGCAAGGGCGAGCGGCGGCGTGACGCGAACCTGCTGGCGACGATGGGCCTGGGCGGCCTCTGGCACGGAGCCTCGCTGAACTTCGTCGTCTGGGGCCTCTACCAGGGCCTGCTCCTGCTCGCGACGCACCGGTTCCGCAGGCTCGCGCTGCGCATACCCCCGAC
>JBKPGW010000321.1:0-28572 GCA_046729555.1 Actinomycetota bacterium | reverse complement strand
GATCTACACTGGCAATATTTCGTCGGCAGCGTCAGATGTGTATAAGAGACAGGCGCAGCACAGTGCACTCAGCACGGGCAAGCGCCGCGAGCGCCGCATCCTGCAGCCAGCGGCGTCAGGCGGCGGCGGAGCCGGGCTTCGCCCGGCTCAAGCCTTCGCCGGCGAGGAGCGCACATGAGCCCCCAGCCGATTGACACGGTCAAGGGCTTCGCCGTCACGTTCCGGCAGCTGTTCAAGAAGCCGATCACGCAGCAGTACCCGGAGTACAAGCGGCCCGTGTATCCGCGCTTCCGCGGCCGCCACAAGCTGCACCGGTACGAGAACGGGCTCGAGAAGTGCGTGGGCTGCTCGCTCTGCGCCGCGGCCTGTCCGGCCGACTGCATCCGCGTCGTCGCGGCCGAGAACACGCCGGACAACCGCGTCTCCGCCGGAGAGCGGTACGCGCGCATCTACGAGATCAACATGAGCCGCTGCATCTTCTGCGGCTACTGCGAGCTCGCGTGTCCCTTCGACGCGATCACGCTCGGGAACGAGTACGAGATCTCGGAGTACTCCCGCGACGACCTGATCTACACGAAGGACATGCTGCTCGCCGAGCCGATCAAGCGCGTGCCGGTCGCCGATCCCGATCTCTACGACACGCCGATCCCCTACTACGAGTCGCACTCGTGATGGTGGTCGCGACCGTGGGCAACGTGCTCGTCTGGGCCGTGTGGCTCGGAGCCGCCTTCGCCTGCCTCGCCTCGGGCGTCGCGGTCGTGTCCTTCTCGAACCCGTTCTACTCCGCACTCGCGCTGATCGGAAACCTCGGCTCGCTCGCGGTTCTCTACCTCCTGCTGTCGGCGGAGTTCGTCGCCGCTGCGCAGGTACTCGTCTACGCGGGCGCGGTGATGGTGATGTTCCTGTTCGTCATCGCGTACATAGGGCCGCGGATCGAGTCGCCGTGGGCGGGCGGGCCCGGCTGGCAGGCGGTCGGCGCCGTGCTGGCTGCGGGCGCGCTGCTGGTGGAGATCATCGTCGTCATCGGCCTGAAGGCGAGCGGTCGCCTTTCGCACTCGGAGCACATCGGCGCCGCCTTCGGGAGCCCGGCAGAGGTCGGCCGGCTGTTCCTCAACGACCACCTCTTGGCTTTCGAAATCACGTCGATCGTCCTGCTCGTCGCCGCGATCGGCGGCGTCATCCTCGGCGCGCACTCGCGTCGCGCTGCCGACGAGGTGCCGCCGCTGTGATGGGCCCGAGCGCCGCCTGGTACCTGGCTGTAGCGGGCTTTCTCTTCGGCACGGGATCGCTCGGGGTGCTCCTGCGCCGCAACCCGCTGATCGTCCTGCTCTCGCTCGAGATCATGCTCAACGGCGCGAACCTCGCCCTGATCGGCTTCGGCCGCAACCTCGGTGACGGCAGCGGCCAGATCTTCGCGCTCGCAGTGATGGCGGTAGCGGCGTCCGAGGTCGTCGTCGGCCTCGGCCTGGTCGTGGCGCTCAACCGCAAGCGTGTGACGCTCGACGTCGACCGGCTCAACACCCTGCGCGGCTGATGGTCTACGGCGCCTGGATCTGCCTGCTCTCGCCACTCGCGGCCGCGGGGCTGATCACCCTCGGCGGCGAGCGCCTGTCTCGCCGCAACGCCGGCTATGTCTCCACGCTCTCCTGCTTCGTCGCCTTCGGCGGGGCGCTCACGACCTTCATCGGCCTGCTCGGGCGCGACGGCGGCAATCGCCGAGTGCTTTCGACGGCGTGGACGTGGATCAGCGGCGGCTCCTATCAGTCGGGCCTCGAGGTCATGATCGACCCGCTCTCGGTCTTCATGATGCTCATCGTCGCCGGGGTCGGCGGGCTGATCGTCGCGTACTCGATCGGCTACATGGATGGCGACGACGAGGAGCGCCGCTACTTCGCGTACATGTCGCTCTTCGTCTTCTCGATGCTGCTGCTCGTCCAGGGCGGCAACCTGCTGCTGCTGCTGGCCGGCTGGGGGATGGTCGGCCTCTCGTCCTACCTACTGTTCGGTGTTTGGCACGACCGCCCGAGCGCACTCGCCGCCGCGAAGAAGGCGTTCGTGATGAACGCGATCGGCGACGCGACGATGGCACTCGCGTTCTTCCTGCTGATCAAGAAGGCGCACTCGCTGGAGTTCGGGATCCTCGGCGGCGAGTACAGCTCGACGGTGGCGAACCTCGTCGCGCTCGGCCTGCTCGGCGGTGCGGTCGCGAAGTCGGCGCAGCTGCCGCTGCAGACCTGGCTGCCGGCCGCGATGGAGGGACCGACCCCGGTCAGCGCCCTGATCCACGCCGCGACGATGGTGACCGCCGGCGTCTACCTGATCGTCCGCACGCACGCGATCTTCGAGTCGGCGCCCAAGGTCGCCGACCTCGCCGCCGGTCTCGGCGCGGGGACGCTGCTGCTCGCCGGCTTGATCGCGCTCGTGCAGGTGGACATCAAGCGCGTGATCGCGTACTCGACGATGTCGCAGATCGGCTACATGTTCCTCGGCGCCGGTCTGGGCGCGTACGCCAACGGAATGTTCCACTTGATGACGCACGCGTTCTTCAAGGCGCTGCTCTTCATGGCGGCCGGGATCGTCATCCACGCGCTCGCCGCCGAGCAGGACATGCGCAAGATGGGCGGCCTGCGCACCCTGATGCCGCGCACGTACTGGGCGTTTCTGATCGGCGCGTTCGCGCTCGTCGGGATTTTCCCGTTCGCCGGCTTCTTCTCCAAGGACTCGATCATCGCCGCCGCGATGGATCACGGTGCGTACGGGTATGTGCTGTGGGTCGCCGCGCTTGCGGGAACGTTCCTCACGGGCGTCTACACGTTCCGCATGCTCTTCCTCGTCTTCTGGGGCGAACCGAGCGCGTTCGTGCGCGAGCACTTCCACGCGTTGCGACGTGACGTTGTCGGCGTCTCGATGGCGTCGACGGTGGGCGTGCTCGCCGTGCTCTCGCTCATCGGCGGCTGGCTCCAGTGGACACCGCTCTGGCATCCGGTCGAGACCTGGCTGCAGACCGTCGCGGAGCCGGTCGTCAGCCCGACGAGCTGGCAGGAAGCGGTCTCGAGCGCGCTCGCGTTCGTGCTCGGTCTCGGTGGAATCGCCGTCGCCTACCTGATGTACGGCGTGCGCACCGTTGCCGTTCCGCGCTTCGCGTTCGCGCAGCGCACGCTCGAGCACAAGTTCTACTTCGACGAGCTCTACGACGCGCTCTTCTACGCACCGTCCGTATTCATCGCACGGCTGCTGCGCCGCGGCATCGAAGAGCCGCTGATCGCCGACAGCGGCCGCGACCTCGGCGACGACACCCGCGACCTCGGCGGGCTCGTCGCTCGCGCGCAGACAGGCCTACTTCGCACGTACGTGCTCGCGATCGCGTCGAGCGTCGCCGTCCTCGCCATCGTCTTCGTAGCCGTCAAGTGACCACGGTTCTGATCCTCGTCCCGCTCGCCGCCGCGTTGATCGTGTGGCTCCTGCCGCTGAATCCCATCTCGGCGGGATCGCTCGCGCTGCTCGCGGCGCTCGCGGAGGTCGGGATCTGGATCCAGCTGCTCGTCCGCTTCGACTTTGCCAGGGGCGGCCTGCAGTTCTCCGACCACCGCGCCTGGTTCAGCGACCTCGACGTCTCCTATCACGTCGGCGTCTACGCCTTCTCGGTGTGGCTGATCGGTCTGACGGTGATCGTGATGGCGGCCGCGATTGCCTACGCGTTCTGGGCGGGCCGCGAGCGCTCGCGCGCGTACATGGGGCTGATGCTGTTCCTGACCGGCGCGATCGTCGGCGTCTTCTCCGCGCAGGATCTGCTCCTCTTCTACGCGTTCTTCGAGGCGATGCTGATCCCGCTGTACGTGCTCGTGGGCGTCTGGGGCGGCCCGGGCCGGATGGGCGCAACGCTCAAGTTCGTGCTCTACACGATGGCCGGCTCGCTGCTGATGCTCGCCGCGATCGTCGTCTACGGCCTGTCGGAGAACACGTTCGACCTGGTCAAGATCGGCCAGAACTCGAGCCAATGGATCTTCCTCGGCTTCGTCGCCGCCTTCGCGATCAAGGCGCCGCTGTTCCCGCTGCACGGTTGGCTGCCCGATGCGTACCGCGAGTCGTCGCCGGAGGTGGCCGCCGTCCTCTCGGGTGTTGTTTCGAAGGCCGCCACGTACGGATTCCTGCGCATCGCCGTCTCAAAATTCCCCGAGCCCGCGCACGACTTCCGCGCGCCGATCCTCGCGCTCGCAGCGATAAGCCTGATCTACGGATCGCTGCTCGCGTTCCGCGCGCCGGACCTACGCGGGGTGGTCGCCTACTCCTCGCTGGCACAGATGGGTTTGATCACCATGGGCGTCTTCGCCGTCAACGACCTCGGCCTCGACGGTTCCGTCCTGCAGATGGTCAACCACGGCCTCTTCTCGGCAACGCTGTTCCTGCTGGCCGGGATGGTCGAACGACGGACGCTGACGGGAGAGCTCGGCCGGCTTGGCGGGATGGCTCGAGGCCGGCCTGCGCTCGCGACGGTGCTGATGACGACCGGCATCATCTCCCTCGCGGTACCGCTCTCGTCCGCCTTTGCGGGCGAGTTCCTGATCCTCGCCGGCGTCTTCCAGCGCGGGTGGGGCTGGGCCGTCGTCGGAGCGGTCGCGATCGTGCTCGCGGCCATGTACGTGTTACGGCTGATCTCGGCGGTCCTGCACCGTGAGGTCGGTCCGGCCGTGTCCGACGCAGCGCTCGACCTCAGACCTGCGGAGCTCGGCGTGACGGTTCCGCTTGTCGCCTGCCTGCTCGCGCTATCGGTCTGGCCGGCAGCGATCACCCAACACTCCTTCCGTGGAGATCACGGCGCCGCCGACGTCTCGGCGCAGTTCAAATGAGCCATCGCCCCCACGTCGACTGGTTCGCGCTCGCCCCTGTCAACGCGCTGCTGCTCGCGGCCGCGCTCGCACTGCTCTGCGCGGTGCTCGCGCCGCGCCCATGGCGCAAGCAGGTCGCCGCGGCACTCTGCGCGGCCGGCTACGCGGTGGCGTTCGGCTTCGCCGTGGCGCTGTACGTCCGGTCGGCGCACGGTCACGGCATCGTCGCCGACGCGATCCGCCGAGACCGGTTCGCCGAGCTCGCCGGGATGATCGTCGCAAGCAGCGGCCTGCTCGCCGTCGGCATCTCGTACCGCGAGCGCGCGCGCGAGGATCACGTCGCGGAGTACTACTCGCTGCTCGCGGCGGCCGGCGCCGGCATGACGTTCTTCGTCGCGGCGAACAATCTGATGACGCTCTTCCTCGCACTGGAGTGGTTCTCGCTCTGCCTGTACATCCTCTGCGCGATCGACCGAGACCGGCTCGGCGGGCTGGAGGCGGCCCTCAAATACCTCGTGATCGGCGGCTTCGGCTCCGCCGTGCTGCTGTTCGGGTCGGCGCTCGTCTACGGCGCGACCGGCGCGCTCGACTTCCCGGGCATCGCCGCAGCGGGCGCCGAGCACGACACGCTGCTGGTCTTCGGCCTCGCCATGATCATCGCGGGATTCGGCTTCAAGGCGTCGGCGGCGCCCTTCCACATGTGGACGCCGGACGTCTACGAGGGCGCGCCGACGCCGGTGACCGCGTTCATGTCGGCGGCCACGAAGACGGTCGCACTCGTCGTCGCGCTGCGCGTGCTGGTCACCGCCTTCCCACACGACGCCGATCTCTGGACGGTAGCGGTCGCCGTGGTCGCCGTGTGCTCGCTCGTCGTCGGCAACTTCGCGGCGCTCGTGCAGAAGACGGTGAAGCGGATGCTTGCCTACTCGTCGATCTCCCACGCAGGCTTCATGCTGATCGCCGTCGCGGCGAACTCCGCGCTCGGCGCGCGGGCGCTGCTCTACTACCTCGTGCCGTACGCGGCGACCTCGCTCGGCTCGTTCGCGGTCGTCGCGGCACGCGAGCGCGAGCTGGGCGTGCCGGTGACGTACGAGAACATGGCCGGGTTCGGCTGGGAGCGGCCGCTGCTCGGTATCTCGATGTGGGCGTTCATGCTCGGCTTCGCCGGCTTCCCGCTCACGGGCGGCTTCGTCGGCAAGTTCTACGTTTTCGCCGCCGCCTACCGGCACGGCTGGACCTGGCTCGTGATCGTCGGCGTGCTCGCGACGCTCGTCTCGCTCTACTACTACCTCGGTCTGGTACGCGCGATGTTCATGCGGCGCACCGAGGACCTGCAACTGGCGCCGATCGGCGGCTCGCCGCCGCGGGACGCGCTGCTGCAGACGTCGGTCTTCGCTTGCCTCGTGGTCACGGTGGGCTCGTTCTTCGCCGTGCAGCCGCTCATCGATCTCGCGAAGCACGCGGCGAACAGCTTGCCGTTCTAGGCGAGTACGAGCCGGACAACGCCCGGCTTTTCGAACTACGCCGGCTCGGTGACTGGCTGGCTCGCCCGAGTCCGCAGCGGACGCGCCGCCCAGTGCGGCAGCCACCAGTTCCACCGGCCCATCAGACGCACCAGCGCGGGGACGAGCAGCGCCCGAATGATCGTGGCGTCGAAGATGATTCCCGCCGCAAGCCCGATGCCGAACTGCTTGATGTCCGTGCCGGGGCTCGTCGAGAGGACGAAGAAGGCGAACATCAGGACGAGCGCCGCGCTGGTGACGAGCTTGCCCGTGCGCGCGAGCCCGAGCGAGATCGACTTGCGCGTGTCGCCCGTCTCGTCGTACGCCTCGCGCATGCGCGTCAGCATGAACACCTCGTAGTCCATCGACAGCCCGAAGAGGAACGCGAAGATCATCAACGGGATCCACGGGATGATCGACTGCGTCGCCGGCACGTTCCAGATCGCCTCGGACCCGTGCCCCTGCTGGAAGATGAAGACGATGATCCCGTACGCCGCGCCCAGCGAGACCAGGTTCAGGATCACGGCTTTCAGCGGTAGCAAGAGGGAGCGGAACGCGCGCGCAAGCAGCACGTAGGTCAGCAGGATCACGAACAGCAGCACGTACGGGAAGTTGCCGTACACGGCGTGCACGAAGTCGCGGTCCTCCGGCGCGACGCCGCCGAGGCTGGCGCCGGGTGGCAGCGCATCCTTGACGCGGTTGATCGTCCCGCGAATCTCCTTGCTCGAACCGTCGTGCGAAGCAAATGCCTCGACGAGCGCGTAGCCGTCCTTCCGCCAGGACGGCGGCGCGGCAGCCCCCTCGACTCCCTCGACACGGCTAACGCGCTCGACGACGGCACCTTGCGATCCGTCAGATGTGAGGATGACAAACGGCTTGATCACGCCCGGCGAGATGCCGGCGCCCGTCAGGGCATCGCGGCCGATGCTGGCGTCGCCCTTGCCGGGGAAGTCCTTCGCCTGCGCCTCGCTCGGGTTCAGCTGGAAGCCGAAGACCAGCAGCACGCCCACGATCGCCGCGCCGACGGCGGCGACCGGCCACGGGCGGCGCACGACGAGCTGCGCCCAGCGGCCCCACCAACCCGTCTCGGGATGGCTGACGTTGACGAAGCGCTTCGGCATGACGCGCAGCTTGTTGATCCGCGCGCCGAGCACGGACAGCAGCGCCGGCAGCAGCGTGATCGAGACCAGGACCGAGACGGCCGGAATGAGCATGCCGCCGATGCCAATCGAGCGGATGAACGGCAGCGGCAGGATGATCATGCTCAGCAGGCCGACCGCGACCGTCGAGCCGGACACGATCACGGATCTGCCGGCGTGCGTCATCGTCTCGGTCAGCGCCGTCTCGACGTCCTCCCCGGCCGCGAGCTCCTCGCGGAAGCGGAAGATCATCAGCAGCGCGTAGTCGATCGCAACCCCGAGCCCGACCAACGCGATCAGGAACTGGACGACGATCGAGACGTCGGTCAGGTACGTCAGCACCCAGACGAGCGTGAAGGTGTTGAGGATGCTCACCGCCGCAATCGCGAGAGGAATGGCCACGGCGGGCAGGGTGCCGAAGACGAAGAGCAGGATGATCAGCGCGCCAAGTCCGCCGATCAGCGCCTCGGTCAGGACGCTCGGCCCGCCGCTGTCGCCCCCGCTGGACTCGTCGTAGAGCGCCAGCAATCCGGTCAGGTGCGTCGTGACGCCGGCCGGTGCGGCGTCTTCCAGAGCCTTGCGCACGTCCTTGACGTGGACGTCGCCGCTGAAGGTGTTCTCGTCCGGCGGATAGATCTCTGCGAAGGCCGTGTGCCTGTCCTTCGAGACGTAGACCGGGTTGTGCGTGTCGAAGTAGGAGCTGACGCGTGAGCCGGGGTTGACGGCCGCGGCCTTTCGAATCGCCGGCTCGAGGTTCTCTTTCGTGATGTCGCCGCTCGATTGGAAGACGGGTACGAGCGGCGCCTGCTCGCCGGTGCCGAAGGTCTTCAGGACCTTCTGGTTCGTCTCGTATGCCGAGTAGCCCGGGATCGAGAAGGACTCGAACCACCGGCTCGAGACCTTCGCGGTCGCAAACAGGCCGAAGGCCGTGAGCAGGATCCACAGCACAATCACGCGCCGGTGACGGCGATGCACGAAGTGGGCGAGACGAGCGAGCACCACTGAGTTTCTACCTGCCGGACAGGGGCGGGCGGCTGGCGTCTGTGGGTGCGGTTAACCGCACCCAGGGCATCGCTTGCGATGCCCATCAAAGGACGGGCGGGCCATGCCCGCGCGTCCGATTAACCCGCAGCCTGGGATCGGCACCCTCTCAAACCGCAGTCCGCAGGCTTCACGCAGCCAGGCGGTCGAGCTCGGTTTCCTCGGGGAGGACTGAGGGCGCGGGACGAGGCGCGAAGAGCGCAATGAGCAGCGCGCCGGCATACAAAAGCAGGCAGAGGACGACGGCCGAGACCGCGAGGCGCGGCACGCCGCCGACCACCGCCGGGCTGCGCAGCGCTGCGCTCAGCACAAGCAGGCCGAGCCCCGCTGCGGCGATCAAGGGGCGAAGGCCACCGCAGCGCGACTCGAGCGTGTCGCCGTAGCACTCGAGCGCGAGCGCGAAGGCCGCCGGGATGGAGGCGAGCACGAAGACGAGCGCGACCCCGTGGCTGCCCGAGAGGTCGGCGAGGAGGGTGATCAGCGCGAGCAGGGCTGGAAGCGCTCGGCGGGGCATCCTCGGCAAGGTTCGCGGCAGTACCGGACGTTCCTTTAGCCTCCCCGGCGCCCTCGCGACAGGAGGAGACCCATGGCTGACGCCTCATTGACCTGGCTGGGACATGCCTCTTTCCGCCTCGACACAACAGGTGGCAAGCGGGTCTACGTCGATCCCTGGCTCGACAACCCGAAGTGCCCCGACTCGGAGAAGGACCCGGATCGCTGCGACGTCATCGCGATCACGCACGGGCACTCCGACCACGTGGGCTCGACGGTCGAGTTGACGAAGAAGCTCGGGCCCATTCCGATTGTCGCAATGGTCGAGCTCAAGGGATGGCTCACGGAGCAGGGTGCGCAAACAGACGAGCTGCCTGGGCCCAACAAGGGCGGAACGGTCGAGGCCGAAGGAATCAAGTTCACGCTCACCAACGCGTTCCACTCGAGCGCGGCGAACGACGGCACGTACCTCGGCGAGGCGGCGGGAATCGTCGTCGAGCTCGAGGACGGCAAGAAGATCTATTTCGCCGGCGACACCTGCGTGTTCGGCGACATGCAGCTGATCGGGCGCATCTACTCGCCGGACGTGGCTGTCCTCCCGATCGGGGGACACTTCACGATGGCGCCGCCCGAGGCCGCCGTCGCATGCGAGCTGCTCGGCGTCAAGCGTGTCGTCCCGAGCCACTACGGCACGTTCCCGCTGCTTGCGGGCACGCCCGACCAGTTGAAGCAACTCGCGCCGGGAGTAGAGATCCACGCGATCGACCCGGGCGAATCGGTCACGCTGTGAGAGAGCGCTGGTTCGGCTCGACCGGACGCCGCGTGCCGGAGATCGCAGTGGAAGGGGAGCTCGACCTCGACGACGCGCTCGTACTCGACGATGTGTCCGACCCGGCCGGCTTGCACGAGGCGCACGAGGCCGGCCGCCCGATCGTCGTTCGCGCGCAGACGCCCGAGGAGATCAAGTCGGCCTTGTCGCACCCCGAGGTGGCCGCGGCACTCGTCCCCGCGGATCGGCGCGACCTGCTGGAGGTCGACCTGCGCGAGCTGACGTATGGCCCGTAGCGACGTCGTCGCGACGTACTCGATCGTCGCGTGCGACCTCGAGGCAGGACAATGGGGTGTCGCCGTGCAGTCGAAGTTCCTCGCCGTCGGCTCCGTCGTGCCGTGGGCCGAGCCGCACGTGGGCGCGATCGCTACGCAGTCCTACGCGAATCCGCGCTACGGCCCGGACGGACTCACCCTCCTGCGCGACGGTCGCAGCGCCGAGGAAGTGGTCACGGCGCTCACGTCCGCCGACGAAGGCCGTGCGGAACGGCAGGTCGGCGTCGTCGACGGCAGCGGCTGCGCGGCGACGTTTACGGGCGAGGCCTGTCACGAGTGGGCCGGCGGCCGTACCGGGAGCGGCTACGCAGCCCAGGGGAACATCCTCGTGTCCGCCGCGACCGTCGACGCGCTGGCGGCCACGTTCGAGTCGAACGCGCATCTCGAGCTCGCGGAGCGCCTGATCGAATGCCTCGCGGCGGCACAGGCCGCGGGCGGCGATCGGCGCGGACAGCAGTCGGCCTCGCTGCTGATCGTCGAGAAGGACGAGGGCTACGCGAAGCTCTCCGACACGGTCGTCGACCTCCGTGTCGACGACCACGAGCGGCCGATCGCCGAATTGCGCCGACTGTTCTCGCTGCACCAGGAGCTCTTCGGCGCGACACCGGCGGAAGACTGGTTGGAGGTCGACGACGCGCTCGCGAACGAGTTGCGTGAGCGGCTCGGCAAGCTCGGCTACACCGACCGGCTGGACAAGGCGTTTGCCGACTGGGCTGGGGCGGCGAACCTCGAGGAGCGCGTCAACGGCGTGACGCGGGTCGACCCGATCGTGCTCGAGGCCTTGCGGAAGGCGAGCCCGTGAAGGTCGTGCGCATCGCAGAGATCGCGCCGATCCCCGTCGCCGGCGGTGAGCTGCAGTGGCGTCCCTTGCGACGCACGCTCGGGATCGAGGCTTTCGGCATCAACGCGTACACCGCCGACACGGGCGAGCTCGTGGTCGAGGAGCACGACGAGACCGGAGCAGGCGCCGGCCACCACGAGGAGCTGTACATCGTCGTCACCGGCAGGGCCACGTTTACCGTCGACGACGAGAGCTTCGACGCGCCCGTCGGCACCTGTGTCTTCCTCGACGATCCGAAGGAGCGGCGCGGTGCCCGCGCCGCCGAGGACGGCACGACCGTGCTCGCGATCGGGGGCGAACGCGGCCGGCCCTTCACGATCTCCCCCTGGGAGTTCGCGTTTGCAAGCGTCCCCGCCTGGCAGGGCAAGCGCTTCGGCGAGGCCAGGGCTTTGCTGCTCGAGGGCCTCGAGCTCCACCCCGGCAACACGAGCCTCCTCTACGACCTCGCCTGCGTCGAGGCACTGCTGGGCGAAAAGGACGCGGCGCTCGAGCATCTCCGTGAGGCAGCGGCGAATCCACGGTTCCGCGAGCATGCGCTGACGGACTCGGACTTCGACTCGCTGCGCGACGACCCGCGCTTCAGCGCGGCGCTCGACGAAGGCACCGCTTGACGGTGCCGCTTAGAGGACGGGCGAGCTCCGCTCGCACGTCCGTCTTACGCACAACCTTGGGGCCGAACACCTCAGAACGCTTCACGGCGCACGGACCCCCGCCAGCGTGACAAAGCGATAACCGCGGGCGCGAACGAGCCGGATCACACCCGGCAACGCCTTCGAGTCGATCGTGCTGTGGTCGCGTGACGACCCCAGGTGCATGAGCACGATCTCGCCCGGCATGAGGTGGTCCACGACACGGCGCACGGCACCTGGCACGTTCTGCTGCGACCGGCCCATCCAGCCCCATGTATCGACGGTCCAGCGCACCGACGCGTAGCCGAGCTCGTACGCAAGCCGTAACGTGCGCGAGTTGCGCGAGCCGTACGGGAAGCGGAAGTAGGGGTGTGTGTCGCGCCCGGTCGCGCGCTCGATCATCGCTGCCGCGCGCGTGATCTCTCGCCTGGCTGCCGGCAGCGAGAGACGAAGCAGATCGAGATGGTTGACGGTGTGGTTCCCGACCGGATAGCGGCGGCCGATCGTGCGCGCGAGCGCCGGGTAGAGCTGCACGAAGCGGCCGGTGAGGAAGAACGTCGCCTTCACGTGCTCGCGTCGCAAGACCTTCAAGACACCACGCGCGCCGTCGGCGTTGCCGCCGCCGTCGAACGTCAGCGCGACCACATGCTGCCGCGTCTGCAGCCGAACGATCTCTCCCGCAACGATCGCCGGCGGCAGCGCGAGGATCACGCGTCGCCGGGAAGCCGCACGCCGGCGGCACGTGCCCGCAGCGCCGGAACCGGATCTGCTGCCGGTCGCGCCACCAGTAGCACGGCGCCGTAGCCGTCCACGATCAGCGCGTCGACGAGCAGCTGCAGGCCGAGCGCGAGCGCGAAGGCCTTGTGCGCGTGCTCGCCCCCGAACGGGATCAGGTCGTCTTCCGACGCCGCTCCGGCGATCACGTCGCCGTACGTCACGCGCCCCATCGAAATGTCGCTGACGAGCGGCCTCCCGTCGGAGCTCGGGATCGCGATCGCGAGCGGATTCGTCCCCGCGAGCTTCGGGCCGCCGTCAGGATGGCCCAGCCGAGGCGGCGAGGTCGCCGTCAGCACCGCCAGGAGCCCGCCGGAGGCGAGCTGTCGCGCCCAGTAGCCGAGCATCCCGGTCGGGAAGCAGTCGTGCGCGACGATCAAGCGCGCAGCTTCGGGAGGATCTTCGAGCTGCCCGTCGCAGATCGCGGCGAGGGTCAGGTAGCCGAGCGCGCCGCGACCTTCCCAGCGCTCGTAACAGCCCTCCGCGACGACGCACTCGGGCTCGGCCGACGGATCGAGGCCCTCGAGTGTCTCGAGCCAGTCGACGCGTGCGAAGCCGTGCCCGCGCTTCCCGCGACGCTCCGCGTCGACGAAGTGGTCGGCGAGCGTGCGCGCATCCTTGTCGGCGAAGCCGAGCGCGCTCAGCCGGCCGAACGGATCGTCCGTCAGGAGAGGACGGGCAGCGGCTTGACGATCGCGCCGCGCTCCATCGCCAGCACCGCGTCTGCGATCCGGCGCAGCTCCTGCGCGCTCTCCGACTCGGGTGCGCCGACCATGAGCGGCTCGCCGGCGTCACCGCACTCGCGCAGCTGCGGATCCAGCGGAACCGAGCCGAGCAACGGCACCCCGAGCTCGTTGGCGAGGCGCTCACCACCGCCCGCGCCGAAAACATCACCCGTCATGTTCTCGACGACGCCGATCAGGCGCATGCCCGTCTTCTGCGCCATCGCGCCCGCCCGCGACGCGACCTCCTGCGCTGCCGGCTGCGGCGTGGTCACGACGAGCGTCTCCGCCCGCGGCAAGAGCTGGCCGAGCGAGATCGCAACGTCGCCGGTGCCCGGTGGCATGTCGACGACGAGCACGTCCAACTGTCCCCAGTGCACGTCCGACAGGAACTGTTCCAGTGCACGGTGCAGCATCGGCCCGCGCCACATCACCGGCTGGTTGTCGTCGAGGAAGAAGCCGATCGACATCAGCTTCAGGTCGTGCTTCACGGGAGGGACGATCATCTTGTCGACGAGCACGGGCTTCTGGCGGATACCGAGCACGTGCGGAACCGAGTGTCCGTAGACGTCGGCGTCGAGGATCCCGACCTGCTTGCCCTCCTGCGCGAGTGCCACCGCGAGGTTCGCCGACAGAGTCGACTTCCCGACGCCGCCCTTGCCGCTGCAAACTGCGAGCACGCGCGTCGACGCATCGAGGGACAATCCCTTCGAGCGTTCCTGCATCCCACCTCGGAGCTTCGTGGTCAGCGCCTGCCGCTCCTCGGCGGTCATCACGTCGAACCCGAGCGCCACACGCTCGACGCCCGGAACGGCGCGCAGGACGTCCGCGACCTGCTGCTGGAACGAGTCACGCAGGGGACAGCCGGCGACGGTCAGTGCGATCGTGACGCGCACGTCGCCGCCGTCGATGTCGACGTCGCGCACCATGTCGAGCTCGGTCACGGGCCGGCGCAGCTCAGGGTCGATCACGCGCTCGAGCGCACGCAGGATCTCGTTGCGGTCCGGCTCCATCCCCTGGCTGAGCGTAGCAATATGCGGATTCGTGACCTGGGTGGCGCTGGTCTGGCGGAACCTGCTGCGACGGCCCGCGCGCACGGCGCTCACAGCGGCAGGCGTCGCGTTGGGTGTCGGGCTGATCGTGGCACTGTTGTCGCTCGCCACCGGCGTGAAGAACAGCGCCGACGAATTGATCCATGTGGGCCGCGCCGACTTCGGCCTCTTCCAGGAGGACGTCTCCGACTTCAGCCGCTCGCTCCTGCCCGAGAGCCTGGCACAGCGGATCGCGGACGTTCCCGGCGTTGCGAAGGTGGCGAAGCTGAAGCTGCTGTCCGCGGACGGTTTCTTCGCGTTCGGGCTCGAGCCGGACGAGTTCGTCTGGCGCCGGCTCGTACTGCTCGAAGGCCGGCCGCCACGAGCGGGAGAAGCGCTGGCCGGCGATCAACTGAAACGCCGGGAGATCCGCGTCGGCGGCAAGCGCTTCCGTGTCGTCGGCGTCTATCACAGCGGCGATGAGTTCGAGGACTCGGGCGCGGTGCTGCCGCTGCGCACGGTGGAACGGCTCGCACATCGACCCGGAGAGATCACGACGGTCGCCGTAACGGTCGACCCGGGGCTGCGTGCGCGGACAGTCGCGCAACGCGTCGAGCAGCGCTTCCCGGGCACGGTCGCGGTCTACGAGCCGAGCCAGGCGATCAGGGTCGACACATCCAGCCGCCTGATCGTCGACACCGGCTGGATCATCTCGCTGCTCGCGCTGATCGTCGGCGGCATCGGCGTCACCAACACCATGGCGATGTCCGTGTTCGAGCGCATCCGCGAGATCGGGATCCTGCGGGCGGTCGGCTGGCGCACGTGGCGGATCGCGGTGCTGATCGTGAGCGAAGCGGTCGCCATCTGCCTGCTCGCGCTCGGCGTCGGACTTGCGCTCGGCGTGCTCGCGGCGCAGGTGTTCAGCGACCACACGAGCACGTCCGGCCTCGTGCAACCGGACTTCACCGCCGGCGTGTTCGCGTGGGGGCTCGCCTTCGCGCTGGGCGTCGCGTTGATCGGCGCTGCCTATCCGACGTGGCGTGCCGTGCGGCTTACGCCGATTGCCGCGCTGCGTCGGGAGTGACACGTCCGTCGAGCAGACGCAGCACGCGTCCCGCACGTGCGGCAACACCCTCGTCGTTGGTGACGACCAGCACCGTCATCCCGCGTTCCGCGCGCAGCCGCTCGATCAGCTCCAACACCTGCTCGCTCGTCGCCGAGTCGAGCGCGCCCGTCGGCTCGTCGGCGAGCAGCAGCCGCGGCTCGTTCGCCAACGCGCGCGCGAGCGCGACACGCTGACGCTCGCCGCCGGACAGCGTCGCGGGGAACGCGTCCGCTCGCTCTTCGAGACCGACTTCGCACAGCAAAGAGCCCGCGCGCTCGCCGCGCTGCGTGCGGGTCAATCCACGCCCGACCATCGGCACCTGCACGTTCTCGAGCGCCGTCAGCGTCGGGATCAGGTTGTGGAACTGGAAGACGAAGCCGACAGTCGCTGCGCGGTACTCACTCGCATCCTGTCCGTCGAGCGTCATGCCGTCGACCGTGATCGAACCGGCGTCGGGCCGGTCGAGCGCCCCGATCAGGTTCAGCAGCGTGCTCTTGCCGCTGCCGGACGGACCGGTGAGCGAGACGAGCTCGCCCGGCTCGAGCCGTAACGACGCGTCCCTGAGTGCCCGGATCCGGCCTCCCTCGAACGTCTTGCTGACCCGGTCGACGACGACGTCGGCGCCGCCGCTCACCGCGGCCGCACCCAGTAGTTCAGCTTCACGGTGCGGCCGCGCGCGGTGACCAGCGCCTGAAACGTCAGCCTGTGGCCGCGGCCTTCCGGCGGGAACGTGATCTCCTCGCCCTTCTTCTCACGCCAGGTGCCGGTGAACGTGTAGACGCGGCCGTTGTCGACCTTGCCGACCGGGACGCCGGCGAAGAGGAAGCGCATCGTCAACCGCGCGCGGATCGGATGGCCGGCTCGATCGGTGACGCGAATCCAGATCGGCCAGGGCTTGTTGACGCGCGGAGTGTGCGTCGGTGCGTGCAGCGTCGCCTTGAACGGCAGCGTAAGCGCGACGAACAGCTCGAGCACCGCTCAATCGTAGACCCGGTCGAGCGCCTTGGCGGCTGCCGAGAGCGGCCGCGGATCCTCCAAGACCGGGGCGAACAGATCGCCGTGCTGCTCGAGCCGGTCGAGCGCTACCTGCATGGTGAAGTCGCGCGGTCGCACCTTCGACGTCAGCTCTTCCCAACGCAGCGGCGTCGAGACCGGGGCGCCGGGCTTCGGCCGGACGCTGTACACCGACGCGATCGTCTTCCCCCAGCCGTTCTGCCGGTGGTCGACGAGCACGCCGCGGCGCTTCTTCTTCAGCCACTCGGTTGTGACCTTGCCGGGATGCCGCTGCTCGAGCAGGCGCGAGGCCTTCTCGGCGAACGCGTACGTCTGCTCGAAGGTCGCGCGTCGCGCGATCGGCGCCACCACGTGGATGCCGTCGGCGCCGCTCGTCTTGACGTAGCCGGGGAGACCGACCTCGTCGAGCAGCTCGCGGATCAGGTGCGCCACCTCGATCGCGAGCTCGAAGCCCTCGTCGGGCGGATCGAGATCGAAGAGGACGAAGTCGGGACGATGCGGCTTGTCGACGCGCGAGTACCACGCGTTCATGTCGATGCAGTTGTTCTGCACCATGAAGAGGACCGCCTCGGTCGAGTTCACGAGAGCAAAATCGACGAGGCGTGACCCGCCTTCGCGCGGCCAGGTCCGGAACTGGCGCGTCGGGATCCAGTCCGGCAGGTGCTTCGGTGCCTGCTTCTGGAAGAACACCTCGCCCGTGATGCCGTGCGGATAGCGCTTCATCGTGAAGGGCCGGTCACGCAGATGAGGCACGAGCGTCGGCGCCACGTCCTGGTAGTAGGCGAAGAGGTCACCCTTCGTGATGCCGTCCTCGGGATAGAGAACGCGCTCCGGCGAGCTCAGGTTGACGGTCTTCGTCGCGGCCATCTCCCCCGTACCGATATCAGGCGGGGAGCACTTGACACGCCTGCAGAAACGGTTCATGCTCCTTAGTCGATTGACTAAGTCAGCTGTCGAACCCCGACGAAAGGAGACGGCTGTGACCACAGCGGAAGAGATGCGCGAGGGGACAGGGACGGTCTACTCGCTCGAGGGCACGTTGATCGAGGCCTGCTCGTGCAACGTCAACTGTCCATGCTGGATTGGGGAGGATCCCGACCTCGGCTATTGCTATGCAATCGTCGCCTACGGCATCGAGCGTGGGCAGATCCGCGATGTCGACGTCTCGGGTCTCAACCTCGTCCTGTGCTGCAACATCCCGGGCAACGTCCTGGCCGGCAACTGGCAGGTCGCGGCGCTGGTCGACGAGCGAGGGACTGAGGAGCAGCGGAACGCACTGCTCGAGGCGTTCACCGGGAAGCTCGGCGGTCCGCTCGGTGATCTCTGGGAGGCCCTGATCGGCGAGGTGAAGGGCGTCGAGTTCGTCCCGATCAGCCACCAGGTCGAAGGCGGAAGCGGAAGGCTGCAGATCCCGGGGCTGGTCGAGACGGACATGGAGCCCTACCGGGGTCCCGACGGCAGCATCACGACACTGCAGAACTCGGTCTTCTCGACGGTGCCGGGCTCGCCGGCGTGGCTCGCAAAGGCGAGCGTGAGCCGCGTGAATCTCCCGCAGTACGGGATGACCTGGGAGTACGAAGGGCGCAACGCCATCCAGTCCGAGTGGAAGATGGAGTACGCCGCATGACCGCGATCGCCCCGGCGATCCAGCGTCCACGCGCAGGCGTCGCCAGGGCGGTCCTTCTGGCGATCGCCGCCGCGTGGGCGCTCGCGGTCGTGGCCGAGCTGACCCACACGGCCGGCTCGCTCCACCACGATGCGCTGATTGAGGACGGCCCGCCGCTCTGGGCCGCCCTTCTCCTCTTCCTCGTCGCATGGCAGGCGATGGTGGCGGCGATGATGCTGCCTTCGAGCCTGCCGCTGATCCGGCTCTTCGAGGCCGCCAGCCGCAACCAGGAACGCCTACGCCGAGTGCGCGGCGCCTTCCTAGCCGGCTACACGGCGGTCTGGACGGGGTTCGGCTCATTCGCCTTCCTCGGCGACATCGGCGTGCACCGCACGGTCGACGCAGTGACGTGGCTCTCGGAGCACGAGTGGCTCATCGGTGCCGGCACTCTTGCCCTGGCAGGGGCCTTCCAGTTCTCGGAGCTCAAGGACAAGTGCCTGTCGAAATGCCGCCACCCGGCGCCCTACCTGCTCTCGCACTACCGGCGCGGCGCAGGCGGCGCGTTCCAACTCGGATTCGGCCACGGCCTCTATTGCCTCGGCTGCTGTTGGGCGTTGATGCTCGTGATGTTCGCGGCGGGCGTGGCGGTGCTCTGGTGGATGGCCGCACTCACGGCGGTGATGGTCTACGAGAAGACAGGGCGCTACGGTGCGCGCGTGACACCGCTGGTGGGAGTCGCGCTGTTCGGACTGGCTGCACTCGCGTTCGCCCATCCGCCGTGGTTTCCGAGTCCTTTCACGCACTGAGTGACCGACCTCCTGCACAAGACCGCAGCCCGCTCGGCCGCCGAGGAAGCGCTCCTCGATGCGGCGGAGCGACTGCTCGTCGACGTCGGTTACTCGGGGATCACGACACGACGGCTCGCCGAGGAGGCGGGCCTCAATCACGGCCTCGTCCACTACTACTTCGGCTCGATCGAGAACGTGCTGCTGCGTACGCTCGAGCGGTTCACCCAGCGGCTCATCGCACGCCAGCGCGAGATGTACGCCGCCAACGTCCCGTTCATCGAGAAGTGGCGCACGGCAATGCGCTACCTCGTGGAGGAGGACGTCCGCTACGAGAAGGTGTGGCTCGAGCTTCAGGCGCTCGCCTGGAACCGCCCCGAGTTGCGAGAGCGACTCGCACCGATCAACGCCGAGTGGCGAGCGGTCTTGACGGAGGCCTTCGCAAAGCCGCGCGAAGAGCTCGGGATCGACATGCCGCTCGACGCGCTCGTCGCGCTCGTCGTGACCTTCAACCTCGGAATCATGGTCGAGCGCCTCGCCGGCATCACCACGGGCCACTCCGGGCTCCTCGATTGGATCGATGACTCTTTGGAGGAGCGATGGCAACGACACTGACCCCGGTGTCCGAGCAGACACGCGCGCGCTACCCGGACAAGGAGGGCTACGTGGAGCGAGACGGCGTGCGGCTCTTCTACGAGGTCTACGGGACCGGCGAGCCGACGATCTTGCTCCTGCCGACGTGGTCGATCGTGCACTCGCGCATGTGGAAGATGCAGGTTCCCTACCTCTCGCGGCACTGTCGAGTGCTGACGTTCGACGGGCGCGGCAACGGCCGTTCCGATCGCCCGGACGCGCCCGAGGCGTACGCGGACTTCGAGTTCGCCGCGGATGTGCTCGCCGTCATGGACGGGACGGCGACCAAGTCGGCCGTCCTCGTCGCCGAGTCCGCAGGAGCCCAGTGGGCGCTCCTGCTCGCGGCCGAGCATCCCGGGCGCGTGGACGCCGCCGTCTTCATCGGGGCGGCGCTCCCGCTCGGGCCGCTCGACTCGAGGCGGATGAGCGAGATCCGCTTCGACGAGCAGCTCGACTCATACGACGGCTGGGCCAAGTACAACCGCTACTACTGGCTCGAGCAATACCGGGAGTTCCTGGAGTTCTTCTTCTCTCGGTGCTTCACCGAACCGCACTCGACGAAGCAGATCGAGGACTGCGTCGGGTGGGGTCTCGATACGACCCCGGAGACGCTCGTCGCGACCCAGGCGCCGAACGATCGCATCGACGGACCGGACGCCGTCCGAGGGCTCGCTGCCGGGGTGCGTTGCCCCGTCCTCGTCATCCACGGCAATCAAGACGCCGTCCGGCCGGTCAGGCACGGACGCGAGCTGGGGGAACTGACCGGCGGCGCGTTCGTGGAGCTGGACGGCTCAGGCCATCTGCCGCTCGCGCGCGACCCGGTGCGCGTGAACCTGCTGCTACGCGACTTCGCCGTTCCCGCGCCGCCGCCGCGGCGCTGGGTGCGCGGCAGGTCACGGCGCAAGCGGGCGCTGTATGTCTCATCGCCGATCGGGCTGGGTCACGCGCAACGAGACGTGGCGATCGCGGACGAGCTGCGGAAGCTCCATCCCGACCTCGAGATCGACTGGCTCGCGCAGCATCCGGTCACCGCGGTGCTCGAATCGCGCGGCGAGCGGATTCATCCGGCGAGCGCCCAGCTCGCGAACGAGTCCGGCCACATCGAGAGCGAGTGCGCCGAGCACGACCTCCACTGCTTCCAGGCCATCCGGCGGATGGACGAGATCCTGCTCGCAAACTTCATGCTCTTCCACGACGTGGTGCGGGACGAGCAGTACGACCTCTGGATCGGCGACGAGGCGTGGGAGCTCGACTACTACCTGCACGAGAACCCGGAGCAGAAGCGCGCCGCCTATGTCTGGCTGACCGACTTCGTCGGCTGGCTGCCGATGGAGGACGGAGGCGACCGCGAGGCGTTTCTGACCGCCGACTACAACGCGGAGATGATCGAGCACATCGCGCGTTTCCCGCGGGTTCGGGACCGAGCGGTCTACGTCGGGAACGAGGGCGACATCGTGCCGGACTCCTTCGGGCCCGAGCTGCCCCGCATCCGCGACTGGACGAAGGAGAACTACGACTTCGCCGGCTACGTCACAGGCTTCGATCCGGCCGACTTTGCCGATCGGGAGGCGCTGCGCGCAGAGCTGGGCTACGCACCGGACGAGCGGGTCTGCATCGTGACGGTCGGCGGCTCAGGTGTCGGCCACCACCTGCTGCGGCGCGTCATCGAGGCGTTTCCGCAGGCGAAGGAGCGGGTGCCGGCGCTGCGCATGGTCGTCGTCGCGGGCCCCCGCATCGACCCGGCCACGCTGCCGGAGACAGAGGGGCTGGAGGTGCGACCCTACGTGCACGAGCTCTACCGCCACCTCGGAGCGTGCGATCTCGCCGTCGTCCAGGGCGGACTGACGACGACGATGGAGCTGACGGCCAACCGCCGACCCTTCCTCTACTTCCCCCTTCGGCGCCACTTCGAGCAGAATTTCCACGTGCGCCATCGGCTGCAGCAGTACGGCGCGGGCCGCTGCCTGGACTTCGACGAGTCGACTCCCGATGTGATCGCCGAAGCGATCGCAACCGAGATCGGCCGGCAGGTCGACTACCGCCCGGTCGAGAGCGATGGCGCCACGCGGGCGGCGGCGTTGATCGCCGATCTGCTCTGAGGATGAGCGGCCAATTCGCCCTCGACACGCCGGTGATACGAGCGTTTGTCGCGGACGTCCAGGCGATCGTAGGCGGCGCCAGGTCAGCCGCCGAGGCCTGTGAGGCGATCCGGCCACGCTTCTCCGAGCTGCTTGCGGATCCCACGTGGCTCCCGAGCAAGTACCAAGCCGTCGCACCGGAAAGCGGCATGGGCGGGGGCATTGGTCAGTGGCTGCTCTACCGCGCGGGCGACGGATCGCTCTCGTTGTTCTCGCTGGTCGTGCCGTCCGGTTCGGAGACCCCGATCCACGACCACCTTGCGTGGGGTCTGGTCGGGCTGTACCGCGGCAGGCAAGACGAAGAGGTCTACACCCAACGGGATGGAGCGCTGGAGCTCGTCGAGAAGCGATCGCTCGAAGCCGGGGACTTCTATGTCCTGATCCCGCCGATCGACGACATCCATCGCGTGAAGACCACGTCATCCGAGACATCCGTCTCGATTCATCTCTTGACGAACGACACCGGCTGCGTGTGGCGGCACACGTACGACGCTGCGACAGGCGCGGCGAGCCCGTTTCGCTCGGGCTACGTCAACGTCCCGTGTGACGACCAAGACGCCGCTTCAGCCACTGCGCGTTCCTGACGGCGAAGACTTCCCAGTCGTTGTTGAAGTAGGCGAGGATCTCGACCTCACGACTCCACTCCTCGAAGCGGCGCGCCCACTCCTCCAGCTCGTTCTCGCTGTAGTTGCCGCGCCGGCCGCGCGAGCCGTAGTGGAAGCGCACGTACGTCCAGTCGGCGGTGAGCTCGTGCGTCTGGAACTCCCTCACCTCCGGACGGTCGCCGATCACGAGCGCCGCCCCGTGCGCGCGCAGCAATTCGTAGACGGGCTCCGCGAACCAGCTCGGGTGACGGAACTCGAAGCAGTGCCGACCCGGCGGGAACGCCTCGAGCGCTGCAACGAGACGATCGTCGTCGCGCTTGAAGGTCGCCGGCAGCTGCCAGAGGACCGGGCCGAGCTTCGGCGAGCGGACGAGCGGCTCGACGCGGTCGTAGTAGCGCGCGATGCCGCCGCGCAGATCCGTCAGGCGCTTGATGTGCGTCAAGTAGCGGCTCGCCTTGATCGCGAAGAGAAAGCGCTGCGGCGTCTGCTCGACCCAGGCGGCGACCGACGTCCTCAGCGGCAGCCGGTAGAAGGTGTTGTTCACCTCGACCGTGTCGAAGTGCTGCGCGTAGTGCTGCAGCCACAGTCGCGCCGGCGTCCCCTCGTAGAACTCGTCCTTCCAGGCTCTGTAGTTCCAGCCGGAGCAGCCTATGCGGACAGGGCGTTCGCCAGCTGCTGACATAGCTCGGGCGTTCCCGCTGCGACGACCCGTGACCGCCCCTCGACGTCGAGCGGCGCCGCGTCGAACGGCGGCGCCTCGAACAGGTCGATCGCAAGGCCACGCTCGCGCACGAGCAGCTGCGCCGCCGCGATGTCGACCGACCGTGCGGGCTTGAGCGAGCACACCGCGTCGACGCGCCCGGCGGCGAGATGGCAGAGCGACAGCGCCAGCGAGCCCATGATCCGGAGGCGGTAGGCGAGGTCGACGACCGCGGCGGCCTTCTCCGCGACCGACGCGGTGCGCGTCGCCTCGAACGAGAGGATCTCGATCCGGTCCTTCGGCGGCTCCCCGTCGAGGATGTGTCCGTTGAGGCGAGCGCCCTCGCCGCGCGTCGCAGTCCACTCCTCCTCGGTTCCGAAGTCGTGCACGAAGCCGAACTCGACGTCGCCCATCGTCGGGCCGGATGCGACTGCGACCGAGAGGGAGAAGAAGCCGATCCCGCGCTTGGCGTTGAGCGAGCCGTCGATCGGGTCGATCACGACGTGCACTGCGCCGTCGCCGAGCGTGCCGATCTCCTCGGACACGAAGGTGACGTCGTCGACACCGTGAAACCGCGCCAGCACTGCGCGCTCCGCAGCGCGGTCGATCGCAGTCGTCTCGTCCCCGCCCATTCCGGCGCCGACGACGGGCTCGCGGTCGGCGCGCGTCGGCAGCTCGGCCAGCACGCGTCGCACGTCGACGACCGCCTCGCGGCAGAGCGCGAGCCCGTCAGTCAAGCGGATGGAAGAGCAGGCCCGAGGTCAGCTTGGGATAGAAGTACGTGCTCTTCTGCGGCATCGTCTCGCCTCGGCGGGCGACCGCCCACACGTCCTCGATGCGCGTCGGCCGTAGCAGGAAGGCGGCCTCGGCCTCGCCTCGATCGACGGTCGCGACCGCCTCGTCACGCCGTGGCGTGTAGCTCACGCCTTCCGATGCAATGCGATCCACGACCTCGACGTCGAGCCCGTCGCTGTCGAGCAGCTCGTAGCGCCCGTTGCGGTAGAGGACGACGCCGGGCAGCTCGTCACCCGGCTCGTCGATCGGCGTGCCGCGCGCGCCGTTGACGTGCTCCGCGACGCGATGCGTCGGGAAGATCGTCAGGCCTTCCTGGCGTGTCGGCACGAGCACTACCATCAGGTAGGGCGAGCCGCCTTCGTCCGCATACGCGAGCGCGGTCTCGTAGCGATGGTGTCCGTCGGCGATCAGCAGCTCCGTGTTGTCGAAATCCGGCGCGTCGACGATCCGCCACAGCTTGTCGCCGCTGCTCTCCAGGTCGGGAGCCCGGTCGGGGGGTTCGAGGGGATCGCCCTCGTAGAGCAGGAAGATCGGCTCCAGCTGCGTCCGCGTCGCACGCAACAGGCGCAGGCGGCCCTCCTTCGGACCGCTGTGCGTGCGCTCGTGCGGGAGGACGACGCCACGGTCGTATGGCTCGGCGCGCAGCGAGGCCACCAGGCCCGACCGGGTGCGCCGGATGCCGTCCGGGCCGGTGTAGTTCTGCGAGAGGAACCAGAAGGCCGGCTCCTCGTCCCGGGCGACGACGCCTTGCGCGCGCCACTCTGCGAGGTCGCGGCCCGCCTGCTGCTCGTCGTCCGGCAGCGTCAGATGGACGACGTTGTACGGGCTGCGGGACAGGTAGTCCTCGCGCTCGGACGGCGAGATGACGTCGTACGGCGGCGCGACGAGACGCTCGAGCGGACCGGCCTTCGCCTCGTCGTAGCGCTCGGCCCAAAACGGCTTGACCTCGGCCATCCCGCTCGACCCTAGCATCCGTCCTCGGACCTAGACTTGGCACGTGAACGCGATCGCCGAGCTGGCGGAAGAGCGGGTCGTAGAAGGCATCTATGCGGTCGCGCGCAAGCAGCGGCTGAGGACGAAGGGCGGGGCTCCGTACCTCGCGCTCGAGCTCGTCGACCCGAGCGGGCGGATCGACGCGCGTGTCTGGCACGACGTCGAACTGCTCGACGCACGGTTCGCCGAGGGCGACGCCGTGCGCGTGCTCGGACGGGTCGAGAAGTTCCGCGACCGGCTGCAGGTCGACGTGCGCACGCTCGAAGCCGCGCCCGACGCCGACCCGGCCGACCTCGCGCCGGCGATCCGGCGTGACGCGGACGAGCTGGAGGGCTTCCTCGAGTTCCTCGCCGCTGAGCTGGCGCATCCGGGACTGCGCGCGACCGTGCTCCGTTTCCTCGACGACAAGGCGGTCCGCACAGCGTTGCGGCGGCTGCCCGCGGCGGAAACGCATCACTCGTACGCGGGCGGCCTGCTCGAGCACACCGTGGGGGTCGCGACGATCTGTCGCGAGACAGCGCAACTCCATCCGCGCCTGCGCGGCGACCTACTGCTCGCGGCCGCGCTGCTGCACGACGTCGGCCGAACGGCCGAGCTCACATCCGGGCCGACGTTTCGGCAGACGGACGAAGGACGGCTGCTGGGCCACGTCCATCTTGGTCTGCGACTGGTGGAAGGACGCGCCGCGGCGCTCGAGGCGGACGTTCGTGCCGAGCTCTTGCACGCGATCTCGTGCCACCACGATTCGCGTGCTGCGCGCACGGCGGAGGCAGCGGTGCTCTACCACGCGAATCAGCTCGACGCGGTCGCTGCGACGCGTCCGACTTAGGTCGCCGCGCGGCGACGCGGCAGCTCAGCTACCTCGAGCGACTCGAGGACGACGCTGGTGACGACTTCCCCGTAGCGACCGAGCCTGTCGAGGAGCTCGGTCATATGTTCGACCGACTCGACCGCGGCACGAAGGATGAACGAGATGTCGCCGCTGACGAGGTAGCACCCCGTCACCTCCGGGAGCTCCCCCAAGTCACGCTGCAGTCGCTGCTCCAGTGAGCGCGTGGAGGTCAGGAAGACGAAGATCGTGATCGGTAATCCGAGCGCCTCGGTGTCGACGTCCGCGCTGTAGCCACGGATCACACCCGCATCCTCCATCCGGCGAACCCGCGAGATCACGGCGGGTGTCGACAAGTGCACGCGCCGCGCGATTTCGCTGAACGTGAGACGTCCCTCCGCAACCAGGAGCTCGAGGATGCGCGCGTTGGTCTCATCGGCCAGAAGATCTGAAGCCGTGGCGCCGAAAACGCTCACATTGTTGGGCTCGACGGGGCTCATTGCTTTCGTCCTTCCTCGACTGCGGCTCGAGCACGTGCATCAATAGGGGGGTGATCACTGGAACGCACGCGATCATCTTCACCCAGGACGCCGAAGGCGTCCGCGCCTTCTTCCGAGACGTGCTCGAGTTCCCGTCGGTCGATGCAGGGAACGGGTGGCTCATCTTCGCACTGCCCCCCGCCGAACTGGCCGCTCACCCAACCGATGGCCCTGGTCAGCATGAGCTCTACCTCATGTGTGACGACGTCCACGCCACCGTCGAAGAGCTCGAGACGAAGGGCGTCGCGTTCAGCGGGCCCGTCAGCGACGAGGATTTTGGCCTGATGACGGCCATCAGGCTGCCGGGCGGTGGCGAGCTCGGACTGTACGAGCCGCGGCATCCGACCCCGTCCGCCTAACAGCTAGCGTCCGCCGATGCGGGCGGTTGCCCTCGCGCTCGGCGCGAGCCTGACGTGGGGGCTCGCGGACTTCTTCGGCCCGCTCCAGGGGCGCGTGCTCGGCGCGCTGCGCGCGCTCGTCTACGTCCAGCTCGGCGGTCTCGTCGGCATCGCGGTGATCGTCGCCGTGCGTGGGAAGGGGATGGAGGGCTCGGCCACACTGCTCGCAGTGCCGGCCGCTGTGTCGGGGACGCTCGGCCTGTTCGCGTACTACCGCGGCGTCGCGGTGGGCGCGATCAGCATCGTCGCGCCGATTGCCGGTATCTCGGCGATCGTGCCCGTGATCGTCGGGATCGCAAGCGGCGACCGTCCATCGCCGTGGCAACTGCTCGGAATGGCGTTCGCGCTGATCGGCGTGTTTCTCGCCGCCCGCGAGCCTGGTCGCACTGGGGCACGTTTCGCCGCGGGCGTCGGCCTCGCCATGCTCGCCGCGCTCGGATTCGGCGGCTACTTCCCCTTCATGCACGCCGCCGGGGACACGGACTTCTGGTGGGCGTCGCTGATCTTCCGCATGACGTCCACGAGCGTGATCCTCGCCACCGTTGCAGCGCAGCGCCCGACACTCGGTGTTTCTGCACGCGTGTTGCCGTGGCTCGCGCTGATCGGCTTCGGCGACATGTTCGGCAACCTGCTCTTCGCCGCGTCCTCGGCAAGCGGGCTCGTCAGCATCACATCGGTGCTGGCCTCGCTCTATCCGATCGTCACGGTCGTGCTGGCACGGATCATCCTGAGCGAGCGGGTTGCCCGTTCCCAGGAGGCGGGTATCGGGCTGACGCTCGCCGGTGTCGCGCTGATCTCCGCCGGCTAGCCGAACTGCTGGGGTCAGACCCCAGCCTTTGGTTCTAGACGGGCAGCTCGGCGACGCGGCGCTCGATCTCGTCGCGGATCTTGCGCACCGTCTCGAGGTCTTGGCCAGCCGGGTCCTGCAGGTCCCAATCGACGTAGCGCTTGCCCGGGATGACAGGACACGCGTCGCCGCACCCCATCGTGACAACGAGGTCAGCCCATTCCGCGTCGGCCTGCTCGAGCTTGTGCGGCACGCGGCCGGCCAGCTCCGGCATCAGCTGGGCGACCTCCGGATGAACGCGCCGAGCCGGCATCGTGCCAGCAGAGCGTGCGCTGCCCCCACGGCGCTCGTACAGCGCTTGCGCCATCTGCGAGCGGCCGGCGTTCCCCAGGCAGACGAAGAGAACGTTCACGCGCCCAGCGCCCCGCGTAGCGCGTCGATCGTCTCGGGCACGAGACGGTAGTACGCCCAGGTTCCACGGCGCGACGACTCGACCAAGCCGGCCTCACGCAGGATCTTCAAGTGATGCGAGATCGTCGGCTGGGATAGGTCGAACGTCTCGGTCAGGTTGCAGACGCAGACCTCGTCGGCAGCCGAGAGGCAGTTGACGATCGCAACCCTCGTGGGATCGGCCAGCGCCTTGAAGCGGGCCGCCAAATCGCGGCTCTCGCTCTCGCTGAGCGGCTCAGTTTCGGGGCCACAGCAGATCGCCGGGAGAACGGCTATTGACTTCATCGAGATATATCAATATAACAGCATCGAAGAACGTCAATGAAGGGAGAATCGTGACGGACATCAAGGAGGAGGTTCGCGCGCGCTATGCGGCTGTTGCGCGCCAGGCCGCCGCTGGAAAGGGCTGTAGCGGCGAACCGTGCTGCGAGGAGAATGGCTGCTGCGGCGACGCCGGGCCTAGCGCGTTCGGCGCCGCTCTCTACGACCCGGATCTGCAGAGCGGTCTTCCGGAGGCAGCTGTACTCGGAAGCCTGGGGTGCGGCAACCCGACGGCGGTCGCGGAGCTGCGTGAGGGTGAGGTCGTGCTCGACCTCGGCTCGGGGGGCGGCATTGACGTCCTCCTCTCCGCGAAGCGCGTCGGCCCGAGCGGTCTGTCCTACGGCGTCGACATGACCGATGAGATGCTCGAGCTCGCGCGGCGCAACGCCGACGAGGCGGGCGTGACGAATGTGCATTTCCTCAAGGGCGAGATCGAGCACGTTCCTCTCGCCGACGCCTCCGTCGACGTCGTCATCTCGAACTGCGTGATCAACCTGTCCACGGACAAACCGCGCGTCCTGCGAGAGATCCACCGCGTGTTGCGTCCCGGCGGACGCGTCGGTGTCACCGATGTCGTCGCCGAGGACCGTCTGACACCGGAAGAGCGCGCCGAACGCGGTAGCTATGTCGGCTGCATTGCAGGCGCGCTCTCGCGGAGCGAATACGAAAGAGGATTGCGCGAAGCTGGTTTCGGCGACGTGACCGTGCGCTTCACGCATCGCGTCGCCGACGGCATGCACAGCGCGATCGTCCAAGCGCTCAAGCCTTGATCG
>JBKPGW010000320.1:0-1091 GCA_046729555.1 Actinomycetota bacterium | reverse complement strand
GTCCGGGCGCTCCTCTTCGGCGACGTGCAGCACCTTGAAGGTGCCGTGGTTGCGGCGCCGCTGCAGCACCTGCGCCAGGAAACCCTCAACGCGCCGACAATGCCCCGACATTGCCGAATGAAAGAACACGAGCCGCGGCTGCTGCCGCTCTAAAGCCGGTGTGGCCACCGCCATGTCGCACCTCCGCCGGTTCTGAAGGGCGAGGACTTGGCCCTTGCTAGGAATCGTCCAGTTTCTGTCCAGAACCTGCCGATTCGTAACCTTCACGGGATGAAGAGGGTTGCGATCACAGGGCTGGGCGCGGTCACGCCCATCGGCAACGACGTCCGCTCCACCTGGGAGGCGGCTGTGGCGGGGAAGAGCGGGGTCGACTGGATCCGCTCCTTCGACGCGAGCGGGCTCCCGGTCCGGGTTGCGGCCGAGGTGAAGGACTTCGACCCGACGCAGGTCGCGTCGCCGAAGGAGGTGCGCAAGCTCGAGCGCAACGTGTTGCTCGCCCTGGGCGCGGCGCGGGAGGCGATGGACGACGCGGGGCTCAACGGCTTCGACCCGACGCGCGTCGGGGTCGTCTTCGGCACTGCGATCGGCGGCGTGAACGGGATCCTCGAGCAGGAGGAGATCCTGCGCGAGCGAGGCCCCGACCGGGTGTCGCCGAACTTCCTCCCCAATGTGCTGGTCGACTCCGCCAGCGGCCAGCTCGCGATCTCGCTCGGGCTCAAGGGCCTCAACTACGCGGTCGTGTCTGCGTGCGCGACCGGCTCGCATGCAATCGGCGAGGGCGCCGAGATCATCAAGCGCGGCGACGCCGACGCCGTCCTCGCGGGCGGTGGCGAGGCGTGCCTGCACCCGCTGATCCTGGCCGGCTTCACCGCGATGCGCGGTCTCGCCGTCGAGGACGAGGATCCGCCCCGCGCCTCGCGCCCGTTCGACGCGACGCGCGCCGGATTCGTCATGGGGGAGGGCGCGGGCGTGCTCGTCCTGGAAGAGCTCGAGGCTGCGCAGGCGCGCGGCGCGCGCGTCTATGCGGAGGTGCTCGGCTACGGCGGCTCGAACGACGCGCACCACATGGCGCAGCCGGAGCCCGAGGCCAC
>JBKPGW010000319.1:0-9347 GCA_046729555.1 Actinomycetota bacterium | reverse complement strand
CGGGATGATCAGCCCGGTCTCCTCTGCGACCGGGATGAACTGGATCGGCGGGATCGTCCCGCGGGTCGGGTGGTTCCAGCGCACGAGCGCTTCGACGCCGAGGATGTCGCGGCCGGCCAGCCGGACGACCGGCTGATAGTGGAGCTCGAGCTGGTCGAGCACCAACGCGTGCTGCAGGTCCGAGCGAAGCTCGAGGCGCTCGACGACCCGCTCGTGCATGGTCGGCTCGAAGACCCGGTAGCTGCCCTTGCTGTCGCGCTTGGCCATGTACATGGCGACGTCGGCGTTGCGCAGGAGCTCTTCCGCCTCCGGCGTCTCGAGGTCCTCGCGGACGAGGCAGATCCCGACGCTCGCGCGCGGGAACACGTGCTTCCCATCGATCTCGACGGGCATGTCGAGCGCACGGAGGATCCTGGCGGCGGCGTCGGCCGCGTCCTCGGATCCGTTCACCCCGTCGAGCAGGACGGCGAACTCATCGCCGCCGAACCGCGCGACCGTGTCGGTCGGACGCACCGCGATCTTCAGCCGGCGTGCGACCTCCTGGAGCACCTCGTCGCCGGCGGCGTGACCGAGGCTGTCGTTGACGGTCTTGAAGTCGTCGAGGTCGATGAACATGACCGCGATCTCGGGGATGCCGCGCCCGGCGCGCATGAGCGCGTGCTCGACGCGGTCGGAGAAGAGCGCCCGGTTTGCCAGCTTCGTCACCGGGTCGTGGAACGCCTGGTGCGCGAGCTGCTCCTCGAAGACCTTGCGCTCGCTGATGTCGCGGCTGTTGAGCACGATGCCCCGCACGTGCTCGTCGTGGAGCAGGTCGGTGTGCTGCACCTCGAACGTGAGCGTCGTGCCGTCGCGGTGGGTCAGCGAGCACTCGACCGTGTGCGCCTCGCTCGAGCCCCCTCCGTCAACGGCGATCAGCTGGGCGAGCAGCGGGCGGTCGTGCTCGCTCAGCAGCCTGTCGAAGCGGCTGCCTTCGACCTCGGCGGCGGGATAGCCGAGCACGCGCTCGATCGAGGGGCTCTGGTACGTCACGACCCCGTCCGCGTCCAGCACCGTGATCAGGTCGCTGGAGTGCGCGACGAGCGAGCGGAAGCGAGCCTCGCTCTGGCGCCGGTGCAGGTCGGCGGCGAGCGACGCACCCTCGACGGCGAGCGAGACCTGGGTGGCAAGCGCGCCGAGTGCGTGGACGAGATCACTCGTCAGGTTTTCAGGGGAGGACACGACGAGCGCACCGCGGACTTCGCCACGGACGGTGAGCGGGTCGACGACCGTCGACTGGCCCTCCGGCAGCCTGAGATCGCCGCGCACGTGAGTCGGCAGCTCCGTGTGGAGGGTGCCCTTGGACGCCGAGGCGCTCAGGAGCCAGTCGCGTGTGCCCTCTCCGACCCGGCCGCCGATGGCGCCGTCGGACGACGCCTCGACCACGGCCTCGTCCCCGGACACGAGCACGAGCCGCACCGGCGGCTCGGCGCCGAGCAGCCGGTGCACCGCGGAGATCGCAGCCGCAGCCACCTGCTCCTGTCCTGCGGCGGCGACCAGATCGATACCGGCGCCGCGCAGCGCCCGTTCGCGGGAGACGACGCGTGCCTCCTGGCGGACGAGACCTGCCATGCGCGCGACGACGAGGAGAAACAGGACGGCCGACCCGACGATCAGCACGAGCACGTCCGGGTCGTGGATCGCCTGCACGAAGCGGACACCAGGGGCGATCAAGCACGCGCCGCCGAGCAACGCCAGCCTCAGCGGCGTCAGGCGCGTGCGCGAATCGTCGGCGGGCTCTTCCAGCGTGCGCATCGACGGATGCAGCGCCGCGGCGCCCCAGAGCAGGTAGTAGAAGATCCACCCGGCGTCGTACGACAGCTGGTAGTTGAAGGTCCCCTGCAGCAACGCGAGGTTGTACGCCGAGTCGGTCGTGAGCAAGCAGACGACGCTGCTGACCAGCAGCCAGAAGGCCGGCGTGCGCCGACCGCCATCGACGGCGAGGCGGATCAGGCCCGCGAGCAGGAACACGTCGCCGAGCGGATACGCGGCCCCGACGCTCGTCTGCAGCCAGGTCTGGCCGGTCACGTGGATGTTCGGCGCGATCAGGAACACCCACGACAGCAGGCCGACGCCGATCGTGAGGATCAGGGCGTCGATCAGCGCGGTGCGGTCACGCCGCGGGTTCCTCCGCTTGACGAGCACGAACAGGCCGGCCATCAGCACCGGATAGACGGTGAGATAGAGGGCGTCCCCGGCTGACGGGAACGGAACGTCGGCGCCGAAGACGGTGCGGTAGCCGTAGGTGTAGAGATCACCGCTGAAGTACAGGAACTGCCCGGCGGCGAACAGCCACCACGCCGCGCGCGCGGTGGGCTTGTGCATCACGATGCCGACGACGATCGCCACGACGCCGGAGAGGCCCAAGGCGTTGATCAGCGGACCGTTACCGGCGAGCGGCGGCGCGAACAGGTACAGGCCCGTCAGCGCGCTGGCCGCGAGCAGATACCAGAGCCAGGCCTTCTCGCGCACGCTCCCGGAGACGAAGGGCACGCTCATGCCGCACGCTCGCTTCTGCGCGCCGGCTGCAGGTCGAAACGGTTGACGAGACGGCCGAGCACGTCGAGCAGCTGCTCGATCTCGGCCTCCGTGTTCGCGGCGGTCAATTGGATCCGGAAGCCGACCTCGTTGCGGGGGACAAGCGGATACGCAGCGAGCGTCACGTAGATCCCGTTGTCGAAGAGGAAACGGCCGACCGCGTCGATGTCGCTGTCGCGCGCGAGCGGCACCTCGATGATCGGGAAACCCGACTTGTTCGGCGTGTGCACGCCGAGACGGTCGAGGTGGTCCAGCACGGCTGCGGTCTTTCGCCACAGCGAGGCACGCACCGCGTCCCCCCTGCGCTCGTTCACGTCGAGCCCGGCGAGCACAGTGGCAAGGGACGCGATCGGCGACGGGCCCGAGTACAGGTACGGCGGCGCAGCGGTCTTCAGCAGGCGCTTGAGCTCCGGCGGGCAGGTCAGGAAGGCAGCGAGGGACGAGTAGGCCTTCGAGAGGCCGGCGACGAGGACGACGTGGTCGTAGGTCTCGCCGGCGTACTTGACGATGCCGTTGCCGCGGTTGCCGTACGGCGAGAGCTCGTCGTCGCTGCGCTCGCCGATGACGCCGAAGCCGTGAGCGTCGTCGACGTAGAGCAGGGCATCGTACGCGCGTGCCACGCGGGCGAATTGCGGGAGGTCGAGCGCGTTGCCCGTCATGCTGTTGACGCCGTCGACGCAGATCAGCCGCGGCATCGGGTCGCCCTCCTTCAGCAGCCGTTCGAGATCGTCGGCGTCCTCGAACTGGAACCGCTTCACCGTCGCGCCACGGGCGCCGGCGAGCTGGCAGCCCTCGTAGATCGTCTTGTGCGCGCGTGATTCGACGTAGATCGTCCCCGAGCCGGCGAGCACGGGGATCACGGACATGTGAATCAAGGTGATCGTCGGGAGGAGCAGCGTGTCCTCCGCCTCGAGCAGCGCAGTCAGGCGCTCCTCGATCTCGGGGTAGAGGACAGGGCTACCGAGCAGGCGCGACCAGCTGGGATGCGTTCCCCACTTCTCCAGATAGGGCGGGATCGCTTCGATGATCTCCCGCTCGAGATCGAAGCCGAGGTAGTTGCACGACGCGAAGTCGGCGAGCCAGCGGTCGCCGACGCGGATCATCCGACCGTCGACCTCGTCGATGACGGCGTCCGTCATCGGATTCGAGCGCTCGAGCTCGGCCAGGTCGCGGCACGCCGCGAGCCACTTGTCGATCCAGGCAGCAGGATTCGGCGCGGCCCGTGGGCCGACGGAAGCGCGCGCAGTCATTGGGACTGCATCGACCCGAAGGCCGACGGGCTTTAGGGGGTCTGCCGCTGACAGATGTCAGCACTGTCTCTGGGAACCCTCCGCGCTCGGTTTGAAGTAGCTTCCGGGCGGCTTTGGAACGACTGCGCTTTGGCGCCGACGCCGCATTCACACATTCCGACGATCTGCTCGACGGTGTGACCCTGGCCCCGCTGACCCCGCCGCTCGCCGGCGGAGCGCCGGTGCAGGCCGCGATCTTTCGCCTCGCAGGAAACGGCCGGATCGTTCGTCACCCGGCCACGGTTCCGCAGATTCTCGCGGTGCTCGAGGGTGCCGGCCGCGTCAGCGGAGCGGACGGCACCTTCGAGCCGATCACGGCAGGCGAGGCGGTCTTCTGGTCGGCGGGTGAGGAGCACGAGACACAAACCGAGGAGGGTATGACTGTCCTCATCCTCGAGGCGGACGGCCTCCAGCCTTTCCGCCCGCGGGTCAGTTCGTGACGTGCACGAGCCGGAACTCCTCGTGGTGTCCCTTGACGACACGCTCGAGGATCTCGCCGAGCCCGGCGACGTAGTACTTCTCTTCCGTCTGCGGCTCGAGTGGGCTGAACTCGCTCGTCACGAGTGACCGCTTGAAGGTTCCGTACGGCACGGTCACGGGCCCGCGATAGCCGAGGACGAGTGCCTGGTCGAGCGCTTCCCCTGGCGGGTAGTACTCCTGCCGGTACCTGTCGCCCGGCTGTGGGTCGGCCGGCATGATGATCCCGGGCTTGGCGCCGTCGACTCCCGAGCGCCACGAGTCGCTCGCCTTCACGAAGCGTCCGTCCTTCAGCTCGAAGGAGTCCTCGCCCAGGTACCAGACGTTCCCCTGCTTGTCCTGCGCGTAGAAGTCGAGCGTCCGCTCGATTGCGTGCCCCCGTTCGGACACGGTGTCCCGGACGACCGTGCAGTTGATGCCGAGGATCCGTTTGGTCTGGAGCGTGACGACCTCGTCGTCGGTCTGCGGCACCTTTCCGCGCACGCCCTTGTAGTGGAAGCTCGTGCCCGGCTTCAGCGGCCAGAACTTGTTGTCGATCGTCGCGACGAAGTTCGCCGGGTCGATTGAAGGCGAATAGGGCTTACGAATCGGCGCGAGCTCCGACGCCGACTTCGGCGACGGGCTTCCTCCGTGTGACGAGCCGCAGCCGCTAACAAGTGCGGCGAACAGCGCGAGCGCGATGATCGGTCGCATGGGCTCCTCCTTCCGGCCCTTTCCTAGCGGAGCCGGATGAGATGGTGATGAGAGGGTTAGTACGCTGCCCAGCGTGAAGCGTCCCCGCGTCTTTGCGCGCCGGCGCCTTCGGCCCGATGATGAGGATCCGCTGATTTTCGCGGGCAGCGCGAGCCCACGCCTGACCGCGGCCATCTGCCGCGAGCTGGGAGTGGAGGTCGGCGCAAGCGAAGTTGTTCGCTTCTCGGAGGGGACGCTCTTCGTGCGTGTACTCGAGAACGTGCGAGGCCGCAGCGTCTACCTGGTTCAGTCGACGGTCTATCCGACCAACGCGAACTTCATGGAGCTGCTGTTCTGGATCGATGCGTTCTCGCGAGCCAGCGCAGACTCCGTCACGGTGATCGTTCCCTACTTCAGCTACGCCAAGGGTGACAAGAAGGACGAGCCCCGAGTCTCGATCCGCGCACGTGTTTGCGCCGATGCGATCGAGGCTGCCGGCGCGGACAGGGTCGTGACGCTCGACCTGCACGCGCCGCAGATCCAGGGGTTCTTCCGAATCCCCGTGGACGACCTCTACGCCATGCCCTACCTCTGCGCGGCGATCGAGCGCGCAAGCCTGCGCGATCCGGTCGTGGTCTCACCCGATGCCGGCTTCGCGAAGCGCGCGCGCAGGTTCGCGCAACGACTCGGCGCGCCGCTTGCGATCGCCGACAAGGTCCGCGAAGGACACGGCGAGACGGCCGAGGTCGTCGAGATCATCGGCGAGGTGGCAGATCGCGACGCCGTTGTCGTCGACGACTTCACGATCAGCGCGGGCACGCTGGCCGAGGCTGCGGAGCAGCTCGTTGCCCGCGGCGCCCGCTCTGTGACCGCTGTGGTCACGCACGGTGTCTTCGCCGAGGAGTCGATGGAGCGGCTGGACGCCAGTCCGATCGAGCGTCTGATCGTGACGGACTCGATCGAGACTCAGCCGGTCGAACTTTCAGAGAAAGTGACCGTGGTCTCGGTCGCGCCGCTCTTCGCCGAGGCGATCGGCCGCATCCACACTCGAGAGAGCATCAGCGTTCTCTTCCAGGACTGAGTGCTCCCGGGTGGCCTCTCAGCCCGCGGACGCACCCCGCGCCACATCGCCGATCACGGCGGCCAGCTCCTTCGGGCGCGACCACATCGGCCAGTGGCTGGTCGGTAGGTCGACCCAGGTGACGTCGCGGAGCTCGGCGAGACCCGCCAGAAACTCGTAGCCCTCCTTCATTGCGTCCTTGTACTGCTGCGAGGTGAACCCCGTGCAGATGACGGTGCTCGGAATGTCCAGCCGCCGGTCGTCGGTGAATGTATGCGCTTCGCGGAACACACCGCCCGGCTCGGGCACGGCACGCTGCCGGAACGTCTCGAGCTGCTCGTCGCTGAGCCCATCGAGATTCTCGTTCTGCTCGAGCTCCTCCTGCGATGGCAGAGGCTTCTCGACAGCATCGAAGTCGGACTCGGCCGCACCCTTCCCCGGGCCCGTGTCGACGTAGACCATCGCCGCAATCTGCTCCGGCACACGGTCGCTCGCGGCGTAGCCGGAGAAGCCGGCTCCGCTGTGCACGGCGAGTATGACGGGACGCCCCGCGGCCGTTACCGCCTCGCAGATGGCGTCGACGTGGTCGGAGAGCGTGATCGTGGAACGGTCGGCATCAGCCGACTCGAGACCGGGCAGCGTCAACGCCGTCACGTCGTGCCCGTCGTCACGGAGGACGGAGACGACGTCGTCCCACGCCCACGCGCCGAGCCAGAATCCGGGAACGAGGATGATCGGTGTGGAAGTCATGCGCCGACCCTACAAGGGTGCATCGACAGTCGCGCTAGTCGGGAAGCCAGCCGTCGCGGTACGCGGTCGGCTGACGGCGCGCGAACGGGGCGTACGCGGCGTCCCCATCCATCGTGTCCTCCTGGACGCTGGCGCCGTGGCGCTTCGCGACTTCGTTGGCCGTGAAGCCGAGCGAGTCGGGCAGTCCGTCGTGCGCGCGAGCACCGACCGCGATCACGAGGCATGGCTCACTTCCTGCCCCGATGATCACGTGCTTCGTGCTCGGCGGGCAGTGCACGAAGTCCCAAGCGCGCAGTTGCCGCTCCTCGCCCTCGATGATCAGAACTGCTTCGCCTGAGACGACAAGGAAGTCCTCCTGATCGGCCTCCCAGTGATACATGGCCATCGGCTCGCCCGGCCTGAGCACGAATGGATTGACGCCGAGCTGATCGAATTGGCGCCAGCCTTCGAAATCATCCGCGACGACGCACACGGCGCCACGACCGTCGGCGTGACGCCATTCGGCGTCCCGCATGTTGAGGACGAACCATCCCTCGCCCTTCGGCACGAGCCCGTGCTCGGTCTTCTCCAGTTTCGACTCCCGAACCATGAACTCAAAGCCAGCCTAACCGCTGTGTCGCGCAACGACTCAGCGGTCCGCGTGCGTTACCGAGTTTCGAGATTCGACACACGCGGGTAGATCGCATGGTGGCAACTAGATCGAGGGGAGAGGAGATGCGGAGCCTGCTTATCACTGCGGCCAGCCTTACGGCTGCTGTTGTTCTAGTTCCCGCTGCCGTCGCTGATCCGATCAACGCGAAAAACGCGACTCAGATCACGGCGATGTGCAGCGGCCAGTCGGTGACCGTGGTCGTGAATGGCAACGGCACATTTTCACCCGCGCATGTCATCGACAGCACGTCCGTCTTCATACCGACGGCGTTCGATCTGACCTTCACGTTCACGCCCTCAGGTGGCGGCGCACCCATTGTCGACACTGAGACTTCGGCGAAGGCGGCACCGATCGCGAATACCGTCACCTGCACGATCCCGACCCAGACCCTCTTCTCGGGCCCGGAGGGAACAGCCACGCTCGGAGGCACGGTTACCGGCTTCTTCACGCCGCGATAGACGGCTAGACGCGAGGGCCGCCCACGACCTTTGCACAACGGGCGGGGGCGGCCCTCCACGATCGGACGGAGACCGTCAGCAACGGCCGACCGCTGCGTCGCCAAGTACCGCGTCCGAATACGACGGCGCTTTACGACGTCGTGGACAGAATGAGGGGCCTCGAAGAAGCGCTTGGTGAAGCCGCGGAGAGTGGGCGGAACTTGTCGGCGCGCAAACCAACCAGTCGTCGAGGGCGAGGCAATCGGGATCCTCTGAGATGATCGCCTCCGATCGCGCACGACCACGCCAGGAGAGAGGGGATCCATGGCCGACTACACCATCGTTTCTGTCGGGGACGTCCCGGACCAGGCCGCGGAGGTCGGAATGGATCCGGAGCACTTCGAGATCCGATTCCTCCGCGAAAGTCTCGACCTCCGCAACTTCTCCGTCACCTTCGAACGCTTCGGCGGCGGTTGGCAGCCTCCGCAAGGACACCCGCACCGGCGCGGGCACCGGCACACGATCCAGGAAGAGGTCTACTTCCTCGTGTCGGGCCGCGCGCAGGGCAAGTTCGACGGCGAGGTCGTCGACATCGCGCCCTGTACGGCCGTCCGCGTCGCGCCTGAGACGGTGAGGTCGTTCCGTGCAGCCGGAGAGGAGGATGCGGTTTTCGTGACGATCGGGGCGCCTCAGGTCGGCCCCGAAGACGTCGAGTTCATCCCGGACTACTGGACCGACTAGAGCAGCGCCCGCGTCCGCGCGGCGTGCCAGTCGAGGCCAAGTGCTTCGAATCGGCCGGCCGCGCGCTCGATCAGGCTCGCGTCATCGCGTACGACGCCGAGGGCGCGCAACGCGAACGGCTCGAGGTTGGTGTTGGGCTGCAATAGCTGGGGCGCCACGGTCTCGACACGTTCCCGCTCGCCCAGGGCCGCAAGGCCATCGAGGTGCGTTGCCATCGAGCTCAGGTAGTACGTGGTCGCCCGACGCACGCTCGGCTCGCCGAGCAACGACTCGACGGCCGCAAGATCGTTGCGGTGGAGCGCGAGCTGTACGCGCGGCGCGTCCTGCAAGGGCCCGTAGCCGGTCATTCTGTGGGCTCCGGCCTCCTGCTCGAGACGGCACGCCTCTTCCTCGTCCCCGAGGTAAGCGCGCGCGAGCGCGCAGACCAACAGAGTGCGCTCATTCAGAACACACGGCGTCGCGATGTTCGCCGCGACGGCCTGTTCCACCCGAGGTTGCAGCCGGCTCGCTGCGCCCCAGTCACCGAGCAGCTCTTCGAGCGTGAGGCTCTGGCCGACGCCGTGCAACCGGTGATGAGGAGACAGCCGGCGGGTGATCTCTTCCCCGGACCTCGAGTACCTCGGTCCTTCGTCGAATTGCCTGAGCGCGACGACAGGAGTAAAGGCGCCGCTGTAGATGTCCTGCTGGTGATCCGG
>JBKPGW010000318.1:0-9080 GCA_046729555.1 Actinomycetota bacterium | reverse complement strand
GCGAGCGTGCCGACGACGCGCTCGTGGCCGAGCTGGTCGAGCGCCCGCGCGATCGCGGGCGCTGCGCCGAGCTCCGACTGCAGCACGACGATGTTCCCCGCCGGCGTGACCTTACGCCCGAACTGTCCGAGTACGCTGTTGAACGCCTCGACCGGATCGGCCCGCCGCGCCGCGTTCGGAAGCACGTAGCGTGGACGCCCGAACTGGTCGTGCGTCTTCTCGAGGCCGAGCTCGCGGATGTCGCGCGAGATCGTCGCCTGGGTGACGGCGCAGCCGGAATCCCCGAGGGCGTCGAGCAGCTCGAACTGCGTCCCGACCCGCTTCCGTGACACGACACTCTCGATCAGGCGGTGGCGCTCCGCCTTCCCCAGCTGCATGGAACGAGCATACGTATGCAGAGTTTCCAACGAGGACGGCTTGGTAGAACACATCAAACATGCTGCGTAGGTTGCTCTGGTCCGGCCTCTACGGCGCGCTCGGCGCAGCCGCCGCGATCGTCTCGCGTCGCACCGCGACCCGGATCTGGCGTACGCTCACGGGCGAGGAGCCCCCGACGAAGAAATGACGACTGCGGATCAAAAGGTCGAGCGCACGGCCAACAAGCTGCAGCAGCTCGCGAACCAGCTGGCGGGTGAAGGAGGCGTGCGGGCGAAGCTGGCCGAGCCGCTCGCGGAGGACGCCGACCTGATCCGCAAGATGAAGCCGAGCCTGATCAAGGCGCGCGTCAAGGGTGAGGCGCCGACCAACCAGCAGCCCGGCCGGCCAACGCTTGCGCCGTCGAGCCCTCAGCTCGGAAAGCGACGGCCGAAACGGAACGGAGCGGGCGGTCCGAACCCGTGGCTTGTCGTCGGTGTCGCGCTGGCGGCCGGGATAGTCCTGGCGAAGTGGATCGACTGGAGGGGACATGCCCACCCACGAGACTGACTCCCAGGGCGTCGGCGCGGCCGTGAAGGAAGTCGCCGAGCGCGCCAGCTCGATCGTCCGCCTGGAGCTCGAGCTCGCGCTGCTCGAGGTCAAGCGCAAGGTCGTCTCGCTCGGGTTCGGGATCGCGTTCGCGATCGGCGCCGCCGTGATGCTCCTGTTCCTGGTCGGGTTCGCGTACGCCGCCGCTGCGGCGGCCCTCGCGCTCGTCATGCCGATCTGGGCCGCGCTGCTCGTCGTGACCGGCATCATCCTTGCCAAGGTGCTGCTGCTGGGGCTCCTGGCGGTCACTCGGATCCGGAAAGGGACGCCGCCGCTGCCGGAGCAGGCGATCCGCGAGGCGAAGCTGACGACCGAGGCGCTGAAGAGCAATGGCCGGTAGCAACTCGCGCACCATGGCCGACGTCCGGCGCGAGATCGAGACCGAGCGCGAGCAGCTCGCCGACGCGGCGGAAACCTTGCGCGAGAGCCTCGGCGAGGCGACGGACATTCGCGGCAAGCTGCGCGCCAACCTCCCAGCGGCCGCCGTCGGGGCGCTCGGCGTCGGCTTCCTACTGGCCGGGGGCGCCGGCGCGACGGCGCGCCTGATCTTCCGGCGCGGCCGCGAAGGCGAGACGAAGGCGAAGGTCGGTCGCTTCCGCCTTGTCGACCGCAACTGAGCAACAGGCGAGGGTAGGCCGGAAACCACGCTCGCCCGAGCGCCTGAGCGGCGGCGAATGGCGGGCAGCGCTGAAACGGAGCTTCAGCGCGTTCATGCGCGACGACTGCATGGGGCTCGCGCAGCAGATCGCGTACAGCTCACTGCTCGCGTTCTTCCCGGCGATGGCATTCCTCGTCGGCGCGCTGGGGATCTTCCACCTGTTCGACGACGTGGAGCGTCTGCTCGACCCGGTCGCGCCGAACGGTGTGATCAGGTTCATCTCCAGCCTGCAGCAGGACTCGAAGGGCGGGGCATCGGTCGCCGCATTCCTCATCGGCTTGATCGGCGCAGTCTGGGCGGCGAGCGGCGCGATGGGCTCGGTGATCAAAGCCGTCAACCGCGCGTACGACTTGCAGGAAACGCGGCCGTTCTGGCGGGTTCGCGCGATCGCGATCATCCTCGTCGTCACGACGGGGATCGCGACGGCGGGGGTCTTCCTGCTCGTCGTCGTCGGCGGTTCGCTCGGCGACGCAATCGCGAAGAAGGCCGGCCTCGGCGGCGCCTTCCAGTGGACATGGGCAATCCTGCGCTGGCCCGTGACGTTCTGCGCGATCCTCCTGTTCTTCGCGCTCGTGTACTACCTCGCGCCGAACAAGAACGTGCGGAGCTGGAAGTGGATCACGCCGGGGTCGCTGCTCGGCGGCCTCCTGTGGCTGGCGCTGTCGGCGCTGTTCGCGCTGTACGTGACCTTCGCGGGGAACTACACGAAGACGTACGGGACGATCGCCAGCGGAGTGATCCTGCTCCTCTGGCTCAACTACTCAGCCTTCGCCCTCCTGTACGGAGCCGAGCTCAACTCGGAACTGGACCGCCAAGCAGACATCCGCGCGGCCGGCGGCGAGCGTGCGGGACTGATCAAACCCGCTAGGCGGGGAACCTGACGATCAAGCTGCCGCGCAGCTTCTTCGTCTTGTCCGACTTATAGGTGTATACACCCGGGACGAGGTTCACGCTCCAGATGACGCGGCCGCGCGTCTTCACGCCGGTCTTCCTGTTCACTCCGGGGCCGGAGAGGTGAAAGTTGTCGGTTGCGCTGCGGTCGTTGACGGCGATCGCCGCCGGGCCCGGCAGCGCGGACTTCGGTTTCAGCGAAATCGTCTTGCGCAGTCCCACGCTTCCCGCGAGCGACGTCGTCGCCACGTTCCCGGCTAGGAAGTAGCCGCGCATCGTGCTCGCGTGCGCATCGCACACGAACGTGTACCGGCCGTCGGTGAACGTGACCGTCCACGTCGTCTCCTGCTTGTCGCCAATCGGCGTCGACATGTCGACGCCCGGCCCTCTCAGGTGAAAGTTGTGTGCCTCGGAGCGGTCGCTGACCGCGATGTCGTAGGTGCCGGGGTCGAGCTTGGCGACGATGTTGCCGGCCGAGTCCCGTAGCGAGATGACGAAGCCGTCGTTCGTCCCGACGAGCGCGACCAGCCGCGGGTTATCGGCCTGCGCGACGGCGGACGGGAGCACGAGAGCCGCGAGCAGCGTGACGAGCGCGATTCGTGTGCTCATGCCCGGACTCTACGGAAGCGTCGGCCGTTCGGATTTGTCGCAGGCCGAGCCATATTGGCCCCTTCATGCGCGAAGCTGAGCGCCGAAGCGGGCCCCGAGGGCCGTGACGATGCGGTTCCTGAGCTCCGCGGCGTCCTCGTCGGTCAGCGTGCCCTCAGACGACTGGAACGAGACCGCGAAGGCGATCGACTTCTTGCCGGGGCCAGTCTGATCGCCTCGGTACACATCGAAGGGGCGCATCTCGCGCAGGTCGGCGCCCGCCGCCTCCCGGGCGGCCGCGACCAGCTCCCCGGCCGAGACGTCCTCGCTGACGACGAAGGCGAGGTCCTGCCGGACGGGTGGGTAGGTGATGACGTCCTCATAGTGGACGACGTCGGGAACGGCCGCGAACAACGTGGCGAGATCGAGCTCGAAGATCCCCCAGCTGCCGTCGAGCAGTGCAGGGTGCAGCTCGCCGACCCAGCCCGAGTCGAGGCGCGCCGCCTTGCCCGGATGGAGGAAGGGCTGCGGCGCCGCCTCGACGCGCAGCTCGACCTTCAGCGCCTCGTGCAGCGTCTCGACGGCGCCCTTCGCCCGCTCGAAGCCCCCCGACGCGATCGCGCCGACGTGCCAGCGCTCGTCCGGCAGCTTCTCGCCGGAGGGTAGATAAACGCGCGCGATCTCGAACAGTGCAACGTCGTCGGCGCCCGCGTCGACGTTGCGCTGCGCCGATTCGACCAGCCCGCGCCGGAGGGTCGTGCGCAGGACCGCCTGGTCGACACTGAGCGGCTCCGGCAGCCGGAGCGCCTTCGCGTCGTCGTCCTCCGGGACGAGGCTCCAGTTGTAGGCCTCGGAGAAGCCGCAGCCGACAAGCACGTCCTCGACGACCCGGCGCAGCTGCTGATCTCTCGAGAGCCGTCCGAACATGACGGTGCGCTGAGGCAGCGTGAACGGCACTTCGTCGAGCCGGAAGCGCGCCACCTCTTCGACCAGGTCGGCCTCGCGTGTCACGTCGCGTGCCCGCCACGTGGGGACGGTAACCGTCCAGTCCGCGGCGACATCGAAGCCGATGCGCTCGAGGATGGCGCGCTGCTCCTCCGGCTCCGTGCGCAAGCCGACGAGGAGGTCCGTGCGCTCCGGTCGCAGATGCACGACGGGACGGTCCGGAAGCTCGCGTCGCACGTCGACGTGGCCGGTCCAGCGGGCGCCGGTGAGCTGGACCAGCAGCTCGGTCGCGAGCTTCGCCGCCTGCTCGGCCAGGTACGGGTCGACGCCCTTCTCCCAGCGGTTCGAGCCTTCGGTGCGGAGACGCAGCCGCTCGGACGAGCGGTGGATCGTCAGCGGCTCGAAGTTCGCGGCCTCGAGCAGCACGTCCGTCGTCTGCTCGTCGACCTCGCTCTCGAGCGAGCCCATGATCCCGGCGATCGCGACCGCGTGCTCGGCGTCCGCGATCACGAGGTCCTGCTCGTCGAGCGATCGCAACGTGTCGTCGAGCGTTCTCATCTGTTCGCTCTTCCGGGCGCGCCGCACCACGATCCGCCGCTCGCGGAGCTTCGCCTGGTCGAACGCGTGCAGCGGATTGCCAAGACCGAGCATCACGTAGTTCGTGAGGTCGACGACGTTCGAGATCGGGCGCATGCCGGCGGCGAGCAGGCGCGCCTTCAACCACGGCGGCGACGACGCGATGCGAACTTCGCGGAACGTCCGACCGATGTAACGCGGACAGCCCTCGAAGTCCTCGATCTGCACGTCGACCGTCTCGTCGTCGGAGCGCTGCGGATCGACGCCGGGCGGCGGTGCGAGCTCCACGTCGAGGAGCGCGGCGACCTCGCGCGCGATCCCGTACACGGACAGAAGGTCGGGACGGTTGTGCCCGGTCTCGAGCTCGAGCACGTCGTCCGACAGCGGCAGGACGTCGGCGAGCGGCGTGCCCGGCTCGGGCCCGTCGTCGAGGACGAGGATGCCGGTGTGCTCGACACCGAGCTCCAGCTCGCGCTCGGAGAGGATCATCCCGTCGGAGACGGTGCCACGCAGCTTCGCCTGCTCCAGGCGCTGGCCGTCCGGCAGGACGGCACCGGGAAGCGCGACCGCGACCGTCGCGCCGGCCCCGAAGTTCCAGGCGCCGCAGACGATCTGCCGCGGCTCTGCGTCGCCGACGTCGACGCGGCATAGCTGCAGCCGGTCGGCGTTCGGATGCTTGCCGGCCTCGACGACGCGGCCGACGCGGTACAGGCCGAGGTTGCCGTTCGCGTCAGGCACGCCACGCTTGACGATCCGGTCGACCTCGCAGCTCGCGATCACGAGCCGCGCAGCGACCTCTTCGACTGGCACGTCGAACGCGACGTACTCCTTCAGCCAGCTGACCGGAACGCGCATCATCAGAACTGCGCCAGGTAGCGGAGGTCGTTCTCCCAGTGCAGGCGCAGATCGGGGAGACCGTTGCGGAGCATCGCGATCCGATCGATCCCGAGGCCGAACGCGAAGCCGGACCAGCGCTCGGGGTCGTACCCGACCTGCTCGAACACGTTCGGGTCGACGACGCCGCAACCGCCCATCTCGATCCAGCCCGACCACTTGCAGACATTGCAGCCGCTGCCGGCGCACAGAAAACAGGACACGTCGAACTCGGCCGACGGCTCCGTGAACGGGAAGAAGCTGGTGCGGACGCGGACCTCGCGCTCCTCACCGAAGAGGATCCGCGCGAGGTGCAGCAGCGTGCCCTTCAGGTCGGCGAGCGTGATCGTCCGGTCGACGGCGAGCCCTTCGACCTGATGGAACGTCGGCGTGTGCGTGGGGTCGGGCGTGTCGCGCCGGTAGCAGCGGCCGAGCGAGACCATGTACACCGGCGGCTCGTGCGCCTGCATGTATCGGATCTGTCCCGGGGACGTGTGCGTGCGCAGCACGACGTCGTCCGCGAGGTAGAAGGTGTCGATCACCGAGCGGCTCGGATGCCCTTCCGGCGTGTTGAGCGCGTCGAAGTTGTAGTAGACGTCCTCGACCTCGGGCCCGTCGAAGACCTCGTAGCCGAGCCCGAGGAAGGTGTCCTCGATCTCGCGGCGCATCTGCGTGAGCAGATGGAAGTGCCCGCGCGGGAACGGCGTCCCGGGCAGCGTGACGTCGATCTTCTCCTCCGTCAGCGCACGGTCGAGCTCGGCCCGTTCGAGCTCGGCCTCACGGGCGTCGAAGGCGGCTTCGAGGCGCTCGCGCACGGCGTTGAGCGCCATCCCGCTCTCGCGGTCGCGGACGCCGCGCAGCGCCTGCTTCAGCTCGCTCTTGCGGCCGAGATAGCGGACGCGCGCCTCGTCGAGCGCCGCGCGCGTGGACGCGGCCGCGATCGCACCTTGAGCTTCGCGCTCGAGGGCCTCGACGTCCACGGCGGCGACTGTAACGGATCGTTTCTCCATGCCTTTCCTCCTTTCGCGGTCCAGGGCAGTAGCTCTGCAATGCCCCGGCTCGTGGAGGATCGGTGGCTGCGCGCGCGTTAGCTCCCGTCCCCGGCGAGCCGGGGCGGGATAAAGGCGAAGCGTGCGCGCGTAGACGCCATGTTGGAACCATAGCGGTGATGTCGAGCCCGTACGACTCCATCGCCGAGCTGTACGACCCGTGGAGCGCGAGCGTGGTCGAGGACGTCGCCTTCTACCTGGAGGAGGCGCGACGTTCGGGCGGACCGGTCGTCGAGCTCGGCGTCGGCACCGGCCGCATCGCGGTGCCGATCGCCGCGGACGGGATCCGAGTGATCGGCGTCGACTCGTCGCGCAGGATGCTCGACGTCTGCGCCCGCCGAGCCGCGCTCGCCGGCGTTGAGGTCGACCTTCGCGTCGGCGACCTGCGCGAGCCGCCGGTGGACGACCAGGTGCCGCTCGTGATCTGCCCGTTCCGCTCGCTGCTGCACATGCACACTGACGAGGACCGGCGGCGGGTGCTCACGGCCGTCCATCGGCTGCTGCCACCAGGCGGACGCTTTGTCTTCGACGTCTTCACCCCGGGCGCGGAGGACATCGCCCAGACACACGAGCGCTGGCTCGAACGCGAGCCCGGGATCTTCGAGCACGCGGTCTGGGACGAGGTCGCGCGCACGCTGACCCTGACCGTCCGGGGTCCCGACGGCGAGACGACGATGGCGCTGGCGTGGCTGTCTCCGGGCGAGTGGCGCGCGCTGCTCCAAGAGAGCGGCTTCGAGGTGGCGGCGTGCTACGGCTGGTTCGACCGCACGCCGTTCACAGGCGGCGACGACACCGTCTGGATCGCGCGGCGAACCCCAAAGGCTGGGGTCTGACCCTCCGGGGTCAGACCCCTGATCTTCGACGCCGCTCGTACAGGACGATCGTCCCCGCCATCGCGACATTGAGCGACTCGACCCGGGACGTCGGGATCGTCGCCTTGACATCGCAGCGTTGGAGCACATCGTCGGGGAGCCCCTCGCGTTCCGACCCGAGCACGAATGTCGAGTAGCGCTCGAGGGCGAGCTCCTCGAGCGGCTCACCCCCGTCTGCAACGAGTGCGACCGAGCCCAGTGGCACGTCGAAGCCGCGCAACGCCACACGGAACGTCGAGCCCATCGCGGCCCGCAGCGCTTTCGGCCCGAACGGATCGGCGCAGCCTTCCGACAGCGCGACAGCGGCGCCGAACGCATCCGCTGAACGCAACAGCGTGCCGACGTTGCCCGGATCCGACACGCGCCAGAGCGCGAGCGTCACGTCCGCCGCGCCAGAGGATTGACGCTGGTGGAAGATGCCCATGACGCGTGGCGGATGACCCAGCGTCGACACCTCGGCGAGCAGCGCGGGCTCGATGTTCTCGCCGGCGACGAGGACGTCGATCGCCTCGAAGCCGGCGCCGAGCGCCGCGTCGACGAGATCCTCACCCTCCGCGACGAAGAGGCCGAGCTTGTCGCGCCAGCGCCGCTCGTGCAGCTTGCGGACGAGCTTGAGCTTCTCGTTCTCGCGAGAGGTGATCAGGTACTCAGTGCGGACTTCGCACGCTCGGCAATGGCGCCGAACGCCTGCGGATCCTCGACGGCGAGATCGGCGAGCACCTTGCGGTCGAGCTCGATCTCGGCCTTCTTCAGCCCGGCGATGAACTGGTTGTACGAGAGCCCGTTCGCGCGCGCGCCCGCGTTGATGCGCATGATCCAGAGCCGGCGGAACGCCCGCTTCTTGTTCTTGCGGTCGCGGTACGCGTAGGTGAGCGAGTGGTCGACCTGGTCCTTCGCGTACCGGTACGAGGACTTCTTCAGCCCCCAGTAACCCTTCGCCTGGCCGAGAACCTTGCGCCGCTTCTTGCGGGACGCGACGGAACGCTTCACGCGGGGCATTTAGCGCTTCCCCCTTCCGCCCAGCAGCTGCCGCACCGCCCTCGTGTCGACACCTGCGACGGGCGTGTCCTTCCGGAAGCCGCGCTTCCGCTTCGAGGTCTTCTTCGTCAAGTTGTGGCTCTTCATCGCATGCCGCCGCAGCAGCTTGCCGCCGGCGGTGACCTTAAACCGCTTCTTGGCGCTGCTCGATGTTTTCGTTTTGGGCATCTTCCCTCTTCATCCCCGCATTCTTCGTAGGCGCCAGCACCATCACCATGTTGCGGCCGTCGAGCAGCGGTTGCGACTCGATCTGACCGACCTCGCTCACGTCTTCGGCGAGACGCATCAGCAGGTCGCGGCCACGCTCGGGATGGCTCGTCTCGCGACCCCTGAACATGATCGTCACCTTGACCTTGGCGCGCTGGTTCAGGAAGCGCTGGACGTGTCCCTTCTTCGTGTTGTAGTCGTGAGCTCCGATCTTCGGCCTGAGCTTGATCTCCTTGATGTTGATCTGCGTCTGATGCTTGCGGGCGAGCTTGGCCTTCTGCTCCTGCTCGTAGCGGTACTTCCCGTAGTCCATCACCCGTGCGACGGGCGGATCTGCCTGCGACGCGACCTCCACCAGATCGAGCCCCTTGTCGAAGGCGTACTGCATCGCCTCCTTCGTGGGCTTGATCCCGAGCTGCG
>JBKPGW010000317.1:0-15131 GCA_046729555.1 Actinomycetota bacterium | reverse complement strand
GAGATCAAGGAGTTCACCGGCGTGTCCGACCCCTACGAGGCGCCTGAGGATCCCGAGATCCGCATCGAGTCCGAGCACGAGGAGCCCGGGCAGAGCGCGCAGCGCATCCTCGAGCTGCTCGAGGAGCAGGGCCTGATTCCTGCAGCGGTGACGGCGTGAGCGTCGCGACCGAGGCGAAGCTGATTGCGCCGCACGGCGGCGAGCTGGTGGATCGCACCGGCGAACGCCCTGCGGACCTCGACTCGCTCGAGACACTCACGCTGACGTCGCGCGAGTTGTCCGACCTGGACATGCTCGCGTCGGGGGCGCTCTCCCCGCTGACGGGGTTCATGGGCCGCGAGGACTACGAGTCCGTGCTCGAGAACATGCGGCTCGCGAACGGGCTGCCCTGGGCTCTGCCCGTCTGTCTCTCCGTCGACGAGGCGCCGCGCTCCGATCGCGTCGCGCTCGCAGATCACGCCGTCCTCGAGGTGGAGGACGTCTACGAGTACGACAAGGAGCGCGAAGCGCAGCAGGCGTTCGGCACGACCGACGCGAAGCATCCAGGCGTCGAGCGCCTCTACGCGCAGAAGCCGCTGTACCTCGCCGGCCGCGTCACGGTCTTCGAGCGGGCGGAGGCACCGTTCCCGCAACTGGCGCTCGACCCGGCCGAGACGCGCGCCGCGTTCGCCGAGCGGGGCTGGAAGCGCGTCGTCGGCTTCCAGACGCGCAACCCGATCCACCGCGCGCACGAGTACCTGACGAAGGTCGCGCTCGAGACGGTCGACGGGCTCCTGATCCATCCGCTCGTCGGCGACACAAAGTCCGACGACGTTCCTGCTGCGACACGCGTCGAGTGCTACCGCGTGCTGCTCGACGGGTACTACCCGGCCGACCGCGTGGTGCTCAGCGCCTTCCCCGCCGCGATGCGCTACGCGGGCCCGCGCGAGGCGATCTGGCATGCCATCTGCCGCAAGAACTACGGCTGCTCGCACTTCATCGTCGGCCGCGACCACGCGGGCGTGGGCGACTACTACGGGACCTATGATGCGCAGCTGATCTTCGACGAGTTCGAGCCGCACGAGCTCGACATCGAGCCGATGTTCTTCGAGCACTCGTTCTGGTGCAGGTCGTGCGGCTCGATGGCGTCCGCGAAGACGTGCCCGCACGGCTTGGAGGAGCACGTCTTCCTCTCCGGAACGAAGGTCCGAGAGATGCTCGGCACGGGTGAGCTGCCGCCGCAGGAGTTCTCGCGTCCCGAGGTCGCGGAGGTCCTGATCGAGGCTTATCGAGCGTGACCTGGCAGTTCACGCTCACGGGTCTGCTGATCGGCATCCTGGTCGGGCTGACGGGGATGGGCGGCGGCGCGCTGCTGACGCCGATCCTCGTCCTGCTCTTCGGCTTCAAGCCGACCTACGCGGTCGGAACCGACATCCTCCACGGCGCCGTCTTCAAGACCTTCGGCGCGGTGCGACATCGCCGGCTCGGCAACGTCCATGCCCACCTGACGCTGTGGATGTTCCTCGGCTCCGGCCCGCTGTCGCTCCTCGGCGTTGCGGTCGCGAGCTGGCTGGAGGACGCGTATGGCGACGGCGTGCAGTCGGCCGAGGGGTATGCGATCGGAGCGGCGCTCGTGCTCGGCGCAGTCGGTCTCGCGTTGAAGACGTTCGTCAAGCGCGGCATCCAGCCGACCGAGGCCGGCTTCGTGATGCAACGGAAGGACAGGGTGCGCGCCGTGATCGTGGGCGCCGTGTTCGGCTTCATCGTGGGGCTGACGTCCGTCGGCAGCGGAACCTTCTTCGGGCTCGTGATGGTGATGATCTACCCGCTGACGATCGCCCGCATCGTCGGGACGGACATCTTCCACGCCGCGGCTCTGCTGTGGGTCGCAGGCTTGGGCCACCTCGTGCAGGGCAACGTCGACCTCCACGCAATGGCGTGGCTCCTGCTCGGCTCGATTCCCGGCATCTGGGTCTCGAGCCGGTTCACGCTGCACCTTCCCCAGGACGCACTGCGCCTCGGGCTGGCCGGCGTGCTCGCGCTCAGCGGCATCAAGCTCCTCGACGTTCCGGAGTCGAGCTACGTGATTGCGGTCGGGCTCGGCCTTGGACTTGCCGCGTTCGCCGTTTGGCTCGCCGTAGAATTCCGCGGCCGTGAGCCGGAACGCGCCGACAGTCCTCGCACTGGTCCTGCTGACGGCGACGGCGACGGCCTTCGCGGTGACGCAGCGTTTGAAGCTCGAGCCGAGCCCGATCTCGCAGACGCGCGTCGATAAGGTCTTCTCGCCCGTGTGCGAGTGCGATTCGCAGGCGGCGAAGATCCGGTTCTCGTTGCGGCGCTCCGATCATCTCCGCATCGCGATCCGGCTCGACGGGCGTGAGCTGACAATCGCGAACGGCGAGTTCGGCAAAGGGCTCGTGCACGCACGCTGGAACGGGCGCGATGCGGCGGGCGCCGTCGTGCCGGACGGCATCTACTACGCCGTCGTGCACATGCTGCGGGCGCAGCGGACGATCGACCTGCCGAATCCGATCCGCGTGGACACGCAGCCGCCGTCGATCACGGTCACAGGGCTGCGCAGCAACGGGCCGAAGCTGACCGTCTCGTACCGGGCCTCGGAGCCGGCACACGCCATCCTGATCGTGGACGGACGGCGAGCCGTCTACACGTACTACACCCTGCGTCGCTGGCACTTCACCTGGTACGGCCGCGTCAACGGCCGGCCGGTGCGAGCGCGGCACCATCGTCTCGTCCTCCTGGCGGAGGATCTGGCCGGCAATCGGTCCGCACCGACGCTGATTCGGTGACGGCGACACCGGGCGGGCCGCCGCTCCTGATCCTCGGCGTGCGCCGTTCGGGCACGACGCTGCTCCGCGTGATGCTCGACCGGCACTCGCAGCTCGCCGTCCCGGACGAGTCGTACTTCGTGCCCCAACTGGCGGACCGCCACTTGAGACGCGTCGACCCGGACGAGTTCGTCGACGACCTGCGCCGCCTGAACACGGTGGCGGACTGGGAGGTGTCGCTCGACAGGGTGCGCGCCCGCCTGCACGACGGCATGCCGATCGGCGCCGCGATCGGCACGGTCTTCGCGGTCTACGCAGAGGAGCGCGGCAAGCCGCGCTGGGGGGACAAGACGCCGATGTACATGCAGAACCTGCGCCTGCTGGAACGACTGTTCCCGGATGCGCTGTTCGTCCACCTGATCCGCGACGGCCGTGACGCGGCGACCTCCTTCCTGGCGATGCCGCGGGGAATCGTCACGGAGACGTGGATGCATCCCGGCACGCCCGCGGATTTCGCCTGCCAGTGGCGCGCGGAGGTCGCGGCTGCGCGCCGGCTCGGCCGCCGCGTCGGACGGCGGTATCTGGAGGTGCGGTACGAGGATCTGGTTGCGGAGGCCGAGTCGGCTCTGCGGCGTGTCTGCGAGTTCGCCGAGTTGGAGTACGAGCCCGGGCTGACCGACTACGCCGGCAACGTCGACGTCTCGGCGAAGCCTCACCAGCAGAGCCTCAAGCAGCCGCCCACGCAGGGGTTGCGCGACTGGCGCATGCAGATGTCGCCGTCGGATGTGACGGCGTTCGAACACGTGGCCGGCGATCTCCTGCGCGAGCTCGGCTACGAGACGGCGCAGGCGCCCGATGTGGGCGGCCGGCTCAGGCGGGCGTCGTACACGACCCGTGCGCTCGCGTGGCGCGGCGCGAGCTTCGCGCTCCGGCGCTCACCCCTTTGGCGCCGTCGTCACCCGCCGCTTCGCTAGCTTCCGGCGCTCCAACTCGAGGATCTGCGGGCTCCGCTTGCCGTGCCACGCCTGGACGATCCCGTTGAGCGTGAAGAAGTAGTGGCGCTCCGTGACGATCCCGGGCGAGTACTTGCCGATGTTGAGGTGCCAGAGCACTTTGCCGTCGGATGCGCGCAGGCCGTACGTGTGGCGCTCGAGGTTCGAGAAGAAGACGTACGGGCCGGCGACGAATGCCGGCCCGAGGAAGCGGCCGCCGAGGCGGCGGCTCCAGATCACCTGACCGGTGCTCGCGCGCAGCGCGCGCAGGCGGCCGTCGAAGCCGCCGAAGAAGACGCGGCCATGTGCGACAGCGGGCGTCGCGTAGCCCCACGAGTTGACGCTCGAGCGCCAGATCACATGTCCGTCTCGTGCGGAGAGCGCATACACGCCGCCCGAGCGCGAGATCGTGAACAGCCGCTTCCCGTCGGTCGACGCGCTCGCGTAGAAGCTCTCGTAGCGGACGAAGTCGCGACTGAGGTAGTGGCTCCAGATCTTGTGGCCGTTGCCGCGGTTCAGGCACCAGATCGAGCCGGCGTACGTCGACACGTAGATGCGATTGCCGAGGATGGAGGGGCTCGAGTTGATCCTTCCGCCCGTGTCGTATGCCCACTTGATGCGGCCGGTACGGACGTAGACGGCGAACAGCCGGCCGTCGGTCGCCCCGAAGTAGACCAGCCGGCGAAGCGCGACGGGTGACGACTCCACCTTGGCGGCGACCTTCAGCCGCCACAGGCGGCGTCCGTTGAAGCGGTTGTACGCCGTGACGTAGCCGTCGTGCGACGAGACGATCAGTCGGGGCCCGGCGATCGCCGGCGTGGACGGCTTACGGCCGCCTTTCCGTTGCCAGATGACGTGGCCGTTGTACGAGTTGAGCGCGACCGTCTTCCCGCCGAAGGTGTTCACGTACAGGATCCCGCCGCAGTAGCTCGGTGGGTACTCGATGTAGCTGCCGAGCCCTGTCACCCAGTAGTGGCGCAGCGGCAACCCGATGTCGATCGACGGGCGGGCGAGCGTGCGTTGCGGGTTGCCCCCGAAGTTCAGCCAGCACTGCTTGTCGTAGACGATGCGGTGCCCCTTCTTCGGCACCTTGATCGGGCCGGTGTCCGCGGTCTCGACTGAGACGCCCTTCAGCTCGGTGTCGAGCTTTCCTTGGGGGCGCTCGCGGGCCTTGAGGAAGACGGCGAGACCGGCACCGGCGACGAGGAGCCCAAGGATTGCGAGGCTGAGGAGGATCCGTCGACGCACCCGGCGAGGGCTAGTGTGCCAGCGGCGGCCGACGCCGTGACGGCGAGTGCCCACGCTGCGACGCCGATCACCCCCCAGACGATCGGGTCCTCGAAGAAGCCCGCGTAGAAGAGGGAGTGCACGAACAACGCGAGGAAAACGGCGGAGGCGCCGAGGCCGAGCGCCCGGCGTTGCTTCGTCACGAGGTAGAGCAGCCGGATCGCGGCCGCCATTAGCGCTGCATAGACGAGGAAGCCGACGATCCCGAGCTCAGCCGCGACAGTGAGCGGCGTCGTGTGCGAGCGGTCGCGCTTGGCGGAGAGCTGCGTGTTGGCTTCCTCCTTGCTCGCCTCCGGCTGGCCGCCGATGCCCACTCCCACCACCGGGTGGTTCTCGAACACGACCCAGGTGACACGTGCCAGGCGCGTGCGTCCGCTCGTGGCCTGGCGCGCCGAGTCGCTCACCGCGGTTGCCGCGACGAAGGCGGCGCCGGCGATCACGGCGGCGGCGGCGCCGACGACGAGGACGCGTCGCAGCCGCGGGCCGCCGAGCACGAACGAGACTGCGACGGCGACCGCGAACAGTGCGACGAAGCTCGACTGCGAATAGGCGAAGAGCAGTCCAGCCCAGAGGAACGCGATCAGGCCGGCGCCGAGCCAGAAGCCGACTCGTCCGAGCCAGATCGCGACCAGCAGCACGCCGATTGCGATCACGACGTGCCGGCCGAAGACACTCGGATCCTTGAAGAGTGACGTCACCCGGAAGTAGGTCGTGTACGCATTGGCGCGCTCCACGTCGCTGGCGAGCAGATGACCGTGGGTGACTCGCTGGAAGAGCGAGACCGCCGAGAAGAGGGCTGCGAGCGCGACGAGCGTCACCGCGAGCGCGCGCGGATGCCAGGAGCGGAACGGCGATCTGACGACGGCGACGACGAGCGTCGAGAACGGGAAGAGGAAGAAGAGCAGCTCGATGCTCCCCTGGCGCAGGTCCTTCGTCCACAGCAACGAGACGCCGGCGAGCAGGAGGAACGCCGCAGCGGGGACGGCCAGCAGGCGCGGCAGCGGTCGGCCCGCGTTGCCCCGAGCGGCGCGCACGACCAGGGCGAGCAGTGCCGCGGCGAGGACGACGTACAGCGGATCGAGCAGGTACGCCTTCTGCGTCCCAACAGACGTCGAGATGCGAAACGGCGCCGCCGCGAGCAGGACGACCGGGACGGCGGTAGGCCAGCGCACGAACGCCCACGCAGCCGCGCCGACGGCGAGCAAGCCGAAGATCAGCGCAGCGAGATGCGTCGCCGGTGTGACGAACAGCTTCAAGTCGTGCCCCGGGATCAGGGCCACGGCGAGCATTGCCTCGCCGGCCGCGGCAATTGCGAGCCCGCCGATCAGCTCCACGCGCGTTCGCGACAGGAGCAAGATCGCAGCGCCGACGGCGCCGACGACCGCCGCAAGTTGAGCCAGGTCGCCGTGAGGCATGAAACCGAAGCCTACGGTTGCGTGATAGGAAAGGCCGCGTGATCGGCGCCTGGGAACGCGTGCTCGTCCTCGCTCCACACACCGACGACGGCGAGTTCGGTGCCGGCGGAACGATGGCGCGGCTCGTGGAGGGCGGTTCCCACGTGCGCTATGTCGCGTTCTCGATCGCAACGCGCTCGCTGCCCGACGGCTTTCCACCGGACACGCTCGCACGTGAGGTGAAGGAGGCAACGGCGAAGCTCGGGATCGCTCCCGAGAACCTGACGGTCCACGACTTCGACGTCCGCACCTTCCCCGAGCACCGGCAGGACATCCTCGAGCTGCTCGTCGCCCTGTGGGAGGAGTGGCGACCGGACGCCGTCTTCCAGCCGAGCCTGCACGACATTCACCAGGACCACCAGGTGATCGCCGCGGAAAGCCTGCGCGCGTTCAAGCGGACGACGATCCTCGGCTACGAGATTCCGTGGAACAACTTCGACTTCGCCTACCAGGCGTACATGTCGCTGCAGCAGGAGCACGTGGACAGGAAGGTGGCGGCCCTCGCGAAATACGAGTCGCAGCAGCACCGGCGCTACAGCGATCCCGAGTACATCCGCAATCTCGCACGCACGCACGGCGTCAATGTGAACCGTGACTTCGCTGAGGTGTTCGAGGTCTACCGGGTCGTGGCTTAGACGATCCTCCTCTGCGATAAGATTTAGGCATGCCTAAATCTCGGTTGAGCCGCCGCAAGTTGCTCGCCGGGGCTGCGCCGCTCGTCGCCGCGCCGGCGCTGTCCAAGCTTGCTTTTGACCGGACGGCGAGCGCAGCGGTGCACGACGGACATGAGGGACACATGCTCGCGGGCGCGGCCATGGTGGGCGACGGCACCCCGGCGGTCGGCGGTCCGCACGACCTCGACGCCCTGCTCTACCCACCTCCGGCCGGGGCTCACCGGCCTGGCCGGGTGCACGAGTACCAACTGATCGCGCACGACCACGAGGTGGAGGTCGCTCCGGGCGTGTTCTTCGCCGCGTGGACGTACAACGGCACCGTTCCCGGGCCGGTTATCCGTGCGACGGAGGGTGATCTCCTGCGCGTGCACCTCGTCAACGCGGGCTCGCATCCGCACACGATTCACTTCCACGGCATCCATCCGGCTGACATGGACGGCGTCTTCGAGGTAGTCGATCCGGGCCGAACGTTCACGTATGAGTTTCCAGCGCGGCCGTACGGGATGCATCTCTACCACTGTCACTCGACACCGCTGAAGAAGCACATTCACAAGGGTCTCTACGGCGCCTTCATCATCGACCCCGCGAAGCCTCGCAGGCCGGCGCAAGAGCTCGTAATGGTGATGAACGGCTTCGACACCGACGGCGACGGTGAGAACAACTTCTACACGGTCAACGGCCGGTCGTTCTATTACGCGCGTTATCCGATCCGGGTGCGTCGCTCGCAGACCGTGCGCATCTACATCGCGAACCTGACGGAGTTCGATCTGCTCAACTCGTTCCATCTCCACGGAGATTTCTTCCGCTACTACCCGACGGGCTCGGGCGACGCGTTCGAGTACACGGACACCGTGATGCTTTGCCAGGGTCAGCGCGGGATCATCGAGATCGACTTCGCGAACGCGGGCCGCTTCATGTTCCACGCGCACCAATCGGAGTTCACGGAGCTCGGCTGGATGGGGTTCTTCGAGGTGGTCGATTAGTGGCGGGCCGGATCTGGGCCGTCGTGCCCGTGGTCCTGCTCGCAGCGGTCGTCGGTGTCTTCGTGACGAGCGGCGGATCGCTTGTCGACCTGATCGGGCGCAATCCGCCGTCGCTCGACGAGTTCGACATCCGGAGGGTCGAGTTCAAGCCGGGCGAGATCAAGATCCGCGTCACGAATCCGCAGCGCGACGATCTGACGATCGCGTCGGTCGCGGTCGACAACGCCATCGTCCCGTTCTCGGTCGACGGTGACCGAGAGCTAGGTCGTCTCCGCTCGGCGACGATCGTCATCCCGTACGAATGGGTCGAGGACGAGCCGATCTCCGTGGGCGTAACCAGTTCGACCGGGATCGAGACGACTGAGGAGATCGCCGCAGCAGTGGAGACGCCGGGTGTAAGCGTCAAAGGGTTCCTCGGCTACGGCGTGATCGGGTTCCTCGTAGGAGTCGTCCCCATCGCGCTCGGACTGTTGTGGCTGCCCTCCCTGCGACGGGCAGATCCTCGTTGGCTCGCGGCGTTTATGGCGCTCACGGCGGGGTTGCTGACGTTCCTCGGGATCGAGGCCTTGGGCGAGGCATTCGAGCGGCAGGCGCAGCTGCCCGAACCGGTCGCGGGCGCAGGGCTCGTGCTGCTTGGCGTCGCGCTCAGCTATCTGACGATGACGTTCCTCGGGACGCGGCTTGCGGGCGAACAGAGTGCCGCTGTCGGGGCGGCCGCGCTCGCGTTGCTCGTCGCGGTCGGCATCGGCGTCCACAACTTCGGCGAAGGCCTTGCGATCGGGACGTCGTTTGCGTTCGGTGAACTGACGCTCGGGACGTTTCTGATCGTCGGCTTCATGATCCACAACGTCACCGAAGGGCTCGGCATCGCCGCGCCGGCCGCCGAAAGCGGCGCCGGTGTCCGGGTCAGCCGCCTCGCGCTGCTCGCCCTGATCGCCGGCGCTCCGGCAATCCTCGGCGCGTGGCTCGGTGGCTTTGCGTCGTCGGACTTCCTCGCCGTCGTCTTCTTCGCCGCCGCGGCCGGCGCGGCGCTCGAAGTCGTCGTCGAGGTCGGTCGCTATGTCGCGCGCCGGGCTGCGGGCGGGCTGCGTTCTGGCTGGGTGATCGGAGGCTTCCTCGCCGGGATCGTCGCGATGTACGTGACGGGCCTGCTCGCTGCCTAGGACACGGTCGCGAGTGTCCCGACGGCGTCGTCGATCGCGCGCAGCGTCTCCTCGTCCAGCTCGATCCCCGATGCGGCGGCGTTTTCCTCCACCTGTTCCGGGCGGCTGGCGCCGATGATCGCTGCGGCGACTTCCGGGCGGCGCAGGACCCAGGCAAGTGCGAGCTGGGCCATCGATATCCCCATCCCGTCGGCGATCGGCTGCAGGCCTTGCACGGCCCCGAGCACGTCGTCGTCGCGGAAGCGGTCCATCGCCCAGCCCATGTCGCGGGATGCAGCGCGCGTGCCCGGCGGCGCGGCCTCCCCGGGCTTGTACTTCCCCGTGAGCGTGCCCTGGGCGAGCGGCGACCAGACGATCTGCGAGATCCCGTTGGCGGCGCAGAGCGGGAAGACCTCGCGTTCGGGCTCACGCCAGAGGAGCGAGTACTGCGGCTGGCTGGAGACGAACTTCTCCACGTTCGGCAGATCGAGTGATGCCTGGATGCGGTCGGGCGGCCATTCGCTGAAGCCGAGGTAGCGAACCTTCCCCTGGCGCACGACCTCGGTGAGCGCCTCCGTCGTCTCCCCGAGCGGCGTGTCGAAGTCGTAGCGGTGGCACTGGTAGAGGTCGATGTAGTCGGTGCGGAGGCGGAGGAGCGAGAGGTCGAGCTGCTTGAAGACCTGCTCGCGCGACAGGCCGCGGTCACCGTTCATCGGGAAGTAGAGCTTCGTCCCGAGGACGTACGAATCGCGCGGCCGGCCGATGAGAATCTCACCGAGGAGTGACTCGGCCGCTCCGCGGGAATACACGTTCGCCGTGTCGATGAAGTTGATCCCGACCTCGAACGCCTTCGCGACGCAGGCCTCGGCCTGTTCGCGCCCGACGCCGCCGCCGTACGTCAGCCAGGAGCCGAGGCTGATCTCGGAGATCTCGAGGTCGCTCGAGCCAAGGCGGCGGTAGCGCATGTCGGAAGCTCTAGCATCGGCGGCCATGCGTACGCGGCGATTGGGAGCCGACGGCCCGGAGGTCTCGGTTGTCGGGCTTGGTTGCAACAACTTCGGGATGCGCGTCGACCTCGACGGCACGCGTGCGGTCGTCGACGCCGCGCTCGACGCCGGCGTGACGCTGTTGGACACCGCTGACGTCTACGGCAACAAGGGTGGGAGCGAGTCCTTCCTCGGCGAGGTGCTCGAGGGACGTCGTGACCGCGTCGTGCTGGCGACGAAGTTCGGCGGCGACATGGGCGACGGCACCGAGGCGCGCGGTTCGCGCGACTACATCCGCAAGGCGATCGACGCGTCGCTGAGGAGGCTGCGTACCGACTACGTCGACCTCTACCAGTACCACACGCCCGACCACGTAACGCCGTTCGAGGAGACGTTCGGCGCGCTCGACGAGCTGGTGCGCGAGGGCAAGGCGCGCTACATCGGCCACTCGAATCTCGAGGCGGCGCAGGTGGAGGAGGTCGACGCGCTCGCGCGCAAGCACGGTTGGGCGCGGCCGGTGAGCGCGCAGAACGAGTACTCCCTGCTGCGGCGCGAGGCAGAGGCGGAGCTGTTGCCGGTATGCGAGCGGCTCGGCCTCGGCGTGCTTCCGTACTTCCCGCTCGCCAGCGGCTTGCTCACCGGCAAGTACCGGCGCGGTGCACCTCCTCCCGAGGGGACACGTCTGGCCGGCCGCGATGAGGTCTTGACCGATGAGAAGTTCGACCGCCTGGAAGCGCTGGAGGCATTTGCACACGAGCGGGGACTGACGTTGCTGCAGGTCGCGATCGGCGGCCTCGCCGCGCAGCCGGCGATCGGCTCGGTGATCGCCGGTGCGACGAGGCCCGAGCAGGTACGCGCGAACGCCGCCGCCGGCGAGTGGGCGCCGACGTCCGAGGATCTTGCCCCGTTGAACGCGTTGCGCTGACTTGCATCGGTTGTTGCGTGCCGCTACCGTGGTCAGCCGTTTTGTCCCTTCGGCTTTCGAGGAGGTGAATCGCTTGCTCCCGGTGGCGGACATCCAGCACGGCCGCCCAAGCGGGTCGATGAGCGCTGCGTTAGCAGAGCTGTCTCACCGCCCTGAATGGAGCGCGATTCACTCCGTGCCGCTCGTCCGAGCGGCTCGCACCATCTGAACTCGACGACCGGCGACGCCGGTCCTAGAAGCCGATTGCCATGACGAACACCGACTTCGAATCGCTCGTTGCAGCGCCGGAAGACGCCGGGCTCGGCCTGGTCCTGCACGAGGAGCTGAACCTCGTCCATCTCAGCTGGTCGCGGCTGGGCGATGCGATCCTGCGCGAAGGTCTGGCCCACATCGCCACGATCACGTGGGCGACGAGCGCCGAGACCCTCGGTGAGGTCGCCGACCTCACGCTCACCAGCGCGGCGTACGACCGCGGGGAGTGCGCATTTGTCGACCTGACGGACGGCGTCGAGCGGCGCTGCCTCGCGTACGTGCGGATCTCGCGCGGCAACTTCTACGCATGCGTCGCCGCGGTGGAGCGCGGCGCGCTGGCCGACGCGGAACAGCTGCTCGAGCGACGGTTCCCACGTGCCGTCGCGACGACGGACTGCGAGATTCCAGTGCGGTGCTGGGCGAACGACTACAGGCGGTCGCGCACGATCGCCGTCCATCCGTGGGCCGAGATCGCCGGCAACTACCCGCCTCGCGTCGGGGTCGAGCTGTCGCGGCTGTTCGCGACGAGCTTCGTGCCGACCGACGGTGGCCAGCTGATCCTCTGGCACGGCCCGCCGGGCCTCGGGAAGACGCACGCACTGCGGGCACTCGGCTGGGAATGGCGCGAGTGGTGCGACCTCGACTTCGTCACCGACCCGGAGGCGTTCCTCGGCTCCGCCGAGTACATGCTCGACGTCCTCCTCGACCACGAGGACGAGGAGCGCTGGCGCCTGCTTGTGCTCGAGGACACGGGCGAGCTGCTGAGTGCGGACGCGAAGGAGCGCACCGGGCAGGGGCTGTCGCGCTTCCTCAACGTCGTCGACGGCATGCTCGGCCAGGGCCTGCGACTGCTCGTGCTCGTGACGACGAACGAGGAGCTGCGCTTCCTGCACCGGGCTGTCGCGCGCCCAGGCCGCTGCGCAGCGATCGTCGAGTTCAAGCCGTTCAGCCGTGAGGAGGGCGTGGCCTGGCTCAGCCATCGTGGGATCGCCGCCCCGGAGACCCTCCCATCCTCGCTGGCGGGCCTCTACGCGCTCGTCGCCGGACGCGATGCGCCAAGCGGGCGCGCGCATCCGGTCGGCTTCTCGTCGCGTTGAGCGCCCCACCCTAGGTCCGCACCAGACATGTCCCTTGCCGGGAAGTCGCTGCATATCCTGACTTTCGTGCCAGGCGAGGGACATGTCCCTGGGACGCGGCCGGATCGGACACACCCGCCCGTCGGCAGAATCGCCGCATGAGCGTCGCGGCGGCTGTGATCGACGTCGGGTGGGTGAACGGGCTGGCTGCGATCAGGTCGCTCGGGCGTGCGGGGATCCGTGTGCTCGCCGTCGATCACCGCCCGAGCGCGCTCGGATTCCGTAGCAAATATGCCGAGCGGTTCCTCTGCCCGGACCCGTTCGAGGACGAGCCGCGCTTCGTCAACTTCATGCGCGCGCTCGGCGAGGTCGTCGTCTTCCCGACGCACGACGACTCGCTCAACGCGATCGCACGCTATGCAGACGACCTCGACGTGCTGACGCCGTTCCCGAGCTGGGACGTGCTCGAGCGCGTGCAGAGCAAGCGCGCGCAGCTCGAGGAGGCGCAGGCGGCCGGCGTCGACATTCCCGAGACGCGCTTTCCGAATTCGGCGGGCGAGGCCCGCGAGCTCGACTTTCCCGTGATCGTCAAGCCCGAGCACCCGGTCGAGTTCAAGCGGCGCTACCGCCGCCAGGCGTTCCGCTGCGAGAGCGTCGCGGAGCTCGAAGACGCATATGCGAAGACCGAGGAGTTCGGCCCGATCGTCCAGGAGTTCGTCGCCGGCGGCGACGACACGCTCTACACGGTCGGGAGCTACGTCTCGCGCGACGGCCGCGTGCTCGGCGTCTTCTGCGGGCGCAAGCTGCGCCAGACGCCGCGCGGCATCGGCACGTGCCGCGTCGGCGAAGCGGTCTGGGAGCAGGAAGCCGTCGACGCGGCGCTCCGGCTCCTGAACGAGTTCGGCTACCACGGCGTCTCGCAGGTCGAGTTCAAGCACGACGCGGGCGACGGGCGCTTCAAGCTGATGGAGATCAACGCGCGCCTTTGGCAGTGGCACGGGCTCGCAACCGCCTGCGGCGTCGACCTCCCGCGGATCGCGTACGTCGACCTTGTCGGCGAAACCCCAACCGAGGTGCACATGAACGGCAGCGGCAAGCGCTGGGCGATCACGCTTCTCCCCGGCGAGCTACCCGCCCCGCAGCGACCTCCGTACGTCGACGCCGTCTTCGCGCTCGACGACCCGAAGCCCGGCCTCGTGCACCTCGCGCGGGTCGCACGGAGCGCGTTCACGTGATCCCTGCGGCAGTCGAGCGCCGCGCTCGCTGGGTGCTCGACTCGATCGGCGCTACCGAGCTCGGCTTCGGGGACGACGTGCCCTACAACGCCGCGGCCTGGGAGCAGGTCGACCGCGGCGAGCGCCCGGCCGGCGACGACCTCGCCGAAGGCTTCTTCCACCTGGCCCGCCTGGAGGAGCGGAACGGGCCCCACGACGAACACGGCCGCTTCCGCACGGAATGGTCCTGCCTCGATCCGCTCGACCCCCCACTCGAACGCTTGCGCCGCAAGCTCGGGCTCGCACACAAGGGCTTCACGGTCGCGCTCACCCACGATGTCGACAGCCCGTGGCGCTGGACGCGCATCGGCCTGCGCGGTGCAGCCGCACGGCTCAAGCGCAACGCGTTGCAGGCGCGACTCGCGCCCGCGCTCCGCGAGGCGACCGCGCTCGCGGTTGCGCCCGTGCACCGCCTGCGCGGCACTGACCCGAACTGGCGCTTCCAGCAGATCGTCGAGTCCGAGCGAGCTCGCGGCGCGCACGGTTCCACGTTCTTCGTCCTCGCCGCGCACCACGACCCGCACGACGGCGCGGCGCCTGAGACCTACGACGAGCTGCGTCCGAGGCTCCTCGAATCGCTGCTCGAGGCCGACGCCGAGATCGGATTGCACGGCAGCTACACCGCGGCGGATGACGCGACGCGCCTGGCCGAGGAGAAGGCGAAGCTCGAAGCGCTCGCCGGCCCCGTCGAAGGTCACCGCTACCACTACCTCCGCGGAGACCCGCACCGGAACATCGCGAGCCTCGACTTCCGCTACGACACCACGCTCGGCTTTCCGGACACCGTCGGCTTCAGGGCCGGCATCGCGCGACCGTTTCACCCCTGGGACTTCGAACATGACGCGCCTGCGCAGGTCCTCGAGATCCCGCTGGCCGCGATGGACGCAACGCTCGCCGAGGAGCGCTATCTCGGCCTCTCGGCGAAGCGTGCCGAGCCGCAGCTGAACGCGCTGCTCGACTGGGCGGCCGTGAACGGCGGCGCGTTCGCGATCCTCTGGCACCCGGACCGCTTCGACCCGCTCACCTCGGCGGGCTGGGACCGGCTCTACTCGAGGCTGCTCGACGGCATCCGCGAGCGCGGCGGCATCGCGATGTCGGCCGCCGAGCTCTCGTCCCACTCGACCTGGTCGAAGTAGCGCAGCGCACGACGTGAGGGCCGCACGCTTGCGCTCAGCTGTGCGAGCTCTTCATGCGAGATCTCGCCGAGTGCGCTCTTCACGCCCAGGTAGGGGAGGTTGAGGTCGTCCTGGTAGACGATCGTCGAGATGCGCGGGTTGATCTCGATCACGTGGTCGCCGACGAGCTGGATGTTGAAGAAGTA
>JBKPGW010000316.1:0-4627 GCA_046729555.1 Actinomycetota bacterium | reverse complement strand
GGATCGACCCAAGCCGGCGGCAGGACGCCGTTCTCGCCGTACAGGCGCAGCGCCTTCTGCGAGAGCCGGGACGCAGCCGCGAACTCGCCGATCGGGATCAGGTGTTCCATGTCGACGGTCACGATGCGCTCTTCCCCATGGGGAGAGTCAAGCGACGACATTGCGCAGGATCCCGATCCCCTCGACCTCGAGCTCGACGACGTCGCCTCGCTGCAGCCAGCGGCCGTCACCGTGCTCGAGGATGCAGCCGCTGCCGACCGTGCCCGACCCGAGCACGTCGCCGGGATTTAGCCGGGTGTCGCGCGCGGCGTGCGCCACGATCGCTGCCCATGAGTGGTGCATGTCGCCGAGCTCTCCCCGTGAGCGTTCCTCGCCGTTGACTCGGGCGGTCATCACGCCGCTGCTGCCGTCGAACTCGTCCGGAGTGACCACGATCGGCCCGAGGCTGGTGGCGAAGTCCTTGCCCTTGGAGGGGCCGAGCCCGACCTTCATCTCTTCACGTTGAAGGTCGCGCGCCGACCAGTCGTTCATGACCGTGAAGCCGCCGATCTGCCCATCGGCCCCGATGATCGCCGCGACCTCGAGCTCGTAGTCCAGCTCGTGCGTCTCCGCCGGAGCGGGAATCTCGTCGCCCGGCCCGTAGATCGCGGCCGGATTGGAGAAGTAGAAAACCGGGATCTCGTACCACTCGGGCGGTACCTCCAGCCCGCGCGAGGCGCGCGCGCTCTTGACGTGCTGTTCGAACGCGTAGAAGTCGCGCACAGACGGCGGATGCAGGACCGGCGCCCGGAAGTCGACGTCCGCGAGCGCGTATTCCGCATGGTGCCGCGCCCTCCCGCCGCCGGTGAAGAACGACTGCAACGTCTGCGCGGCGAGCTGGACGACCGTCTCGCACTCGATGATCCCCGGCCACCCGCGTTCGAGCTGAAGCTCTCGCGGCGTGAACATGCACAACTTCACGGCTCGGTGTGCACGACGACGTCGGAGATCTCGGGACGGACGCGCCGGATCTGCTCCTCGATCTCGCTCGCGCGCGCATGCGCGTCGGTGAGCCGGCTGTCCCCCTCGAGCCCGAGCGTCAGGTGCGCGACGACCCCCTCGGCCGTCTCGAGGAAATGCAGCTCCCGCGGCTCCTGCCCTGTGACCGAGCGCACGATGTGCAGGACGTCGTCGCGCTCCGCCGAGTCGTCGCGGCGACGGCCTTCGGCCGCCTCCGCCAGCGGCTCGAGGTGCGTCTGCACGGCGTCGACTTCCGGCACCGCAGCGGCGATCGCCTGCTCGACCTGCGTCGCAACCTCGTGGGCGTCTTCGAGCGTCAGCTCGCCGGGCAGCTTCAAGTGGAGCGAGACCTCCGTGCGCCGGCCGACGTGCAGCACGCTGACGTTGTGCACCTCGCGTACCTGCGGCACGCCGAGCGCCGCCGCATGGGCGCGGTCCCGAATCGCCTCCTCGTCCTCGGACGGCTCGACGTGGACGACGACGTCGCTGCCCGGAAGCGCGGCGTGCAGCGCGGCCTCGACCTGGTCCGCAGCCGCATGACCCTGCCCGACAGCCGCACCGGGCGGGACGCTGATCACGACGTCGGCAAACTGCCGCGGCCCCGCCTGGCGCATGCGCAGACGTTCGAGCGTCACCGCGGGCTCGATCCCTGCGATTGCTGCGCGCGCCGCCTCCTCCGCCGCAGCGGGAACGCGGTCCATCAGGACGTCGACGTTCGCCTTCATCATCCGGGCGGCAACGAGTAGCACGATCACGGCCACGAAGAGCGCCGCGGCGGAGTCGGCGCGGGCATAGCCGGCTCGTACCAGCACCAGGCCGAGCAGAACCGCGCTCGACCCGGCCAGATCGCTGCCGAAGTGCAGCGCGTTCGCCGACAGTGCAGCGCTCCGGTAGCGCTTCGAAGCACGCCACGAGACGAGCGTGCGGCTGAGGTCGACGACGATCACGATCGCGATCACCGCGAGCGCGTACCAGGTCGCCTCCACGGATGTGTCGCGGCTGCCGACGAGATGCGTGATCGCCCGCCACGCGATGAAGCAGCTGGCGGCGAACAGGATCGCGCCCTCCGCGAGCGCGCCGAGATGCTCTGCCTTGCCGTGTCCGTACTGATGCGCCACGTCCGCCGGTCGCACGGCGACGCCGACCGCGAAGAACGTGAGCAGCGCCGCGATCAGGTCGGTCCCGGAATGCGCCGCCTCCGAGACGAGGCCGAGGCTGTGCGAGGGCAGGCCGGCGCCCAGCTTGAGCGCGATCAGCGCCACTGCCGCGCCGACCGAGACCAGCGCCGTCCGCCGCTGAGGATCCACGCGGCTAGTGAAACAGAAGAGCCCGCCGAAGCGGGCTCTTCTGTTGTTGGCGGTTGTGAGAGGGCTAGGTGTTTGCGATGTCCCCGATGAACTCTTCCTTCAGCATCGTCCCGGCGCCCTTGCCCTTGTCCTGCCAGTGCCGATACTTGAGCTTCGGGATGTTCTGCTGCTTCGCCTTCGCGGTGTAATTGAAGTTGAACTTGCAGTCGGTGCTATTGATGAAGCACGAGAATTCGGCTCCGGTAAAGAACGTCGCCAGGAACGTGTCTGTGAAGCACGCGGGGACGCACGTCGCCTTCTTGTTGAAGCTCGTCGCCTTCACAGTCCCAACGAGGTACCCCTCGAACTTGCCCTTGATCCCGGCGCGCACGGTAAGGCCATGCCGGCCGGTGGTGTCACACGCGCCTGGGCTCTTGCCACCGATGGTCGTGAAGGTGCCGCGATCGGTGCGGCGCAGCGTGAACGTGCCGTCGCCGTTGTCCTTGACGGAGTACGTCCGACTGATCACATCGTTCGCCCACGGCCCCGCGGCCTCACCGCACGAACCGTTGTCTGTCGTCACGAGCGTGAAGGTGAACTTGTTCTTGCCCTGCTTCTTGCCCTTCCCGTTGTCGCCTGGGTCGGCAAGACTGGTCGCCGCGAAGGCGACCGCTGCGACGAGTAGCACGGGCAGAATGAGCCATCGCCTCATGTTGAAATCCCTCCTCTACAGCATTTTCGTGTCCGTAGAGAAGACGCCCCGAGGCGCCTACGCTTGCGGTGCGCTCTCCAGCGGCCAGATCACGACGTCCTGGCGCTTCGAGTAGTGCAGTAGCGGGTCCTCGGTCGGATCGAGCTTGACCGGCAGCATCGTGTTCAGGTCGATTCGTGCCCGCGCCCGCTGCAAGGGCCACGGCCGGTGATGGATTTCGGCGCGGTGCAGCTCGCCCTCGTGCTCGGCGTAGAGGCAGTACCGCTCGGTGAGAAAGTGCTCGAGGGAGCCAGACTCGGCGTTGAACGTGGCACCGTCCGGCCGGTACGCGGCGCTGAACGCCTTGCCGTCGTCGCGGCTGCAGTCGTAGAGGATCTCGTCGCCGCGCTGGCGCGCGGAGATCTCGGCCGGGAAGTACTGCAGCCGGTACAGGCGGCGCGCGGCAGCAACGGCGACCTGGCTCGACGCGTCCAGCGAGAAGAACCAGATGCCCGGCTTGCCGTCGCGCATCACGTACGTCCGCACGTTGAGCTCACGGAAGCTCGACGCGAAAGGCAGCGGCAGCAGGCCGCGGGCCCGCAGGCCCGTCACGACGAACGGCGTCACGCCGAGCCAGGCGCTGCCCGAGTGCTCCTCCACCTCGAGACCCTCCGGCACGAGCGGCCGCAGCGTCGCGGCTGCGACACGGTAATGGACGAAGAGCAGGTCGTCCCACGTCTGCCCCATCACCCACGGGCTTGCCGGCAGAGGCCAGGGCCGATGCTCCGTTTCTGCGAGTGTGGACGCCTGCCGGACAGGCGCTTGCAGCAGCTCGCCGAAACTAAAGATTGCCGCGGAGCGCCTGCTCGCGCTCGATCGCCTCGAAGAGCGCCTTGAAGTTCCCTTCGCCGAACCCGCGCGCGCCGTGGCGCTCGATCACCTCGAAGAAGAGCGTCGGCCGGTCCTGCGCGGTCTTCGTGAAGATCTGCAGCAGGTAGCCCTCCTCGTCGCGGTCGGCGAGAATGCGCAGCCGGCGCAAGTCGTCCCAGTCCTCGCCGATCTCCCCGACACGTTCCTCGACGTCCTCGTAATACGCGTCCGGGGTCGACAGGAAGACGATGCCCCGCTCCTGCAGCGACTCGACGGTGCGCACGATGTCCTCGCTCAGCAACGCGACGTGCTGCACGCCGGGGCCGCCGAAGTACTCGAGGTACTCCTCGATCTGGCTCTTGCGCTTGCCCTCGGCCGGCTCGTTGATCGGGAACTTGATCTTGCCCTCGCCGTCCGCCATCACCTTCGACATCAAGGCGGAGTACTCGGTATGGATCTGCTCGTCCCCGAAGTGGATGATGTTCGTGAAGCCCATCGTCCGTTCGTAGAACTCGACCCAGTAGTTCATGCGACCGAGCTCGACGTTGCCGACGACATGGTCGATCGCGCGCAGGCCGACACCGGTCGTCGGTTGGCCGTTCGTCGGGGCGATCTCGCGGTAGCCGGGCAGAAACGGGCCCGAGTATTCGCGGCGGTTCACAAACGTGTGGACGTTCTCGCCGTAGGTCGCGATCGTCGCGAGCTCGACGCGACCCCACTCGTCCTCGACCCAGCGGGGCTCGACGACGCCGCGCGCCCCGCGCTGCACGGCCTGCCGGTA
>JBKPGW010000315.1:0-2403 GCA_046729555.1 Actinomycetota bacterium | reverse complement strand
GCCTCGCTGAAATACGACGCGTCGCTAAGCATGTGCTCGACCTCGCCGCGCATGCGCTCGTCCTCGCGGTCGATCGCGTCTTCGAAGGAAAGCGGCTCGCGGCCGAGCGCGACCTCGTGCTGGTAGTGCGAGAAGGCACGGTCGACGGGATTGCGCAGCAGCACGATCAGGCGCGCGCTCGGCAGCATCTGCGCAACCCGCTCCGGCGCGAGCGGATGGAAGAGGTAGCTCGGGCTCGCCTCGCCGACGATCCTCCCCGAGCGGCGTGCCGGTAGGTGCGCGCGGTACCAGCGTTCGCCGCGCACGTAGTGGCGGTCGAAGAAGCTGACCTCTTTGAACGCGGGCCCGGTGATCTCCGGGTGCCAGCGCAGGTACGCATACAGCGCGGTCGTCCCCGCCTTCTGTGCGCCGAGGATCAGGAAGTCGGGCAGGGCACGCACACCCGCCGTCGCGAGACCGTAGGCCCGGTAGGTACCGCGAAGCACCTTGCGGACGGGCTCCGGCACGCGCGGCACGAGCTCGGCCGGAAGGCGCGCAAGCCGCAACATCTCGTGGAGTCTGTCAGCGCAGAGTCGCCGCGGATGCGTTCGGCGTCGCAACGAGTGGCGCGTCGGCGTCCGCCGAGCGCACGCGCTCGATGTCCGTCATGCCGGGCAGGAAGTACGCGGCCAAGGTGACGACCGCACCGATGACCGCCGCCCCGACGAGCGTCGCGCGCGCGCCCACCGCTGCCGCGACGGGTGCGGTCAACGCGAAGGAGATCGGAAGCAGCCCGATCGAGATCAGCCAGTCGAGACTGGAGACGCGTCCCAGCAGTGCCCCCGGCACGTGCCGCTGCTTGATCGTCGCCCAGACGATCGTGCCGGCGGCTTCGAGCCCGTTGAACACGAGGCAGGCGAGCATCAGCTGCCACGCGGCCGTCGCGAGCCCGTAGCCGGCGATTGCGAGCGTCGCCAGCGTCCAGGTCGCGTACATGACGGTCACATCGCGACGGGGATGCCCGCGGTGTCCCATCAGCACCGCCGCGCCGACGGCACCGAGGCCACCGGCCGCGAGCACGAGGCCGAGCGTGCCCGCGGAGGCATGGAGCTCGTTCTTGACCACGAACGGGAGGAGCACCTCGGCGGGGCCGAGGAACACGAGGTAGGCGATCGCCGCCGAGGCGAGCGTCCCCCACAGCCACGTCCGGGAGCGGACGAAGCGGAGACCCTCCGCGAGCGCGGCGGCCGCCGACGGGTGGGCGTGTTCTCGAGGACGTTGGCGCGGACGGATCGCGAGCACCGCGACGAACGTCGCGGCGAACGAGGCGGCGTCGAGCGCGAACGCCACGCCCGCAGACGCGGCCACGAGCCCGCCTCCGGCGACCGGGCCGATGAGCCGGAGCGCGATCGGGCGCACGAATTGGTCGAGCGCGTTGGCTGCCGGCAGTTCGGCGGCGGGCAGCAGATCGGGGACGATCGCATCGAAAGCCGGGGTGAAGAAGGCCGTCCCGGCGCCGTACACCGCGACGAGCACGACGAGCTCCCAGAAGCGCAGCTGATGCGCGAAGACGAGAGCCGCGAGGGCTCCGACCGCAAGCGCGCGCAAGCCATCCGCCGCGGCCATCACCAGGCGGCGGTCGTACCGGTCGCTCACGACGCCGCCGAAAAGGAGGAACGCGATCATCGGCACGGTCATGCCGATGCTCACGATCGAGAGCGCTGCCGGCGCATTCCAGAGCACATAGCTCTCCCAGGCGATCGCGATCAGGAAGATGCCGTCACCGACGAGCGAGACCGTCATTCCTGCCCAGAGCACGGCGAAGTCGCGATGCCTCAGGGGCGAGAGCAACCGGCCGTGCGCAACGCCTCCCGGGCGGTCGAGCGCGTCGTGACTATGCTGCATTGGAGGCAGTCGGCGACTCGTGCTCCCCCGCCGCGCCCGCAATGGTCAAGAACTCGGCCAGCGCCTCGGAGCTCATCGGCTTCGCAAACAGGAAGCCCTGTCCGAGCTCGCAGCCGAGCTCCTCGAGTGAGGTCGCCTGCTCGGGCAGCTCGATCCCTTCCGCGACCACTTCGAGCGAGAGGCTGGTGCCGAGCGCGATGATCGCCGAGGTCAACGCCTCGTTGTCCTGTGAGCCGACGAACGACCGGTCCATCTTGAGGATGTCGACCGGGAAGCGGCTGAGGTAGCTGAGCGACGAGTAGCCGGTCCCGAAGTCGTCCATCGCCAGCCGGATCCCCAGCGACTTCAGCTCGTGCAGCTGCTGCATCGCGAAGTCCGTGTCCGAGAGCATCAGCGACTCCGTGATCTCGAGCACGAGCGCGGAGGCAGGCAGGCCGGTCACCTCGAGCGCCTTGCGCACGTCGCCCACGAGCGTCTCGGATTGCAGCTGACGAACCGAGAGGTTCACGCTCATCGTCA
>JBKPGW010000314.1:0-2751 GCA_046729555.1 Actinomycetota bacterium | reverse complement strand
GCGCCGTTCGCCAGGTAGTGCTTCGTCTCTTCCGCTGCCATGCCGCTCCTTCCGAATCGGGACCACAAAAAAAGAGCCCAGGACTCCGCGAGTCCTGAGGCTCCATTGCCTCGGCGCCCACCTCCACCGGCGGGCGACCTGCTCTGACCTTAGCGGACCTCGCGGACGGCGTACATCTCAGCCACCTCGCCGGCGGTCTGCGCGATCCGCTCCCGCAACTCGACCGGCTCGAGCACCTCTGCGTCCGGTCCGAACTTGAGCAGCTCGCGGAACGCCTCGTCGAGGCTCTCGAAGCCGACCGTGAAGACACCCTCGCCGCCCTGCAGGTCGCGCGGGAGGAAGCGCAGCGCGAGGTCGCTCGCGCGCAGCTTCACCTCGACCCGCCGGCGTGACGCCTCGAACGTCTGCGACCACTCCTGCCAGTACGCCGCCAGGTCGAAGCCCTCGGGACGCTCGAAGCCGTCGTCGCGGATGTGCACCGAGACGAACCTCGAGACCCGGTACACGCGCATCCCCGCCGAGCGGCGCGCGACCAGGTACCACGCTCCACCCTTGAGGACGAGCCCGAGCGGATCGAGCGTCCGGCGGACGACGCGAGGCCCTTCGCGGTAGCGCGCGCTCAGGCGCTGCTCGCGCCATGTCGCCGCCGCGATCGTCGGCAGGTGCGGGACCGTGTCCTCGGCCCGAAACCAGCCGCGCGCGTCGAGGTGGAAGTAACGCTCCGCGCGGCTCGCGCGCTCCTGCAGCTCGGCCGGCAGCGCCGCCAGCACCTTCAGGCGTGCGTTCGCGAGGACGCCGCCGAGGCCGAGCTCGGCAGCCGGGGCAGGCGCGACGAAGAGCGTCTCGGCCTCCGCCGCCGTCAGGCCGGTGAGCTTCGTCCGGTAGCCGCCGGCGAGCCGGTACCCGCCTGCAGGCCCGCGCACCGCTTCGACCGGAACACCGGCGGCGACCAGCGACTCGACGTCGCGATGAATTGTCCGCACCGAGACCTCGAAATGGCCGGCGAGCTCCTGCGCGGTGAGCTGCCCGCGCATCTGCAGCAGGAGCAGCAGTGAGACGAGCCGCGTCGCCCGCATCGAGCGGAAACATACATGACAGAACCTGGCATGTATATGTCCTAGGCTCTCCGCATGAGCGAAGAGCAACAGACAACGGAACAGCAGGCATCCGAGCTGGAGCGGGAGGAGCGGCGTCTCGAACGGCTCCGCCTCGTGGTCAACTCCTGGCCGCCGACCGAGCACTTCGACGACGACGAGCCGCCGCAGACGGCAGCGTGAGCGGCACCCCGAACGTCTTTAGCGACGAGTGGGACGAGCTTGATGACTGGTCCGGCGGCGGCGCGAAGTCGACCCGCCTCGTCGACCGTGGCCCGCGGCTCGGCGCCAGCGTCTACGAGCTGGGGCCGGGCAATTCGGCCGCGTACCACTTCCACCACGGGTCTGAGGAGCTGCTGATCGTCCTGCGCGGCCGGCCGACGCTGCGGACGCCTGAGGGCGAACGGCAGCTCGCGGAGGGCGAGGTCGTGCACTTCCCGGTCGGGCCCGACGGCGCTCACGGCGTGCGCAACGACACCGACGATCCCGTCCGCTACGTCGTTGCCGGGATTCGCGTGTCGCCCGAGGTCGCCGAGTATCCGGACACGAAACAGATCACGGCGCAGGCACGGACCGGCTCTCAGACCGGGGAGCGCCTCTGGCTTGTCCACGACCTGGAGGAGCGATGATCAACGTCTTCGACGACGAGTGGCAGGACGGCTATCCGCCCAGCGACGGCTACCTCGCGAACTGGAAGCGCGTGCGGGCAGGAATGCTCGCCGTGGGCGTCTACGAGCTGCTGCCCGGACAGACCCAGTGTCCGTACCACTTTCACCATGGCAACGACGAGCTGATCGTCGTGCTGCGCGGCACGCCGACGCTCCGGACGCCCACGGGAGAGCGAAACTTGCAACCCGGGGATGCCGTGCCCTTTCCCGCCGGCACCGACGGCGCGCACCAGGTGTACAACAGAACGCCCGAGCCGGTCCGCTACCTCATTGCCGCGCGTCACGTCACTCCGGAGGTCGTCGAGTATCCCGACAGCGGCAAGCTGGCCGCGATGTCGTATGGCGAGTCGCACCGCGGTGGGCCCCTCGCGACATGGCACCGCTTCGACGACGCGGTCGATTTCTTCGACGGAGAGGAGCCGCAAGCCTGAGTGCCGCTTGACACGGCTGCTACGGTCTTTGCGGCATGAACTTCCTCTTCGGCTGAGTCCTCACGCGCCGTGCGCCGCCTGCGTTTGCAGGTGCGTAGCGCATGTTCGTGTTCCGCCGAATCGTAGGAGTTCCCATTGTTCGCCGTTGAAGTTCACAACTTGCGCAAGGAGTTCTCCCGCCGCGATGCGACGCGCACGCGCGGTCGCAAGCGGCGACGTCGGGTAGCGGCGCTCCAGGGCGTGACGTTCACGATCGCGCGCGGCGAATGCGTGGCGATCCTCGGCCAGAACGGATCCGGTAAGTCAACGTTGGTCCGGCTGCTCTCGACGCTGCTTCTGCCCGACGGCGGCAGCGCGACGATCTTCGGCCACGACGTGGTCAAGGAATCCCGCCCGGTGCAGCGGCTCGTCAACCGTGTCTCCGTCGAGGCCTCGTTCTTCAAGAAGATGTCGTCCGAGGAGAACCTCGCCTATGCGGCGCGCTTCTACGGCATCCCGCCGAGCGTGACGAAGACGGGGATCCCCGAGATCCTCGAGCGCGTCGGCTTCCCGGCCGGC
>JBKPGW010000313.1:0-4664 GCA_046729555.1 Actinomycetota bacterium | reverse complement strand
ACGGCACCGTCGCGGACGGCGTCATCGCGCTCGGCGACGAGGTAACGACGGACTTCTACGGTCGACCGGTCACCGGCCGGTTCGTCGAGGGCCCGTGGACGGTCGCGCTCTCGCGCTGGGCCGGCCGTCCGTTGAGGCTCGCGCAGTCGCCGCCGGGTGCGGCGGTCGAACGCGTACGCGGGCATGTCTCGCTGATCTCGGCGTCTACGGGGAGGTCGTGGAGCCCGGCAAGGTCGTGGTCGGCGACAAGATCGAGGGGCTGGGGTCAGACCTCGGACCGCGTAGGCTTCGCCCGTGACTGCCGTCAGCACTTTCGTTGTCGACGAGGCTGAGATCTCGCCGGTCGAGGAGAGCGGCGATACGGCCAGCGAGCGGCTGACGTTCGATGTCGAGCATCTGGCGCAGCGCGTGATTCGCTTTGCTTCCGGACGCTCCCGTGAGCGCGTCGCAAATGGACGGCACGATTTGCTCTACGTCGTCTCAGGCCACGGGGAGCTCGAGCTCGAAGGAGCGCGGCACGCGCTCGAGCCCGGGACCGGCGTCTTCGTCGCTCCAGGGGAGACCTACGCCGTCGAAAATCCCGGCCCGGGCGAGCTGTTGATCGTCTCGGTCTCGGCCAGCGCCGAACTCGGCGTGGCGCAGGCGCGGCGGAAGACGACCGTCCGCTTCGACGAGCAGCCCGAGGAGACGGCATCGGTCGAGCGAAGCTTTCGATATCTGATCAACGAGGCCGCCGGCTGCCTGGACGTCACGCAGTTCGTCGGGATTGTCCAGCCGAGCAAGGCGCCCTTCCACAGCCACCCGTACGAGGAGCTCGGGTACATCGTGAAAGGCGAGGGCGTGGCGCATGTCGGCGGCCGGTCCGTCCCGCTCCGGCCGGGCTCGTGCTTCCATTTGCCACCGGAGAAGGTCCACTGTATCGAGAACGTCGGCCCCGAGCCGATGCACATCCTCGGCGTCTTCCACCCTTCCGATTCACCCGCGAATCGCGTATATCAGGACAACAAGTAGGCTCGGGTGGCGTCACAGGAGGGGGTAGGACCGGGGCTGTTCACATCAAGGAGGGAGTTCGAATGAGGAGAAGGGCAATTGCGATTGCCGCCTTGCTGGCGCTTGCCGCACTCGCGACCGTTGCCGCGGCGTCTGCGAGGACTGATCGCGGGGCGGCACCGGCGACGAGCAATGCGTCCCTGATCAATTGCGGCAAGACGCGCACGATCGGATTCGCCGCCCCGCTCACGGGCCAAGTGGCATCGCTCGGCCAGCAGATGCTCGGCTGGGGCCGCTTCTTCGTGTCGCGCTACAACCGATCGCACGCTAAGAAGCTGCAGCTCGTTACCGGCGATACTCAGCTCCCGGATACCGCGCAGGCGATTCAGGTTGCGGAGCGGTTCGCTTCGAACTCGAAGATTCTCGCGGTCGTGGGCCCGGCGGGCAGCCAGGAGGTGCAGGTCTCCACGGCACCGCTGAAGAGCGGCGGACTCGGGTTCATCTCGGGTACGGCGACCCGGACCAGTCTCACGACCGACGGCACGCGGAAGGGGTTCTTCTTCCGTACGGTGCCGAACGACGATCAGCAGGGACCGCGCGTCGCGAACTGGATCCGGACCAAAGTGAAGGCCACCCGCGTCGTCATCGTCGATGCCCAGAACACCTACAGCACAGGGCTCGCGGACACCGTCGAGCGGCTCCTGAAAGGCGCGGGACTCAACGTTCGGCGCGAGTCAGTCAGCGAGGCGACGGTCACCGACTTCTCGTCGCTCGTCGCGCGGATTCCAAGCGACACGCAGGTCGTCTACGTCCCGTGGCAGGTTTCTTCGAAGGCGCAACTCTTCGGCGAGCAGCTCCGTGCGGCCGGAAAGCAGGCCCGCATGTTCGGCTCGGACGGCCTGTTCGATCCGGACAACTTCAAGATCCCGAATTCGCTCATCTCGTTCTTCCCGATCGACCTGAAGAGCAAGGTCATCGCTGCGTACCGGCGAGGCCCCGGCGGGGGCAAGAGCGACCTCTTCGGGCTTCCCAGCTACGAGGCGACCGACGTGGTCGCCCGGGCTCTCGACAAGGCGTGCGCGAATGGCTCGGCGACCCGTGCCGAAGTTCGGCGTTTTATGAGCCAGACGAATATCCCGAAGAAGCAGTCGGTGCTCGGGTTCGCCGTCCGGTTCGTCCAGCAGGCCCGAGCTCCGCTGGGGCCCGGAGACATGGCGCGCCCGGCCGACTTCGGCATCTATCGCATCAACAACAGCGGCGCGTACGTTCGCATCGGCTGATCGGCTCGGGAAACGTGACGTAGCGGCGGTGCGGCCCATCGACTCGTGGGGCCCCACGCCGTTCTGAGAACCTTTCGCCTCTGTGGATCTGCCGCTCGCCTTCGACAGTCAGTTCGCCACACAGCTCCTCGTCAACGGGCTGACGCTCGGGAGTCTCTACGCGCTGATCGCGTTGGGCTACACGATGGTCTACGGGATCCTCAAGCTTCTGAACTTTGCCCACGGGGACGTCTACATGGTCGGGGCGTTCGTTGGCTTCGGCGTGCTCAACGCATTCGGCGGCCCGCTCTCCCCTAACATGGCGATCGCCCCGCTCATCGCACTGATGTTCGCCGGGGGGATGCTCGGTTCTGGCGCCCTCGGCGTGGTCATCGAACGGTTCGCCTATCGGCCGCTCCGAGACGCCCCCAGAATCGCGCCGCTGATCAGTGCGCTCGGGGTCTCTTTCTTTCTCCAAAACAGCGTGCTGCTGCTCTTCGGAGCGAGCTTCCGTTCGTACAACTCTTTTCTCCTCGGGTCGGCCCATCCGCAGCAGTTCGCGCCGGGGCCTCTGACGGACGCCGTTTTCGTCGTGAACGGCGTCAACGTTCAGCTTGTTCAGATCATCGTGCTCGCCTTGACGTTTGGACTGATGGTTGCGCTCACGCTCCTCGTTGCCCGGACGAAGATCGGCAAGGCGATGCGGGCGACGGCCTACGACCGTGAGGCCGCGGCGATGATGGGCATCGACGTCGATCGAGTGATCGCATCGACGTTCCTCATCGGCTCGATGCTCGCCGGCGCTGCGGGCGTCATGTTCGGCCTCTTGTTCAGCCAGATCTTTCACTTCATGGGATTCTTGGCCGGCCTAAAAGGCTTCACGGCAGCGGTTGTCGGCGGGATCGGCAGCATTCCGGGTGCGATGCTGGGCGGGATTCTCGTCGGGCTCGCCGAAGCGTTCGCAACCGGCTATGCAGGCGGTCGGTGGTCGGACCTGATCGTGTTCGGAATTCTGATCCTCGTTCTGCTCGTACGACCGAGCGGTTTGCTCGGCACGCGCGCTATCCAGAAGGTCTGAGTGGACTCGGGCCGCGGCATTCCGGATCTTCCAGCGCCGCCCGACGCCAGGGACCGGCCCCGCGTCGGTGTGGACGAGTGGGTCGCGCAGGTCGAGCAACGCCGCGAGCGCTATACCGGCCTCGCCGGGCTCGCAGATCGCGGGCTTTCCTTCATACCCCCGCCGGGACGGCTTGCCCTCTTCGCGGCTTTTGCCGCGACCCTGCCCCTCTGGATGGGCCGCGGGGATCTCTTCACCTACGGGATCTTCACACTCCTGTACGCGCTGCTCGGTCTCGGCCTCAACGTCGTTGTCGGATATGCGGGGCTCCTCGATCTGGGCTACATCGCTTTCTTCGGATTCGGCGCGTACTTCTATGCCGAGCTCTCGTCCGCTCAGTACGGCATTCACTGGTCATCCGCCGCCGCGATTCCGGTCGTCGTCGTCGCTACTTCTCTCCTCGGCCTTGTCCTCGGCATCTCGTCCCGCCGCCTGCTCGGTGACTACCTCGCAATCGTGACGCTCTTTTTTGGTCAAGCGTTCGTCGTGTTCGTCAACGTCGGCAATCCGACGGTCGCCGGAAAGGGATTGACGGGCGGTCCCAACGGCATCGCCGACATCGACCCGCTGGACTTCTTCGGGTATGAGCTCACGACGCGGAACCAGCAGTACTACTTCCTGCTTCTCTCCGTCGTTGTCGCGCTTGTGGGGCTCCACACACTGAGCGAGTCCCGCACGGGGCGTGCCTGGCGCGCTCTCCGCGAAGATCCGCTCGCGGCCGAGGCGATGACGATTCCGGTCAAGCGACTCAAGCTCATGGCCTTCGCGTTCGGCGCGGGGATCGCAGGCTTTGCCGGCTGCATCTTCGCGTCGGTTCTGACGGCGGTCACCGCGGGGAACTTCGATCTGCCGCTCCTGATCACCATCTACGCGGTGGTCATCCTCGGCGGCCTCGGCAGCCTCACAGGAGTCGTGCTCGGCGCGATCGTGATCAACGTCTCGTTTCAGTTCCTGGCGCCCGAGAATCCACAGAACAACGCCCGGCTCCTGTTCTACGCCGTGCTGCTGCTGCTGCTCATACTCAGCCTGCGGCCCTGGTGGCGCCTCGGCGCGGTTGTGGGCGGAGTCGTGGGCCTGGGAATCGTGACCCGACTCATCGTCGAGACAATTGCGCCGTCATGGACGGGCGGTTCCGTCGTCGAGGGAGGTCGCCTGGCGGGTGCGATCAAGGAGTGGGTTGTCATCCCCACGACGGCGCACGGCCGCTTCGGTAGCTGGGCCTACGTCTGCCTTGTCGTCGCCATCCTGATTCTGACGCTCGTGCGGGGCTGGGCCAGGACTGCACTGCTCATACCCGT
>JBKPGW010000312.1:0-11436 GCA_046729555.1 Actinomycetota bacterium | reverse complement strand
CAGCTCGACCGGGGTCACAGCGCGGCGATCGCGGCGAGCAGGCCGTCGACCTCCTCCGCGCGGTTGTAGTGGACGATGCCGGCCCGGACCGCGCCGGCTTCCTCCAGCCCGAGCCGCTTCATCACCTCGACGGCGTAGTAGTTGCCGTGCCAGACGGCATAGCCCTCCTCGCCGAGGCGCGCTGCGGCTTCGCCCGTGGCCACGCCCTGGACGTTGAACGCGAACGTAGCGACGCGGCCGTCCATCGTCGGCAGCCCGTACAGCGTGACCTTGTCCGGCAGGCCGGCCAGGAACTGCTCGCCGAGCGTGCGCTCGTGCGCCTGGATCGCTTCCCACCCGATCGACTCGATGTACTCGACCGCGGCGACGAAGCCGGCCAGGAGCTCGTGCGCGAGCGTCCCGGTCTCGAAGCGGTGACCGAGCGGCTCGTCCGCCGCGGGGCGAACCTTGTACGGGCGCCAGCTTTCCAGCAGCCCGGCACGTCCGAACGCGACGCCGAGGTGCGGGCCGAAGAACTTGTACGGCGAGCAGATCAGGACGTCGACGCCCCATTCACCGACGTCGATCGGGCCGTGCGGCCCGTAATGCACGGCGTCGGCCCAGGCGAGCGCCCCGGCTTCGTGCGCGAGCTCGACGAGGCGGCCGACATCGCTCAGCGTTCCGACGGCGTTGGACGCGATCGGGAACGCGACGACGCGCGTGCGTTCGTTGAGCGACCTCTGGATGTCGTCGAGGTCGATCGTCGTGTCGTCGTTGATGTCGGCGAAGCGCACCTCGAGGCGTTTGTCGTGCGCGAGCTCGAGCCACGGCGAGACGTTCGCGTCGTGGTCGAGCTTCGTGACGATGATCTCGTCGCCTTCCTTCCACCCGCGGCCGGCCGTGCGGGTGAGCGCGAAGGCGAGCGTCGTCATGTTGGCGCCGAAGATCGTCTCGTCCGGGCCGCAACGGAGGAACTCCGATGCGGTCAGCCGCGCCTGCGTGACAAGCGCCTCGGTTCGGCGGCTCGTCTCGTACGGGCCGCTGACGTTGGCGTTCGACTCGCGGTAGTAGCGCGAGACCGCATCGATGACCTCGTCCGGGACCTGTGTGCCACCTGGTCCGTCGAAGAACGCCAGCGGCTGGCGCAGCGCGGAGAAGCGGGCGCGAACGGCTTCGACGTCCAGTGCAAGGGTCGACACTGTCGGTGACGCTACTACGATTCGTGCGTGGCACCGGCGACCAAAGAGCGGATCGACCGCGGCACCGGAACAGGCCTCGGCGCACCGTGGAACGTGATCGTCCTCAACGACAACCACAACACGTTCCAAGGTGTTGCGGCGGCGCTCGCGTCGACGATTCCGGACGTCTCGTACGAGCGCGGTCTCCGGATCGCCGACCGGATCCACAACAGCGGACGCGCGATCGTGTGGTCCGGCCACCGTGAGGCCGCGGAGCTGTACTGGGAACAACTCCAAGGCCACGGCCTGACCATGGCGCCGCTCGAGCGGAGCTGAAACCCCCCGTTTGCAGGCGTTTTGCCTGGTCTGAGGCGGGTACGGGACTAGTACCTAACAGGTCTAAAAAGGGGGTTGAAGTGACGACTGATCTTTGGACGTACAGCACGTCCCTGTCACAGCGCGACCTGAGCGGCTTCTCCGTCGAGGCTCTCGATGGTGGGATCGGCAAGGTCGACAACGCGACGTACGACGTCGGCGAGAGCTTTCTCGTCATCGATACCGGTCCGTGGATCTTCGGCAAGAAAGTGATGCTGCCGGCGGGTGTTGTCCGCGACCTCGATCTCGACACAGAGACCGTGTTCGTGAACCGCACGAAGGATCAGATCAAGAACGCGCCTGAGTTCGACGAGGACCGCTATCGCGATCCGAGCTATCGGAAGGAGCTGGGCGGCTACTACGGCCCAGGCGGCCTCGGTTACCGAGAGCCTTCCTGACCCGCTGATCCTGTCCTCAGCAAGGCCCTGCCTCGGCAGGGCCTTGCGTTTTACGCCTCCCGGCCGTTGACCCGCCGATGCTCCGGAGTCCAAGCCGGGTCGAGCTGCAGCGCCGCACGACCGTAGGCGGTGATCCGGCCGATCAGGTCGACGGCGACCGCGTACCGGAACTCCTTCGCCTTGGGGCCACCCTCGTATCCTGCCCTCGCGATGGCAGGAACCGTCCGGGATTGGTCGTAGTGTGTGGTCATGCGGCGGTTGCGTTCCCTCAGCGAAGCGGAGTGCTATGCACGGTGCTACGGAGGCTGGGATGCGACCGTCCACGTGGTCAGGCTCGAGCCGCGCCGTCCCCGGCACGTCCTGATCGCGGAAGGCGAGGCGCTGCGGCGCCGCTTCGAGGAGTTCCTCGACGCGCGTGACCCGGACGAGCTCGCCGAGCCGGAAGCAGCCTGAGTCTCCGATACCGGACGTCCTCGACCACGGGCTGCGCGTGCTGTTCTGCGGGATCAACCCCGGCCGGGTGTCGGCGGCGGCCGGTGCGCACTTCGCGAATCCCCGCAACGACTTCTGGCGGCTGCTGCATGCGGCCGGGTTCACCCGGCGGCTGCTGACGCCGGCGGAGCAGTTCGACCTCCTCGTCTCCCGGATCGGCGTCACGAACGCTGCCTCGCGCACGACGCCCGGGTCGGGCGACCTGCGGAAGGCCGACTTCGCGGGCGCGGCCGAGCGCCTCGAACGGCTCGCCGCGACCTTCGAGCCGGCTTGGATTGCCTTCGTTGGGAAGGAGGCCTACCGCGGCGTCTTCGGAGAGCGGCCGCAGCTCGGCGAGCAGGAGCGGCGGCTCGCGCAAACGCGGCTGTTCGTGCTCCCGTCGACCTCGCCCGCGAACGCAGCCGTTCCCTGGGAGGAACGGCTGCGCTGGTTCCGCGCGCTCAGCCGCGCCACTTGTTCGTGATCTGAGGCGTCGCTTGCGATGCCGTTTTTGAGCCGATCGCTAACCGCGCCAGCGGTTAGTGATCGGCGTGCGCCTGTCGCGGCCGAAAGCCTTTGGCCGCAGCTTGACGCCGGGCGGTGCCTGACGGCGCTTGTACTCGGCGCGGTCGATCATCGAGACGGCGCGCTCGACGACCTCCTTGTCGAAGCCGTTGGTCGAGAGCTCTTCGAGGGTGCGATCGTGCTCGACGTACTGCTCGAGCACCTCATCCAGCTGCGGATACGGCGGCAGCGAGTCCTCGTCGAGCTGGTTGTCGCGTAGCTCCGCGCTCGGCGCACGGTCGATGATCGACTGCGGGATCAGCTCCTTCCCCGCTCGCTCGTTGAGATGGCGGGCGAGGCGGAAGACATCGGTCTTGTAGACGTCCTTCAGCAGCGCAAAGCCACCGGCCATGTCGCCGTACAGCGTTGCGTAGCCAACGGAGAGCTCGGACTTGTTCCCGGTCGCGACGAGCATCCAGCCGAACTTGTTCGACAGCGCCATCAGCAGCACGCCGCGGGCGCGGGCCTGGATGTTCTCCTCGGTCAGATCGGGGGTGCTTTCGGCGAACGCCTCGCCGAGCGCGCCGTCGAAGGCGTCGACGATCGAGGCGATCGGGATCTCGCGGAACGAGCAGCCGAGGCTCTCCGCCAGCCCGCGCGCGTCGGCGCGTGTCGCCTCGGACGAGTAGCGCGACGGCATCGATACGCAATGGACGCGGTCGGGGCCGAGCGCCTCGGCGGCGAGCGCCGCCGTCACCGCGGAGTCGATCCCGCCGGAGACCCCCACGACGACGTCGCGGAACCCGTTCTTGTCGACGTAGTCGCTCAAGCCGAGCTCGAGTGCGAGCCGCATCTGCTCCAGGTCGTCGACGAAGGGCGCGATCTCGCCGGTCGCCTTGCTGCCGTTGCTCGACGGTCCCGGCGCGCCCACGTGGATGATGTCGACGGGCGGTATCTCCTCGCGTTCGCGGGCGAGCGCGCGGCGGCGGACGTCGCGGAGGCGGCGGCCGATCACTTCCTTCGGCTCGACGTCGACAATCAGCAGCGTCTCCTCGAAGCCGGGCGCGCGGGCCAGCACGGTGCCCTCGTCGTCGATCACGACCGAGTGGCCGTCGAAGATCAGCTCGTCCTGTCCCCCGACTGTGTTGCAGAACGCGACGAAGCACGAGTTGTCGCGCGCGCGCGTCACGAACATCTCCTCGCGCTCGCGGTCGCGCCCGACGTAGAACGGCGAGGCGGAGATGTTGACCAGCAACTCCGCGCCGGCGAGCGCGAGGTCGGTCGCGGGCGGGCCGGGCTGCCACATGTCCTCGCACACGGTCACCCCGACGAGCGTCTTGCCGTGCTCGAGCAAGATCAAGTCACGTCCGGGCGCGAAGTAACGGTCCTCGTCGAAGACGCCGTAGTTCGGCAGGAAGCGCTTGCGGTAGACGGCCTTGACCTCTCCGCCTGACAGGACGTAGCACGCGTTGTAGAGATCGCGGTCGAAGTGGGGGGCGCCGACGAGGACGGTCGTGCCGCGCGCCTCGCGTGCAATGGCTTCGACGGAGCCTTCGGCGGCGCGAACGAAGCCCGGGCGGAGCAGCAGGTCCTCCGGCGGGTACCCGGTGACCGCGAGCTCGGGAAAGATCACGAGGTCGGCGGCGTTCGCCTTCGCGTCCGCCAGCCGGCCGAGGATCAGCTCGCGGTTCCCGTCGAGGTCGCCTACAACGGGATTGATCTGGGCCAGAGCGAGGCGCATGGCCTCAGTCTAGCTGTTTGCGACTCTCAGGCGAAAACTAGCGCGAAGCGCTCGTCCGCGAAGCGGACCGGTGGAAGGGGTCTGGGGAAACCGGGAGGTTTCCCCAGCTTGGACCAGCGACCTATCGTCGCCGGCCGAACTGCATGACCCAGAGCGAGACGCCGTCGCGCCCAAACATGCGGCCGTGCTGGACCGCGATTCCGAGGTCGCGCCAGCGCCCGGAAAGCAGGTTGGCGCGGTGCGGCGGCGAGTTGAGCCAGAGTGCGATCGTACGGACCGGCGAGCCGAGGTCGGCCTGACCCCACGCGAGGTTCTCCGCGAAGGCGCGCGCGGGGAGGTAGCCGGCCCGCTGGAAGGTCCTGGTGAACGACATCCCGCAGGGCGTGTGGCTGAAGCCGCACCGCCGGACCGCGTCCGCCTTCAACGTGGCCGAGCGGTTGAGCGGGACGCTGCCGCGCACGAAGCCGAGCCGGTAGGCGCGGCGGACGACGTTGACACCGCAGTACATCGCCTCGAGCTCGGAGCTCGTGTCGCCGGCCGCGCTCGTCGAGCCCGCGCATGCTGAAGCCACGGCCTGCAGCGCCGACGAATCTGAGCTGTGCGGCGTATTCGCCGCCGGCGCGGCCAAACCAAGAACGATCGCGGTGAGGGACTGGGCGATTCCCATTGGCGCGGTCGTGAACCAAATGCCCCTTCGGGGCACATCCTGCGCTTTCCTGCTCGAATTCTTACATTCAGGTTCTTGACCCTGCAGAATGTGCGTCGAGCAGGGGAATCTCCTGCAAGACCTCGGGATTTTCGAGCGAGGAGAGGTCGCCGGGCTCCTTGCCCAGCACGCGGGCGCGCACTGCGCGGCGCACGATTTTCGCGCTGCGGGTCTTGGGAAGGGCCGAGACGAACACGATCCGGTCGGGCTTGAATGCCTTGCCGAGCTCGTCGGTCACGGCCTGCGAGATCTCGAGCGCGCGTGCGGGAGTGCCCTCCTCGCCCGGACGAAGGACGCAGAAGATCCACGCGATTTCACCCTTGACCTCGTGCGGGACTCCGATCGCGGCGGCCTCCGCCACCGCAGGGTGCGTGACTGCCGCCGACTCGAGCTCTGCCGGTCCTATCCGCTTGCCGGCGATGTTGAGGGTGTCGTCCGAGCGTCCGTGCAGGAACCAGTAGCCGTCGTCGTCGACAGAGGCCCAGTCGCCGTGCGTCCACACGCCGGGGAAGCGACGCCAGTACGCGTCGAGGTAGCGCTCGTCGTCGCCCCAGATCCCACGCGTCATTCCGGGCCACGGTCGTTTGCAGACGAGCTCGCCGACCTCGCCGCGCACGGGCTTGCCCTCCGAGTCGAAGACGTCCATGTCCTGCCCGAGTGCAGGGAACCCGAGCGCCACCGCCTTCACAGGTTCCGTCACGCAGGTCGCGAGGAAGCACGCTCCCACCTCGGTCCCGCCGGACTCGTTCACGATCGGGACGCGACCGCCGCCGACCTGCTCGAACAGCCACAGGTACGGCGCGCGGTTCCACGGCTCGCCCGTCGTGCAGATCGCCTTCAACGAGGACATGTCCGTTGCGGGATCGCCCTTGGGGATCAGTGCGCGTACGAGCGTCGGCGAGACGCCGAGCAGCGTCACGAGCTCGGACTCCACGAGCTGCCAGAGCCGGTCGGGTGGAAAGTCCGGCGCGCCTTCCGCGTACACGACCGTCGCGCCGCACGCCCCGCCGCCGACGACGGTCCACGGGCCCATGATCCAGCCCATGTCCGTGGCGAAGTGGATCCGGTCGCCGGGCTTGACATCCGTCTGGTAGGCGACCTCGCGCGCGATCGAGACGAGGAAGCTGGCCTGCACGTGCAGCGCGCCTTTCGGCCTGCCTGTCGTGCCCGACGTGTACGCCAGCAGGTAGGGGTGTTCCGAGTCGACCTGTCTCGGAGTCAGACCGCCCGATGTGTCTGCAACGAGCTCGTCCCAAAAGCGGTCGCGACCGATCGTCATCGGTACGTCGTCGCGTTCCAGGCGCCGCCAGACGACCGTGTGCGTCACGGTCGACGCGCTCTGCAAGGCCTCGTCCGCGATCTCTTTCATCGGAACGAGCACGCCGCGGCGCAGCGCTCCGTCCGCCGTGATCAGCGCCTTCGCCTTCGCGTCGGCAAGCCGGGCGGCGATCGCCGGCGCCGCAAAGCCCGAGAAGATCGGCACCTGCACGGCTCCGAGGTGTGCGCACGCGTGCGACGCGATCGCAACGTGCGGTGACATCGGCAGGAAGATCCCGACCACGTCGCCCTCGCCGATCCCGAGCGACGCGAGCCCTTCCGCCAACCGAAAGACGGCGTCGGACAGCTCCCGCCACGTGAGCGCCGAGCGCAGCCCGTCCTCGGTTTGCCACACGGCTGCTTCCTCTTCCGCCAACTCGCCGGCCGCCCACTTGTGCACGCAGTTCCACGCGAGGTTGAGCTGCCCGTCCACGAACCAGCGCGCCCACTCGGGCCCGCGTGACGCGTCGAGGACGGCGCTCCACGGCTCCGAGAACTCGAGGCCCAGATCCTCGATCACCGACGGCCAGAAGCGGTCGGGCTCCTCGATCGAGATGCGATGAAGATCGTGGTAGCGATCGACGCCGAAACGCCGCGCGAGCCGCGTCAGGTTGGCGCTCTCGACCTGCTCGGGTGTCGGCGTCCAGACGAATTCGGGCACGCGCGAAGGGTACGGGTAACCGAACGCGGAGAGTCGCGGCACTTCTCTAACCTGCCAGGAGTGAAGGCCAGGCTCTTCGCCGAGGAGAACAGGAAGTGGTGGACGCTCGCGGCCGTGGCCGTCGGCCTGTTCATGATCATGCTGGACAACACGGTCGTGAACGTCGCGCTGCCGTCGATCCGCCAGGACCTCGACATCAGCATCTCCGAGCTCGAGTGGGTCGTGAACGCCTACGCGCTGACGTTCGGCGTGCTGCTGCTCAGCGGCGGCAAGCTCGCCGACCTGCTCGGTCGCCGCAGGATCTTCATCGCAGGACTCGTCATCTTCACGGTGTCCTCGCTCTGGTGCGGCCTCGCCGGCGGCGCCAACTCGCTGATCGCCGCCCGCACGGTGCAGGGCATCGGCGCTGCGCTGATGAACCCGGCGACGCTGTCGATCATCACCGCGACGTTCCCGCCGCGTCAGCGCGGCACGGCGATCGGAATCTGGGCTGGTGTCTCGGCCCTTGCGCTCGCCTTCGGCCCGCTCGTCGGCGGCATTCTGACCGAGGACATCCACTGGAGCTGGATCTTCTTCATCAACATCCCGGTCGGTGTCGCGGGCGTGCTCGCCGCGCTCGTGTTCATCGACGAGTCGAAGGACACGTCGCGGGAGCAGAGACTTGACCTGCCAGGTCTGCTCACCTCTGGTATCGGCCTTTTCGCGCTCACCTTCGGATTGATCGAGACCAACGACCACGCCTGGGGCTCCACGCGTGTGTTGACGCTCTTCGCGATCGCCGCCGTCTCCCTCATCGCGTTCGTGCTGCTCGAGCAGCATCAGCGCATCCCGATGCTCGACCTCTCACTTTTCAAGAACTCCACGTTCAGCGGTGCCAATACGGTGATGTTCCTCGTTGGCCTCGCCATGTTCGGGATCTTCTTCTACAACTCGCTCTTCCTCCAGAACATCCTCGGTTACGGGGCTATCAAGACAGGCGCGACGTTTCTGCCGATGACTGTGCTGATCATCCTGATCGCACCCGCCGCGGGGAAGGTCTCGGACATGCTCGGCCCGCGCTGGCTGATGGGGGCCGGCATGGTGCTGCTGACGGGATCGCTACTCCTGTTCGCGACCCTCGACGCGGCGTCGTCGTGGTGGAACATCCTCCCGGGCCTGCTGGTCGGCGGCTTTGGGATGGCGATCGTGATGGCTCCGACGACGGCCGCGGCGATGGGGTCGGTCCCGGTGGACAAGGCCGGCGTCGGCTCGGCGGTGATCAACAGCATGCGCCAGGTCGGCGGTTCTCTCGGAATCGCAGTGATGGGAGCTCTCGTTGCCACGAGCGTCAGCGTGTTGCCGTTCAATGCGGCATACCCCGGCCAGTTCGTCGAGGGCTACCACCGAGCCCTCCATGTGGGGGCTGCCATCACCCTGGCCGGAGCCCTTGTGGCGGTCGCGACGGTCAGACAGATCCGCCACGCAGAACCCCAGGCCGCGGCGGAGCCGGCAATAGGCGCTTAGGGCCGCAACGCTCTGGCCGCGATGCGTGCGGCGAATACCTCTTGTTTGTGGCCGGCGAGGTCACGCGTGTCTATCCAAAGCGCATGTGCGACGCCGTCCCAGACGGCGAGGCCCGGATAGCCGCCGTACCCGAACATGTCGAGGAAGCCGAAGATCCTGGCGTCCTCCCACAGAACCTCGGTGCTTGCGGAAACACGAGTCGCGCGGACGGGCCGGGCCCAGTGCTGCCCGTCGCGCGAGGCAGTGCAGGCAAACCAGGCCTGGCGGCGGCTCGGATCGCCGCTCGTGTCGTAGAAGCACGCCCACAAGTCGCCGGTCGAGCTATCGATCGCGGACACCGGCCAGAACTGATCGCCTTCCATGCCTTGCGCAGGCGCGATCCGTTGCCGGGAGAGCGTGTGCAGATCGGCGTCCAGGACTGCGACCCATACGCGCTGTGCCCTCGTGACCGGCGCGCCGTAGGTGACGTAGACGCGATCCGACCTTGCCGTGACGATCGGATTGGGGCCTAGGCAGCGGTTTGCCTGCGCCGGGATTGGATGCTCGGCTCCGGCGATGCACGTCGAGGCCTCGGAGCCCGGCAGCGACGCCACGCGACGGACGATGAAACGTCCGCCTCCGTCGGAGCGCGCGACCCAGATGCCGAGGCGCGCATCGACTCCTGCCACGTAGACCACGCCACGTGCCACGGCGATGCTGACAAGCTGCGGCCAGACGAGCCGCGGGCTCAGCGGCCGAGGCGCCGACCAGCTATGTCCTCCGTCCGAGCTCGTGCTGATCACCGTGGTCTCGCGCAGCGGCGCGACGAGACGTGACCAGACGACCTGGACGCGCCCGTCGCTGCCCGCAGCGAGCGCCGGCTTGTCGTCCCATGTAAAGCTCGACACGGGCGCGGCGACGCGTCGGACCTTCCAGGCCGTTCGCGGTCCGGCGTTACTCGCGACCACGAGGTAGGGCTCGGGGTCGTTGTCGTTGCAGAACCGGTTGACGGTGAATGCGACGTACTCGCGCCCGTCCGGTGCGACCGCTGCCGCCGGGTCGCCGCGGGCGCAGGCCGCGTTGCCGAGCGGCGGACCCGCCGACGACGACCAGCTGCGGCCCCCGTCCGTGGAGGTGTGCACGCGAATCGTGCGCATCAGCGTGTCGTTCGATGCTGCGAAGAGGACGTGCGGGTTGCTCTTCGAGAGTGCGACCGAGACCTCCGTCTGGGCGCCGACCGCCCGCGAGACGTTCTGCACGAGCGTTCCTGCAACGCGCCATTCACTCGAGACGGGGTGCACCTTCCAGGCGTAGACCGCCGCTGCGGCCCCGCCGGTGAGCGCCAGGATCCCGATCGTCTCCACGAGGAGCCGCACAGCCGTCCGTCGCCGGCTCGCACGCCGGCGGGGCCACAACCCCGGCATCCGTCTCTTGACCGCCCCCAACAACACTGCGCACGCACGCCGCGTGATCTGTACGAGCGGGGACGCAGCCAGCTCGGGCCGAGGGACGGCCGCGAGGAGCTTGGCCGTCGGCAGCGGTCTTCGCTTCTTCCTGCGCCGCGGTTGCATCGTGACATGCCGCCGTTCGATCGGATCGAGCGCATCGCGGAGGCCGTCGCCCACGAAGTAGATCGACGCGACGATCAAGATGATCGCCAGTCCGCCGAAGGTCGTGCCCCACCAGTGCGTCAGGCCCTCGTCCTTCGCAACGTAGATCACGTCACCCAGACTCGGTGTCCTCGCGTCGGTCCTCGCATCGTTGCGTGCGAAGTTCGAGAGACCAAAGCCGAGGTAGGAGATCGTCGTCTCGAGCAAGATCGCGCCGGCTGTCATGACGGTCGCGGCGACGGCGACAGATCCGATCGCGTTTGGAAGGACGTGCCGCGTGATGATGCGCACATCGCTCGCGCCCATCGCGCGTGCCGCATCGACGTAGGCCTGCTCGCGGAGCGAAAGGCATCTGGCGCGCGCGATCCGCGCCACCGGCATCCAGAGCACGCATGCCATCAGGACCGACACCCAGAGCACCGTCGTCGCGTGGAGGTAGGAGGCAGCCACGAGCAGGACGAGCAGGGGCGGCAGTGTGAGAAGCAGGTCGGTCAGGCGCATGAGGATGTTGTCGACGGCGCCGCCGAAGTAGCCGGAGACGGCGCCGAGGAGAGTTCCGATCAGCGTTCCGAAGAAGCCGACGAGAAGCGCAATCGTGGCTTCCGTCCCGATCCCGAAGACGATGCGGCTGAAGTAGTCGCGTCCGAGCTGATCGGTCCCGAAGAGATGAGCCGAGCTCGGGCCTTCGGCGAGCGACGAGACGTCGAGCTCCAGGTAACCGTAGGGCGCGATATGCCGTGCGAGAAACCCGACGGTGAACAGCACCCCGAGGACGAGGAGCCCTACGACGGCGAGCCGGTGCCGGAAGAACCGCCGCCGCGCGAGCGCCCAGTGACCAACCGACTCGACGACAAAGCCGTCATCCTCAACCGGCTCCGCCGCCTCGGCAGCGTCGACACTCACAGACGAGAGCCTAGAACGCTCAACCTGCCAAAACCCAAGGGCCGGAGGCTAAGCCGGGCGAAGCCGGCTTAGCCGCAGGCGTAGTGATCCGTGCCGCGATGCCCGAAGGGC
>JBKPGW010000311.1:0-12615 GCA_046729555.1 Actinomycetota bacterium | reverse complement strand
CGGCGGCGCGGGGGGCCGGGGCGGCCGGCGCGGCGCTCGCCCCCGGCCGGGCCGGGCGCCCCGGGCCGGGGGCGGGGGGGGGGCGGCCCCCCCCCCCCCCCCCCCCCCCCCCCACCCCTCCATTGGTCCGCTTCGCGGACGAGCCGCTGCGCGGCTGGTTCGGCACGACCGGGGGGCGGCTTTAGCTCAGTCCTAGGGATCCGTCGACGCGTTCGGGCCGCCGATACGAGAGAGCCATGCGTGATTCCTCGCTTCCGCAGGGCGAGCGCGGCTACGAGCTCCTGCTCGAGCACTGCGCCTCCCTGACCCAAGACGCCTCCGGCCGGGCTCCGGCCTTCGAACGCCTCGAAGAGGTGCTGGGCGGCGAGCTGGCCCGTTTGCTGCTCGTCGCGCTGGCGAGGCAGCGCGCGGCGCGGATCGTTATCTGACGGGGTCGTCGCCGCCGCGGAGGCGGACGAACAGGAAGATCGCGCCGAACGAGAGCAGCGCGAGGACGAGCGCCGTGCCCTGGCTCACGCCGATGGCGAGCAGGCCGCCCCAGATGAACAGGCCGAGAACAAGCGCCCAGATGAAGGACGTGATTCCCGGGTCTACCGAGGGAGGACGCAGGTGCATCGTCGGATCGTAATTCCTTGGGGGAACCTCCCGGTTCCCCCAAACCCCCTCCACTGGTCCGCTTCGCGGACGAGCGCTGCGCGCTGGACCAAAAAAATTCGCCGAGCCGATTTCGCTTCCGTCCACCAACTCCGCTGACCTTCCCCTTCCGGGTACTGCCTTCGGAACCGGCTTCGTCCTACTCGCGCTCCGTGCTCGGCGCAAGCAGCACACTAACGCGTGGGGCGAGTGAGTCAAGGGGTCGAAAAGAGCCGAGCTCGCAAATTGCGCACTTTTCTTTTTCCAACAGCAAACCAGCGAATCGTGCAATTTGAAAAGGGGTCCAAACGAAAGAACCCGCGCGTCGCGCGGGTCCAAAAAAATTCGCCGAGCCGGTTTCGCTTTCGTCCACCGCTTCCGCTGACCTTCCCCTTCCGGGTACCGCCTTCGGACTCGGTTTCGACCTACTTGCGCTCCGTGCTCGGCGCAAGCAGCACACTAACGTGTCGCGCAAAGCGGTCAAGGGGTCGAAACAAGACGTGGCCGCAATTTGCGGAAATTTCCTTTTTCAACGTTTCCACAGCCAATTTTCCAACTTGTGGAAACCTGTGTGGAAAGGATTTCAGCGCCGGCCGAACAACCGCCACGCGGGCGAGACGAGTGGATCCGTCAGCCGCTCGACGACTCTAACGGACCATGCGAGAAATGGTCGCGCGAGCCGAACGACAACGACGGCCGACGCGAGCCCGACGAGGCAGCCGGCCAGAACGTCGGCGGGGTAGTGGGCGCCGACGAGCACGCGCCCGGCGCCGATGGCGATCGCCGCGGCGAGGAAGAGAGCTCCCGCAACACGGTCGAAGAAGAGAACGGCGAAGGCGATGCCGAACGCCGCGCTCGCATGGTCGCTCGGGAAGGAGGGGTCATGCGAGCGGGCGATCCAGACGTGCGAGGACGGATGCGCCGCGTAGGGTCGATCGCGTCGCCACCCTTTGGCGATCAGCTGATTGACGAGCAGCGCGAGCGCGCCTGCGGCGAGGCCGCTGGCGGACGCGAGCTTCCAGCGACGGTCGTTCCCGGGCCGGGCGAGCAGCCAGAGGCCGAACGCGCACACGCCGACGACGATCGGCGTCACCGTCTCGACGTCGGCGAAGGCGTGGCCGAGCCAGGGGTGGTGCAGAACGAAGAGGTTGACCGCGTGGTAGACGCGATAGTCCAAGGGGGCGCAGCGTACCGGCGTGGCCCGTCGCGGCGGCTGAGATACTCGGCCGCGTGAGTCGCGCACGGATCGCGGTCGCGCTTGCCGGCGCGGCTCTCGTCCTCGCCGTCGTGCTCGCAGCGCTGCGAGTGGGGGAGGAGGCGGGAAAGCTCTCCGACTGGCAGGCGCTCATCCTGGGCGTGACGCAGGGCGCGACGGAGCTGCTGCCGATCTCCTCGTCGGGCCACCTCATCCTGGTGCCGTGGGCGGCGGGGTGGCGCTACCTCGAGGATCATCCGGACTTCAACAAGACGTTCGACGTCGCCCTTCACCTCGGCACGCTCGTCGCCGTGATCATCTATTTCTGGAACGACGTCGTGCGGCTGGTCGGGGCGTGGGTCGGCAGCGTCCGGCGGCGGCGGATCCGGAACGACGACGAACGCGTGGCCTGGTACGTGGCGGTCGCCACCGTTCCTGCAGCGATCGCCGGCGCTGCCGGAGAGAACTTCATCGAGAAGAAGCTCGGCAATCCCTGGCAGATCGCGATCCTGCTTGCGGTGTTCGCAGTGATCCTCTGGCTCGCCGACCGCGTCGCGGCACGCCGGTCGATCGAGGAGATCGGCTGGAAAGGCGCTGTCGGAGTCGGCCTCGCCCAGTGCCTGGCACTGATGCCGGGGGTCTCCCGCTCGGGCGTGACGATCACTGCCGGCCGCTTTCTGCGGCTCGATCGCGACCGGGCGGCGCGCCTCTCGTTCCTGCTGCTGATCCCGATCGTCTTCGGCGCGTCGGTGCTCAAGGGCTTCAAGGACGTCGTCCTCGATGGACTGCCGTCGGGGTCGGCCGGTCCCTTCATCGTCGGGATGCTCGCGGCGGCCGTCGTCGGGCTCGTCGCGATCTGGGCGCTCCTCGGCTATGTCCGCCGGCACACGTACTCGCTCTTCGTGCTCTACCGGCTCGCGTTGGCGGCAGCGATCCTCGTCGTGATCGCCGCCGGCTGGCGCGGCAAGAACTTCTAGTCGACCGGCGTTCGCAGCAGCGACGCGTACGGGATGTTCGTCGCAGCGTCGACGTAGACGGCTCGGTAGAAGGTGGGGGAGGCCGGGGCGGCGTCGTGGAAGCTGAACGAGCCGTCAGCGGCGAGCTCCGCGGTTCCTGCGAGCGCCCGGCCCGCCGCGGTCTCGCGGTAGATCTGCACGACCCCCTCTGCGGCGCCTTCGACCTGTCCGCTCACGTGTCCGGACGCGTCGGCGCCGACGGAGACGCGGATGGCGGGACGGGCGGGCGCCTCGAACCACTCCAGCCCTGAGCTGGTCGAGAGCAGCAGTTGGCGGCCGCCGTTCGGGGCCAAGGTGTAGCCCTCGAGGCGGCCGTCGAGCTCCGTGAAAGACCCGTTCTGGTCGGCAAGGACACCGACGTAGGAGAACGACGACTCGGCGGGCTCGACCCAGTCGTAGGCGCCGACCTCCGGCCGACCGGCGTCGAGCAGCAGCGAGACGAAGATCCCATGGTCGACGACGATCGCCGTTTCCTGTGTGCCCGCGCTCAGCGTCAGCAGGACGTTGATCGCGTCGCCGGAGAGCTGCGTCCACGACGACCAGAGGCTCCCGCCGCTCGCGACGGCGCCGACCCGCCCGGCCGGCGTCCCGATCCTGCTCGCGAACAGGAACTGGCCTTCCCAGCCGCCGCCGGACTTCGGGCCCCAGTCGATCGCCGCCGACGTGTACGTCTCGACGACGTGCAGGCGGCCGCGGACCAGGACCGGTGCCGCGCCCGGCACCTGCTCGCTCGAGGGAAATCCGCCCTTCGTGATGCCGTGTGTGTGGAGCCGTCCGCGAGCGTCGGTTGTGACGAGCCGCAGCCACGTCTTCCCGGACCGGAGCTGGAGCGCGTACGCGAACGCCGGGCGGCCGGCCGCGTCGAGCGTGAGCCCCGCCGGGCCGACCGAGCGGCCGCTCTTCGGACGCGCGACCACGCGCAGCTTCTTCCCGGGGCTGGCCAGCGCGAGCCAGGAGCCGTTCTCGGCCTCGACGAGGACGCTCGCGCGTGCGCGGCGGTCGAGGACGAGGCCCGCCAGCACGGGCTTGCCCGCGGGGAAGCGTCCGAGCCCCGCGAAGGTCCAGGTGGGAGCTCGGCGCCGCGCGAGCACGAGGTTACGTCCGGACACGAACGCGACGCGCGGCGACCCGTCCGGCGCGACCGCCAGCAGTCCGGGGCTGGCTGTCGGCGCCACGATTTCAGCCTCTGCCGGTGCGGGGAGGGCAGCGATCGCCAGGCCGGTCGCAAGGCCAATCCACGCCAACTTGACATAACGACGGTTTCCGTGCGCTGGCACCAGCGCTCTCAGGCTGCCTGATCTCGTGGCTTCTGGGAGAGATCGTGCTCTTCCGCGCGGCAGGTGAGACACAGCAAGACGCATTTATCAAGTTCAGCCAGGAGCAGAGCAAACCGCCATTGAAGGCGGATGCACGAAGTAGATGGCGGTGGCCCTCGTTCGGGCCACCGCCATCGTTGGGGCTGCTACTGGGAAGCGAGCTTGCGCAGGCCGAGCCCGGTCGCCAGCATCGTCGATCCGATGAGGGCGAGGGCCCAGGCGGGGAACCCTGTGAAGGGCAGCTCGCCGGGGTTGCTGGCTGCAGGGGAAACTCGCGCGGCCAGCTTTCCCTTGATCTGGTGCGCGAGCTCCTTCTGAAGCTCCGGCTTCGTGGCCGGCTCTGACGCGGCAGGCGCTGCCGTTCCCGAAGCCGCGGCCGGTGGAGCCGCCGGAGTCGTCGTCGTCTGCGGCGTGTTGCCCCCGCCGGTGGACGTCGTGCTCGTCTGGCTCGTCGTTGTCGTGGTCGTGCTGCTCGACGTCGTCGTCGTGCTCGTAGTCGGAGTTGTGTCCGTGGTGGTGGTCGTCGTGCTCGTAGACGGAGTTGTGGTCGTGGTCTCAGCCGGGCTGCAGTGATCCTCGTTGCCGCGGGCATTGCCGTGGTCGTCGCAGTCCTGGCCGTTCTCGTTCGGGTCGGGGCGACAATCCTTCCCGTTGTTGCCGTGTGAACAATCGTCTCCCGGCGATCCCGGAACGGTCGTCGGAGGACCACCGTTGCCGTTCGGCGTGCTCGGAGCCGCGAGGGCAGCCGAGACGCCCACGCCGGCGATCAAAAGACCCACCAGCGCCACGACTCTTGCAACATTCAGCTTCAGACCTGCCATGAACGTCCTTCCCTCGTCGCTGGTCGGGACTAGCCGACGTGTCGCACAGGTCGTCGTGGAACGTGTCCGCACCAGTCCCCCCTCCCCTCACAGCATCCGGAGAACGGCGGCCGGGACGCGCCACGAAGGTCCTGAAACACCTGGACCTAGAGCGCGTCCGGTGCTTAGGTCCACTCGTTCGAGGGAACAAGGAAACGGTCGCTGCGGCATCGAACATGGGAGATGCCGATGTGGGTTTGGATTGCGATCGGAGTCGGGGCGTTTCTCGGCCTGTCAGTCCTGGTCGGTCTCGCGACGGCACGGGTGCTCGGGGTGATTGGCCGGGAGATCTCGGAGCTGTACGAGACCGAGGATTGGTCGTCGCTGCCTCCAACCCGCGGGTCACACGACGTCGCGCACGAGCAACCGGACGAGGTCGACGTGAGGTTCTCGCGGGTCATCCGCTTGAGGTAGCCCAGGCGCGTCGGGACGCCGCGGCGACTGTCTCGGCCCCCAGTCGTTGTCAGATGAGGGCAGAGGAGGGGTTGACTGCGGGCGCCGAGCCTGAGAGCGTGCGGGTTTGCGACTGCGGGCGCCCAGGCAAAGAACCAACGGGAGAAGATGACGGTAGAAATCGAGTCGATCCTCCAGCACGAGGACATCCACGGACTGCTGGAGAACGCGGAAGTTACCGGCTCGATCCGGCAGGTCGAGCTGGCCGAGGTGATCGAGCTGCATCAGCTCGACGCGCTCGAGACCGACGCGTTCTTCAACGAGCTCGACCGGCGCGGGATCGAAGTCGTCCAGGAGCCGGAGAAAGAGCAGGAGAAGGAGCCGCCGCCTCCCCCGCTCCAGACGTCGTACGAGACGACGACCGACGCCCTCCAACTCTTCCTGCGTGAGGCGGGCCGCCACGCGCTCCTGACCGCCGCCCAGGAGGTCGAGCTGGCCAAGCGGATCGAGCGTGGCGACATGGGCGCCAAGACGCACATGATCCAATCGAACCTGCGCCTCGTCGTCTCGATTGCGAAGAACTACCGCAACCAAGGGCTGCCGTTCCTCGATCTGATCCAGGAAGGCACGCTCGGGCTGATCCGCGCCGTCGAGAAGTTCGACTGGCGGCGCGGCTACAAATTCTCGACCTACGCGACCTGGTGGATCCGCCAGGCGGTCGCGCGCGCGCTCGCGGACAAGGCGCGCACGATCCGTATGCCGGTGCACATCGTCGAGCGCCTGCAGAAGATGAACCGCGCCGAACGCACGCTCTGGACGCAGCTCGGACGGGAGCCCACGCTCGAGGAGATCGCCGAGGAGGCGAGCCTGCCGATCCAGCAGGCGCTCGAGGTGCGCGCGGCGGCGCGCGCGTCGGCCTCCCTCGACCAGCCCGTCGGCGAGCAGGAGGACGCCGTGTTCGGCGACTTCGTCGCCGGCGACGATCCGCTGCCGGAGGAAGAGGTCGAGGTCTCGCTGCGCTCACAGGCGGTGACCGCGGCACTCGGGGCGCTGCACGAGCGCGAGCGTCAGGTCCTCGTCCTCCGCTATGGGCTCGACGACTCCGAGCCGAAGACGCTCGAGGAGATCGGTCGCCGTCTCGGGCTCACGCGAGAGCGCGTTCGACAGATCGAGCTGGAGTCGCTCAGGCGCCTCGCGACGCTGCGCGAGATGCAATCCGTGACTGCGTAACGTCCACGCCGAGCTCCGAGCCGTCGAACAAAGCCGGCGCCGCTTCGCCCAGACGCTCACGGGCGATCCGATAGGCGTCGTCGAGGTGCGGCGGGCGCGCCGTGCGATGACCGTCCGAGGCGACGACGGTCGCGAGCCCGCGCTCGACGAACGACCAACCGAGCCGCTCGGGCTCATGCCCGTGCCTTCCGGTGAGCGACGTCGCGTTCACCTGCAGCGCCCAACCGCGCTCGGCGAGCCGCTCCGCGATCGCGGGATCGTCGAGCACCGCCTCGGTTCGTTCCGGATGGGCGATCACCGGACGCAGCCCAGCCGACTCCACGTGCTCCGCCAGCGCGAAGACGAGATCGGCCGGCCCGGTGAACGGCACCTCCATCAGCACGCGGTCCGTCCCCTCGAGGACGTATCGATGCGGGTCCTCGTCCAGCAACGGTCGCGCAGGAGTCAGCTCGAAGCCGAGGCGCAACTCCAACGCCGCGCTCGGCCGCATGCGCTCGTACGCGGCGCGGATCTCCTCCTCACGCTCCTCCGTGAGCGTCAGGTAGGGCCAGATGTGCGGCGTCGCGAACAGCACGGCGGTCCCGTGCTCCGCGGCGGATCCACACAACGCGAGCCCGTCCTCGATCGTCGCCGCGCCGTCGTCCCCGGACGGGACCACATGCGAGTGACAGTCGACGAACGGACCCACGACCTCACGCTAGCGAGTCGCTAGGAGCGCAGGTAAAGCTCGAGGTCCGGCGCGACGGTCCGGAGCTCCCGGAGGGCCCGAGATTCGAGCTGGCGCACGCGCTCGCGCGTGATGCCGAGCCCCGCTCCGACCTCTTCCAGAGTCTGCGGCGGGTCCCCATCCAAGCCGAAGCGGAGCGAAAGCACGCGGCGCATGCGCGGGTTGAGACGGAGCATCGCCTCGGCGAGCTCCTTGCGTCGCAGCTTCTGCGACGTCGATTCGTCGGGGCGCTCCGAGTGAACGTCTTCGATCAAGTCGGCGTACATGCTCTCGCCGTCGCCGACCGGTGTCTCGAGGCTGACCGGGTCCTCGACGAGGTCGAGCAGCTCCTGGACGCGCTTCCCGGGGAAGCCGCTCTCCTTCGCCAGCTCCTCCTGCGTCGGCTCGCGGTTCAGCTTCTGGGCGAGCTGGCGGCGCGCGCGCATGAGCCGACGAACCTGGTCTGCGACGTGGACCGGGAGTCGGATCGTGCGGCCCTGGTCGGCGAGCGCGCGCGTTACTGCCTGGCGAATCCACCAGGTTGCGTATGTCGAAAGCTTGTAGCCGAGCTTGTAGTCGAACTTCTCGACCGCACGGATCAGGCCGAGGTTCCCCTCCTGGATCAGGTCGAGCAGCGGGACGCCGGCCTTCGTGTAGTTGCGCGTGATCGACATCACGAGCCGGAGGTTCGACTCGATCAGCTTCTTCTTGGCCTCCTCGTCACCCTCGTCCTTGCGGCGCGCGAGCTCGCGCTCCTCGGCGGGGGTCAGCAGCGGGCCGTCGCCGATCGCCCGGACGTACAGCTTGAGCGGGTCCTGTGTCGCCTCGACCTTGACCGCGACCGGGGTGTCGTCGTCCCCCTCCCCGTCCTCGGCCTCCTCTGCCTCTTCGGCCTCGTCCGCCTCGGTCTCCTCGACGTCCTCGGCTTCGGGTACGAGCTCGAGCCGGGGCTCGACGGCGGGGTCCGAGGGCAGGTCAGGAAGCGGCCGCATGGCAGAGGTATCGGCCCTGCCGAGAGGACTCTTGAGCGATTCGTCAACCCTCGGGTGAGTGAGACGCGTAGCGTCCGTCCGCGAAGCGGACCAGTGGAGGGGGTTCGGGGGAACCGGGAGGTTCCCCGACCCGGGGAACATCGCGAAATCCCCTTACAGAAGGTTCACCTAACAAGGATGTCGACCGATGCGTCTAGAAGGATTGAGCGACCGTAGGGTCGCTCCGTCGTTGATCAAAGACTTTGTGCGGAATCGCCGGATATAGCCTCGGACTCGAGAGCCGCGTCGAGCGGACTGTCGCTGCCCGTGCGCTTCTCGCGGGGATCGCCGAGCGCGGCGCGGACGCCGTCGGCTACGCCTTCCGCGCGCCGGGCGCGGCCATAACCGTGCACAAGCAGCGCTCGGGCGCCACGGCCCTGCTCGATCGCATCGACGTCCCCGAGGAAGCGACGAAGCTCCTCGTCCACGTCCGCGACTACACCAAGGGCCACCCCAGCCTCGCCGCGAACAACCATCCGATCCGACACGGCGCCGTCGTCGGCGTTCACAACGGAATCATCCGCAACGACGACGACCTCTTCGACGAGCACGGGCTGGTGCGCGCGGCTCCCGAGATGACCGTCGACTCGGAGATCATCTTCGCCCTCGCGGAGGTCTCGCGCGGCCGCACCGCCGCGGCGTTGGAGCAGCTGTACGGCTCGATGGCCGCGGCCTGGCTCGACGAAGGCCGCTCCGAGCTGCTGCTGGCGCGCGGCCTGGGCCGGCCGCTCTGGGTCGGCCGAGGGAAGCGCGAGCTGTTCTTCGCCTCGACGCGGCTCGCCCTCGAGCTGGCCGAGAGCTACTGCGGGCTGAAGCTGAAGAAGTCGCAGCTCGACGAGGGCACCGTCCTCGCCGTCGAGAACGGCGCGATCGTCGCCCGCGACACGTTCACGCCGGACCCGTCGTTCGAGGAAGAGCCGCTGCCCGCCGTGCGGGCGCCCGACGAGGCGCGCTCCTGCCTCGAGCGCCTCGCGACGCTGCACGCCGCGGCCTAGTCGCCCTCGAGCCCAGGCGCTTCAGACGCGCCGCCGAAGTCGACGTTCTTGGTCTCGACCGTCCCGGCCGTCCGCCCCGGCGCCGTCTGGTAGGTCCAGTACAGGTTCGTGTGCGCGATGACCTGGTCCGGCGGCGGCGCTCCCCATGCGGTCTGATCCCCCGTCGTGTGGGCGTCGCTGACGAGAGTCGCGTCATATCCCCTGACGAACGCGCCGTGCAGCGTCGAGCGGATGCACGCATCGGTCTCTGCGCCGACGACGACGAGTCGCCCGACTCCGAGGCCCGACAGCACGGTCTCGAGCGGCGTGTCCTCGAAGGCGTCGTCGTAGTTCTTCTCGACGAGCGGCTCGGCGTCGCTCGGAGTCAGCTCGGGGACGATCCGCCAGTCGTCGCTCCCCCGCGCAAGCTGCTCGTCGGAGTGCTGAACCCAGACAACCGGGACCCGTTCCCGCCGTGCCTTCTCGACCAGGCTGCCGACGTTCGCGACGACCGCGTCGCGCTCGTGAGCACCCTCGACGACGCCCCGCTGCACGTCGACGACGAGGAGTGCGGTGTTCGGCCGGTTCTCGAGTGTGCTCATGGGCTCCCCTTACTTAGTTGGTGTGGCCACCCACGATAGATCCACCGAGTCCTCAAGAAGTCTTAACCGCCCTTTCAGGTTCCTCTTAGGGGGTCGTGAGACCGTCCTGATGAGGTGTTGCGCAGCTCCTTCACCAGGCGCCGCGCGCTCTCCGCCGCGGCTGCCGTGGTCGGGGCAGGAGTATCCGCCAGGCTGAGCGATGCCGCACCTCCGCCTCACCGGCATGACCCGCTGGCGGACGGATCGTCGCACTCCGGCTTTCCCGAGGGCAACGCGACCGTCGACCCGAAGGTGAACGGCTTCGACCCCACGTTGATCCTGCGTGACTTCGACTGGGGCAGGACGCGCCGGCTCGCCGGTGGCCGCACGCTGCGCGAGTGGAAGCTGGTCGCGTACGACAAGAAGATCGAGATCGTCCCCGGCGTGACCTACGCCGCCTGGACGTACAACGGGCGCGTGCCAGGTCCGACGCTCCGCGCGCGCGAGGGCGACCTGTTGCGCATCCACTTCGTCAACGCGGGGACACATCCACACACGATCCATTTCCACGGCATCCACCCGGCGGAAATGGACGGCACTCCCGGCGTCGGTGAGGACGTCGGCGGCGGCCTGATCCAGGTCGGCCAGGAGTACACCTACGAATTCGAAGCTCGCCCGTTCGGGCTGCAGCTCTATCACTGTCATGCGTCGCCTCTTGCAGGGCACATCGCGAAGGGCCTCTACGGGGCGTTCATCGTCGACCCCCTCGAAGAGCGCCCGCCGGCGGACGAGCTCCTGATGGTGCAGAACGCCTTCGATCCGAACTTCGACGAGGACAACGAGGTCTACGCGGTCAACACGGTCGCGTTCCACTTCATGTACTCGCCCGTGCGGGTGCGGCGGGGTGAGCTCGTCCGGATCTACCTCGTGAACATGGTCGAGCTCGATCCGATCAACTCGTTCCACATCCACGGAAACTTCTTCCATCGCTACCCGGTGGGAACGGCGCTCGAGCCGACCGAGTACACGGACACGGTGATCCAGGGGCAGGGCCAGCGAGACGTCCTCGAGCTGCGTTTCCCGTACACCGGCAAGTACATGTTCCATGCCCACAAGAGCGAGTTCGCCGCGCTCGGTTGGATGGGGTTCTTCGAGGTCGTCGAGTGAAGGCAGTCGCCGTCGCGGTCCTGCTCGCCGTCGTGGTAGGAGTCTCTTTGGCACTCGCCGCCCCGTGGCGCAACCGCAACGACGCGGGCGACGACATGCACGTGACGCAGGCGACGCTGCACCCGGGACGCATCGCGCTGGTCGTCGTCAACGGCGGGGAAGACGCACAACGTGTCGCGCAGGTGATCCTCAACGACGCATTCGTCGACTTCCGGGCGAGCAGGGCTGCCCTCTTCCCCGGAGACGCGGAGACGATCACCGTTTCGTATCCGTGGATCCCCGGGGAGGCCTACGACATCGAGCTGTTGACCTCGACCGGGCGAACGGTCGGCTACGAGATCGAGGAGGCCGCCTAGCGGAGGCGGCCGTCGGCGCCAACGGTGACGCCTTCGTCGTCCAGACGCTCCTTGATCAGGAACTGGAACGTCGACCACGCGCCCCGGCGGGCATCGAACATCCGGTAGACCTGCCACTCGGTCATCATCAGGTCGTCCTTGCGGCGCGCAGCCGCCCAGTCCGCGAACTTCGGCAGGCGCTTCAGCCGCCGCGCCAGCTTGACCCCCTGGTCGACGGCCCGCTCCAGCCGCTCCTCTCCGACCGGGACGTCGAACCCCGCCTCGCGCAGCGCCTCGGCGAGCGAGCCAAACGTGTGCCAGTAGAGCGACTTCGACGGCATCGACCGGCGGCGGTCGTCCAGGTCCTTCGCGGTCGGCGTCCGGCCGAGCTCCTCCCCCAGCTCGCGCAGCAGTCCTACGAGCTCCTCACGCGTCGCAAAGCGTCGCGGGACGAGACCGGCCTCGCGCTTGGCGGCGTTCCAGCTCCCGAAGTGCTCGATCACCGTCTGCGGGTGCACGGTCGTCTTCGCGTCGGCGGCGAACTCACGCATCGTCGGCGAGCGTCCGAGCCGTTCCGCGCAGTCGCGCAGCTCCGCGAGGATCTGCTCGTTGGAGTAGCGCTTGCGGATTCCGGCCTGAAACGACGCGAGCGCGTCCGGGTCGATCTTGGCGACCGCCCGGTAGGGCGGCTTCCGAACCATGCCAATAAGGATAGAGCGTTCTGGAAAGAACGCAAGTTTAGCTTAGGGGTCTGACCCCGAAGGGGTCTGACCCCAGCAGTTCGCCTTACGACGCGACCGCGGAGAGCCGCGTGCGGTCCGGCTCGCCGGTCAGCGTCTCGAGTGGCAGGATCCGCTCCAGCGCCGTCACGCAGCGCGGGCAGAACTGGGTTCCGGCCGAGCTGCGCAGCTCCTGCAGGGCCTCGGCGGCGGGCCTGGCGGCCCGGTAGATGCGGGTCGTCAACATCGAGTCGAGCGCGTCGGCGACATGGATGATGCGGGCTCCGAGCGGGATGTCCTCACCTCCGAGCCGGTCGGGATAGCCGGTGCCGTCGAAACGCTCGTGGTGGTGGCGAATAGCCGGGACGGCGTCGTTCAGGAAGCCGAGGCGGTCGATGATGTGTGCCCCCTCGTCCGCGTGCCGCTGCATCAACGACCACTCGTCCTGCGTGAGGCTGG
>JBKPGW010000310.1:0-18377 GCA_046729555.1 Actinomycetota bacterium | reverse complement strand
TGACGAGCTCACGATCGAGTCGCTTCCGGCTCGGATCGGGATGGGCGCCGATCCGTGGATGGACATGAACGACGACCCGCAGTCGCTCGAACCTCTCCTCGAGATGCACGAGCGCGACCGCGCCAACGGGCTCATGGACGCCCCGTGGCCGCCCGTTTACCCGAAGCAGCCGGACGAGCCTCCTCGGGTCTCGCGCAGCCGGGCCAAGAAGACCTGAGCGCGTGTGAATGCATCCACTCCGGATCATGTCCTCGAGTCGACCAGTCTCCTCGCTTTTGCACTCGGGTATTTTGTGGCGCCGATGAGGAAGACGATCTCCGGGCGCGCACTAGCTCGCGTTATGCGGCGACACCAAAATCCCGAAAGAGCGCGTACGTAAACCGCACCGCACGCTCGACATCCTCGAGCTTCACATGCTCGTTAGGTGCGTGCACGCGAGCGCCGAAGTAGAACGGGTTGTCGGGTGCCGAAAGTCCGGGCATGCCCAGGTGTCGCTGCAATGAAGCGACGATGGGCAAGCTGCCACCAATCCTTGGCATAACCGAAGCAGGCTTTCCACTGACCGCTTCCGCGACCCGGACGACGCGTTGGACGAAGGGGTGCTCGAGAGGCGTTCCGGCCGGCTCCGATGCGCCGAGGAGTGACACGTCGATGTCGTCAAAGTCCTGCCTCTCGAGATGCGCTCGTAGGAGGTCGAGAATCTCGTCAGGGTGTTGATCAGGCACGAGTCGGAAGTCGAGCCAGGCGCTTGCCGCCGCAACCAGAATCGTCTTCATTCCGGGGCCTTCGTACCCGCCGTGAATGCCTGCGACGTTCGCCGTCGGAGCGAAGGAGATGCGTTCACGTAGGAAGGACCCGTCACATCGTCGAGCGTCCCCCGGAAGCCGTAGGTCATGCGCGCCTCCGCTTCCATCGCGTCGCCTTGCACGGCAATCGCCTCTAGCTCAGCGTCGTTCGGCCCTCGCAGGCGGTCGTAGAACCCTGGAATGCGAATCTCGCCACCTGCGTCATGCAGGGTCACGAGCGCATGGACAAGTCGCCACGCCGCGCTCGGGGCGATCGCGGCCAACGCCGAATGCGCGTCGCTTTCCATCACACGTACATCCAGACGAACGCTGAGCGCGCCTTTGAACCCCAATGAGACGCTGGGCCGCCCATCGCGAAGTTGTGCTGGTGCCCCCTCCCATAAGCAGGCGTCCGCCCGAGGAGATCGGCATTCAGACGCACGATCTCGTCGAAGTGCGGGCTCAAGATCTCTTCCTCGCCCTCGATGATCCAGCGGATGCCGATCGGGAGCTGACCAAGCTCCTCTCGCAGTGCGCGTATCACCGCCAGCCGAACAGCGAGCTCGCCCTTGTTGTCGGCCGTCCCCCGCGCAAAGAGCTTGCCGTCGCGTTCCACTGGCTCAAATGGCGGCGACTCCCAGAGCTCTATGGGATCGACGGGCTGAACGTCGTAGTGGTTGTAAAGCAGGAGCGTGTACTCCCTCTGCCCCTGTTGCTCTCCGTAGACAGCGGGTGCGCTCTGCTTGACACGGAGGTGACGCGTCTCGAACCCCGCATCTGTCAGCACCTCGCGATCCTAGGGAAAGAGATTCGCTCACCTCAGTAACCCTCCTCCGCGACCAGCGAGTTGTGACCTCGTAGGCTCAGGCTTGAGCAGTGCTCTATGCGATCGCTGCGAGGTCGCGACCGCAAGAATTAGGACCGCCCTCTCGCGAGGGATTGTTCACCCGGCGTCGAAGCGACCGAGACCTTGTGGCGCTGGCCCTGCCTGCTTGCGGTCGTCTGGATGGTCGCGGGGGCAACCGCGCCATCTGCCGCGGCGCGACCACAGGTGGCGGGCCTTCAGGTTGCGCTTCGCGCCCACGGCTTGTACCTCGGGCCGATCGACGGGATCTACGGGCCGATGTCGGCGCGAGGTCTACGGCAGTTCCAACGGAGAGTCGGCTTGGATGTTGACGGCCGACTCGGCGCTGCGACACGACACGCCCTCGGGCTGCTTGGACGACCAGGGTTCGGCAGTCGATCGCTGCGGCGAGGGAGTCTCGGCTGGGATGTCTCCGTGACTCAGTTCCTGCTTGCCAAGAGCGAGCCCACTCTGGTGATCAACGGCTACTTCGGACTTTCCACCGAGCGGGCGGTCAGGCGGTTCCAGCGCGCTCACCGACTGGCCGTCGATGGCATCGCAGGACCAAGAACTCTGAGGGCACTTCGCTCAGCGCGATCGTGCCATGGCGTCCCGCTGTCCGCTGCGCCCGTCGGCCTCGTGCGCGCACTACTCGACTACTGGGCGACCTACTACGCGGTCGACCGCTCTCTTATACGAGCACTGGCCTGGATGGAATCCGGCTACCAGGCAGATGTGACTTCGTCGGCAGGAGCCTGGGGCGTTCTGCAGATCCTCCCCCTCACCTGGACATACGTGGAGACGGTTCTAATCGGCCGAAGCGTCCCGCGCACGGTCTCGGGCAACATTCGAGTCGGCGTTGCCTTCATGCAGGAACTGCTAAGAGAATCCAACGGCGATCAACGCGCGGCGCTTGCTGCCTGGTACCAAGGGCCGGCGTCAGTACGCAAGCGCGGGCCGTTCCTGGAGACCCGGCGATTCGTCGCCAACGTCATCGCCCTAAAGCAACGCTCTCTCTGAGCGAGCGGGCGAGCGGCGGGGAACACAGGCTCCCGCGCCGCTCGCCTTGGATCCCCTTACGCGCAGAGGGCTTCGACGGTGAAAACGCGGGCCGTGCCGACATCAGAGGCGCCTCTCGCCCGCCAGCCAACAGGCGTTCCGTTCTCCATCAGCGGCCTGCTGTAGACGGTGGTCAGCTCCTCTCCGTCCTTGTCGGTGTTCCAGCTCGTGCCGCCCGAGATTGCGCGCTCGCCCGTCTGGCATTTGACCTGGATCACCCGCGTCACATAGAGGCCGTTATGGGCTACGGGCCCTGCCGGCACGCTGATCGAGCTTTGGCGCAGCGTCATATCGCCCACCAGGCCCGGCAGATCGCTCTTTTTGAAGTCCCACTTCCGCAGCGTGAAGTCACGGACCTTGTTCGAGGTGACTGCGTCCATTTTCAGCTGCGCCGTCCCCACAGAGTCCTCTGGCATCAGCTGCGAGACGGTCGCATAGCTCGCTGGTGCCAGCGCGACCGTCAGGGCGATGCAGGCGATGACCATCGCAGCAGACGGCCGCCTCAGACGCACATGAGGCGTTTTCATTGCACGTACCCCCTAGTGTTGAACTGGGCGGAAGACCGATTCTTCGTCGAGAACGTTAGAAGCCCTCTTTCGGCTCGCCCGGACGCAGTGCACACGTTTTGGCAGACGGAGATCTTCGGACGAGCGACATCGCTCAGCTGGGCCGAGGACAGGAACTTCCTGCTCGTTGCGATCGCCCTCGCTGCGTCCAGCCTTGTGCTCTATGCGAGCGCCGCGCGCTCGCGACCGGCGGTCTAGTGTCAGGGCTTGCATTCCGCCACGTGAACGTTTGCAAGACCTGACCCCGATGATGGGAGGAGCGATGAGCAAGCCCGAGCAGCCAAGCCGGATCGAGACAGTCCTCTACGACGCGGATGGAAATCGCACCGACGACGAGAGCCTCGCTGTGCGCGGCGAGACCGTCGAGCTCGATGCCGAAGGCCGCGTGATCAAGCGGCACGCGCATGACAGTCTCGCGTGGGAGGTCGACCCGATCTCGCTCGAGGGCGATCCGGGCGAGCTTGCAACTCGGCCGAAGCACGAGACTGACTGAGACTCGAGCTCGACTACCTTCGATCGAGCTCGTCGAGCCGCGCGATGTTCGCGGCCTCGTCCGGATCCGGCTTCTCGACGCTGAGCCACGCGTCGACGATCGCCCTCGCCGTCTCCGGATCGGTGCGCTTCAGGCTCATCACGAGCACGTTCGCGTCGTTCCACTTGCGCGCTCCCTCCGCGATCCACGGCTCCCACGCCAGCGCGGCTCGCACGCCCGGCACCTTGTTGGCCGCCATCGACGTCCCCGTGCCGGTCCAGCAGAACAGCATCCCCTGATCCGCCTCGCCGGCCGCGACGGCCTGCGCGACCTTCGCTGCGACGTCGGGCCACTGCTCACGCTCCAGCACCACGACGTCGTGGCCGCGTGAGCGCAGTTCGTCGACGACCGTCTCTGCGACGGCCCCCTCGTCATCGGCCCCAACAACGATTCGCACGCCGGAAGCTTGCCGGATGGGCGTTTTCCGCTGCGCGTGGCATCATTAATACGGACTGATCTAACAGGGGATGCGGCGCCCCGCCACCGCACCCAATGGGTTACAGCCAACATGTCTGGTCCCGAGCACCCGCTCGGGGAACGGCGGGGTCCCTCCACCGGATCCGCCTCGACGCGACTTCGCGCGCCGCTTTCGCGGTCTGGCTCCCCGTCGCTCTCGTCGGCGCTGCCGGTCTCGGAGCTGCGATCGCCTGGCTTGCGACCGGACACGTTGGCTGGGGCGACGCTGCCGGCATCGCACTCCTGATCCTGGCTGCGACCCTCGCCGAAGCCTTCCCCGTCCCGATCGAAGGCGTCGCCGTCGGATCGATGTCCCTCGCGACGATTTTCCTGTCCGCCGGGGCGACCATCTACGGCTGGGCTGCCGCGGCTGTCGCCGGCTTCCTCGCGATGGCTCTGGTCGAGCTCGGTCGTCGACGCCCGTTCAGTCGGATCGCGTTCAACTCTGGTGTCTACATCCTCGCGGGAATGGCGGCCGGTGGCGCCGCCGCGCTGATCGAGAGCGGGAGCCTGCTGCGCCTGGCGCTCGCCGCGGTGGCCGCGGCCGTCGCGTTCTACCTCGTCGACATCACACTCCTCGCCGGAGTCGTCGCGCGCTCGCGGGGCACGGCATTCGTGCCCACGGAGCGCAACTACGTGCGGCTGACCTTCGTGCCGTCCGGAGTGATGGCATCCCTGGCGGTCATCCTGGTCGTCCTCTGGGATCGCTCGCCCTACCTCGCCGTCATCCTCGTCGGGCCCCTCGTGGCGACCGCCATCTATCAGCGTTGGATCCACGGCGCCCTGAGTCGGTTGCGCGAGTTCGACCGGCTCAAGGACGAGTTCATCGCAATTGTCTCGCACGAGCTGCGAACGCCGCTCACGTCCGTCTACGGCGCGGCGATGACACTCGAGGGGCACACGCTTGACAAGGAACGGCAACGGGCGCTGCTCGAGATCATCTCGACGGAAGCCGCAAGGCTGTCGAGGCTTCTCGACGACATCCTGTGGGTCAGTCGACTCGATTCCGGTCGTGCGCGGCCGTTCATCACGCGCGTCGCGCCACTCCCGCTGACCGCGGACGTCGTCGACGCGACTCGCACGCACCTTCCCACCGGCCTCTCGCTGGAATTGCTGCACGACGCTCCTCCGCCCGAGGTCGCGGCGGACCCCGACAAGCTGCGCCAGGTCCTGGTCAACCTGATCGAGAACGCCGTTAAGTACACACGTGAAGGGCGCATCGAAGTCCGTCTCGACCGAGGCGACGGCAGGCTGCGCTTCAGCGTGCGTGACGAGGGCCCGGGCATCCCGCCGAGCCAGCAAGAGCGCATCTTCGAAAAGTTCTATCGCCTCGATCCGAACATGACACAGGGCGTGGGTGGGACCGGGCTGGGTCTCTATATCTGTCGCGAGCTGATCGACGCGATGGAGGGAGAGATCTGGGTCGAGTCCGTGCCGGGCGAAGGGTCGACGTTCAGCTTCGAGCTTCCGGTCGCGCCGTCGTCCTGATCCCCCTGTGAGGGGAGCGTTCGCGGATTCCGGATGCCGATCAAAAGGCGTCCCCGCAAATTCGTTACTTCTTGGAGGGAAATCGACATGCGGTTCCGAAACTGGTTCGTCCGCATTGCCGCACCGATGGCATTGATCGTTAGCTCGGCCGTCCTTGCGGGCTGGAAGTGGGAAGGCTTCCCGCACTGACGCTGGCCCGGAACGCCCGGTCCGCCCGGGCGTTCACCCTTTCGAGGGATGCCGCAAAGTAGTAAGAACCTGCACACTCGGTGTGTACTCACAGCCAGCTCGCGTGACACCGGTGCGGCCCCGGGTCAGGAAAGGGGGGAAACCGATGAAACGCCTGTGCGCTGTCCTCAGCCTCATTGCTGTCCTCACCGTGCTCGCCCTGCCGGCGGTCGCCCGCGCCGACGATCCGGCGCCGGCCGCGGAGCAGTCGCAGTCGCAGCCCGCCAGCGATCCGTCGCCGGATGGCTGGACGTGGGACGAGACCGCCGGCCCGGATGCGTCGACGGATGGCTGGACGTGGGACGAGGCCGGCGATCCGAGTGCCTCGCCTGACGGCTGGACGTGGGACGAAGGCTAAGTTCGCGTCGACGACGTTAGTGTTGGCGAGTGCGGGTCTACTTTGCGGGGCCGCTCTTCACCCCGTACGAGCGGTCGTTCATCGACGAGTGCGCAGCACGACTGCGCGCTGACGGCATCGACGTCTTCGTCCCGCACGAGAACGCGCTCGCGCTACCTGACACCGCGCCGGCGACGATCTTCGCGAAGGACTGGGACGGGCTTTCGAACGCCGATGCGGTCGTCGCCCTGCTCGACGGCCCACTCGTCGACGACGGCACCGCGTGCGAGGTCGGCATCTTCTACGCGCTGATGCAGTCCGACCCGACCAAGAAGGGGATCGTGGGCCTCCTCACCGACCTCCGCAGCACGCTCGGACACGAAGGTCACGGGCTCAACCTGTTCGTGCACGGCTGCATCGAGGCGGGCGGGAAGATCTGCGGCACGCTCGACGAAGTGGTCGAGACGCTCGCCGCCTGGCGGGACTAGCGACTAGCCCTCGCCGCGGCGGTCTTTGCCCGAGCGGCGGTCGCCGCCGGCGCGACGATCGCTGCCCGAGCGCCGGTCGCGCCCGGGTGGCGCGCCGCCGCCTTTGCGCCGGTCGCCGCCCGTTCGGCGCTCACCGCCGGATCGTCTGTCGCCGCCTGAGCGTCGCTCCTCCACAACCTCATTCAAGGCTGCCCGGGGTGGGTCGTCAACCAACCCCGATGGGCATAGGCTTTCGCGGGTGAAACGACCCGTCAGAGCCGGGGCGCTCGCGCTCGGAATCCTTGCGCTGCTGGGGCTCGTTGCGATGGCCGCGCGCAACGGCCATCCAACGACGAGCGGCAACGTCTCCTCGCATGCGATACCAGACTCGGTGCAGGACTACTTCGTGACGCTGCTGGCGATTGTCTACGTCGTCGCCGTCCTGGCGATCGTCATGGGCCTCTTCACGAACCGGCACCGCTGGCAGGAGCCGAAGTCGCGCTGGCTGGCCAACTTCGCGCTCGTCGTCCTGCTGATGGGGATCGCGACGGGCGTTGGTTACTTCGCGATGACGCACACGAACCTGGGGGACAGCGCAAAGAAAGCGCAGGGGCACCAGCAGGGCGCAGGGACGCCCCCGCTGAGAAGGCTCGGTCGCGACGCCGTGCAGGTACGTCAGGCTGACTTTCAATGGCCCCTACTCGCGGGAGTGGCAGGACTCGTCCTGCTGGCCGGGATCTACGTCTACGTTCGCCGGCGCCGGGATCTGCCCGAGCCCGAGCGCGGGAGCCTCGAAGAGGAAATCGTGGCGACCCTCGAGACGACGATCGAGGATCTGCGCGGCGAACGCGATCCGCGCCGCGCCGTGATCGCGGCTTATGCCCAGATGGAGCGGACGTTTGCGCGACACGGTCTTTCCCGCGCGCGCTCCGAGGCTCCGTTCGAGTACCTCGCGCGCATCCTGCGCGATCTCGATGTCCGCGACGACGCCGTCCGCACCCTGACCGGGCTCTTCGAGTACGCGAAGTTCAGCCGGCACGAGATCGACGGCGGGATGAAGGAGAACGCGATCGCTGCATTGCTCGCGATCCGCGACGATCTCCGGCGCGAGGAGGCGCTCGCCGCATGAAGACGATCACCGGCCGCGCGGTCAGAGTCGGGCTCGTGGTGACGCTCGCCGCGATCGTCGCGGCGTTCACTGCCGGTGGTGCCTTCGAGCTCGTGCTCGACGTTTATCTCCTTTGCCTCGGCGGCGTCGTGATGCTTGCGCTCGTGCGCGCGACACGAGCGCAGACCGCTCCGAGTCGCGTGTCGCCGTACGAGCGCGCGCTTGCCGCGATGCGAGCCGGGCCGCCCGATCCCGGCGAGCTTTCCCTGACGCGAGACCTGCAGCTCTCGACCTCGAGCGCCTTCCATCTGCACACGCGTGTGCGCCCACTGCTTCGTGAGATCGCGGCGCACCGGCTGCTGGTCCGCTACGGCGTCATGCTCGACGGTGAGGCGGCTCGCGCGCGCGAGCTCGTCGGCGCTTCTGCATGGGAGCTCGTCCGGCCGGACCGCCCACCGCCGCGCGATCGTCTCTCGGCGGGCCCACCGATCGGTGAGCTGCGCAAGGTCGTCGAGGAGCTGGAGGCAATTTGACGATCGAAGAGACAGCCTCCCGCGCCGAGCAGGTCCTGGCGGAGGTCGAGCGTGCCGTCGTCGGCAAGCGCGAGGCGCTCGAGCTCGTCCTGCTCGGTTTCCTGGCCGACGGTCACGTGCTGATCGAGGACTTCCCCGGTCTCGCCAAGACCCTGATTGCGCGCTCGTTCGCCCAGGTGTTCGACATGGAGTTTGCGCGCATCCAGTTCACACCGGATCTGATGCCGTCCGACGTGACGGGCTCGTCGGTGTACAACCAGCGCACGGGCGACTTCGAGTTCCGGCCTGGGCCGATCTTCACGAACCTCTTGCTCGGCGACGAGATCAACCGTGCCCCGCCGAAGACGCAGGCCGCGCTGCTCGAGGCGATGCAGGAACGGCAGGTGACGATCGAGGGAGAGACGAACGTGCTGGCCCCGCCGTTCCTCGTCGTGGCGACCCAGAACCCGATCGAGTACGAAGGGACGTATCCGCTGCCCGAGGCGCAGCTCGACCGGTTCCTGCTCCGTCTCGGCGTCGGGTATCCCGGCCGCGAGGACGAGTGGGCGCTGCTCGAGCGCCGCGTGGAGCGGCGCGCGGACGAGATCCAGCTGACGTCCGTGACCGATCGCCAGGGACTGATCGCGATGCAGCAGTCGCTCGAAGAGGTGCACGTCTCGGCGGCCGTCGGTTACTACATCGTCGACGTCGTCGCGGCCACTCGTGTCAGCCAGCGCGCGCAGGTCGGCGCCAGTCCCCGCGGGGCGCTCGCCGTGCTGAAGCTCGCGCGTGCTCGCGCGGCCCTCGACGGGCGCGACTTCGTCACCCCCGAGGACGTGAAGTCGATCGCCGTCGCCGCACTCTCGCACCGCCTCATGCTCAAGCCGGAGCACTGGGTCCAGCGCGTGCGTCCCGAGGATGTCGTGCGCGAAGTGCTGGAGACGGTCCCGACACCGGCGGCCGAGGATCTCGCGGCGCCGCCGCGGTGACCCGGGCCGCAACTCCGAAGCTCGGCGCGTACGCCGGCCTCGCCTCACTCGGCCTGCTGGCGGCGCTCGCGACGCGGCGGCCGGAGCTCGTCGCGCTGGCTGCGCCGTTCGTGCTCACGGCGGCGCTCGGCCTCTTCGTCGTCCGGGCGCCCCGTGTCGGCCTCGAGGTCGCGCTCGACGCCGAGCGTGTGCTCGAAGGCGACGAGGTCGAAGTGCGCGTGACGCTCGACGCGGAGATCGGGGCGGAACGTGCCGAGGTGCTGCTCGAGCTGCCGCGCCAGCTCGAGCTTGTCGACGGGCACAATCCCGTCCTGTTGCGGCTCGGCGACGGGCGGCGCCAGGAGCTGACCTACCGGTTGCGGTGCGCGCGCTGGGGAGCGTTCCGGATCGGCCGCGTGTATCTGCGCACGTCCGACGCGCTGGCGACCTTCCGCCACGAGGGCGTTCTCGACGGGCGGCTGGCGCTGCGGGTCTACCCCGCCGAGGAATCGGTCCGTGACCTGTTGCGGCCCCTCGAGACGCAGGTGTTCTCCGGGAACCACGTCGCCCGCCAGAAGGCGGAAGGGATCGAGTTCGCCGACCTGCGTCCATTCGTGTCGGGCGACCGCGTCCGGCATGTGAACTGGCGGGCGAGCGCGCGGCGCGGGGAGCTGTGGGTGAACGAGCATCACGCCGAGCGGAACGCCGACGTCGTCATCCTGCTCGACTCGTTCGCCGAGGCCCGGCTCGGCGAACAGAGCACGCTCGATCTCGCGCTGCGTGCGGCGGCGACGCTGGCCACGCGGTACCTGCGCCAGAAAGACCGGGTCGGCTTCGTGACGTTCGGTGGGATGCTCAACTGGCTACTGCCCGCGACCGGAACCGGACAGCTGTACCGGATCGTCGACTCGATGCTCGACACGCAGATCGTCCTCAGCTACGCGTGGAAGGACCTCCGCACGGTCCCGCGCCGCACGCTGCCGCCGCACGCGGTCGTGCTGGCGCTCACCCCGCTGCTCGACGACCGCTCGACCGCCGCGCTCCTCGACCTGCGCGGGCGGGGCTTCGACCTCGCCGTGATCGAGATCTCGCCGCTGTCGCTCGTTCCGACCGGCCGCGGCGTGGCAGCGGAGCTCGCCGCCCGGCTGTGGCGGCTGCGCCGCGAGGCCGTGCGCGGGCGCTTCGAGCGTGCCGGGATTCCGGTCGCGGTCTGGGGCGACGAGTCCTCACTCGCGGCCGCGCTCGAGGAGGTGAGCACATACAGGCGACTGTCACGAACCGCGCGCGCCTAGTGCTCCTGCCGGTGGCGCTTGTGCTGCTCGGCGCGGTGGTCCTCTACGCCGCCGCTGCCGGCGACCGCCTGCGCGAAATCGTGGTGAGCGTCGGTGCCTTGGGTGTCCTGCTTGCCGCCCTCGCCGTCGTCGCACGGCGGCCGTCCGTCTTCCCCGTCGGCCTCGCGGGCGTCGGCGCGAGCTACGGCACGTTCCTCGGGCTGAAGAGTGGCGCGCTCGACCGTTGGACGCCGCTCATCGCGGCGGCGTTGTTCGTTGCCGCCGAGCTCGGTTTCTGGGCGCTCGAGCCTACGACGGCGCGAGGCGGGGCGATCGTGGTGGCGCGGCGCGTGCTCGGCCTTGGCGGTGCTGCGTTGCTCACGGCACTCGTCGCCGTGCTGGTGCTCGCGCTGACGAGCGGCGTTACGGGCGGGGTCGCGCTGGAGGCGGCCGGAGTCGGTGCGGCCGTGCTGACACTTGCGGCGATCGCGCTGCTGGCGACGCGCTCGCGTCAGTCAGTCTGACGTGTCGTCGTCGGCATCGCCGCTGGACGTCTTCGCCCAGGGCTCGCCGTCTTGCGACTCGTCCTGCTCCTGCTGCTCGAGCGGGTCGCCCGGCTCTTCCAGCTCGCCGTCGTATCGGTTCTCGCTCATCTGCTCTTCCTCTTCACCGAGTGCGTCGGCCAGCAAACCGCAGGCGTAGGCGCGCCACGCGAGATCCGGATCGTCGAGCCGCTCGAGGACGTCGGAGGCGGCGAGCAAGGCCGCACGCCGCTGCGGGGAGTCGAGGTCGGCGGCGAGCTCGACGACCGCAGGATCGTCCAACGTCGGGTCGCGGTGCAGGTCGCCGCCGGCGGCGAAGACGAAGAGGGCGCGGCGCAGCGCGGCGTTGCGGTCCGCGTCGGTCAGCGGGACCTGCTGACCTGCGATGTAGGCCGCGACGACGAGGTCGACGTCGTCAGTCGTTCGGACACTCCCCTTCGCAGCAGCCGAGCTTCCAGTGACAGCGAGCGCATTGCCACGTCGAGTGGCGCCACTCCATCTCCGCCCCGCAGCGCAGGCAAAGCTCGATCACCTTCGCAAGCACGCTTTCACTCTAGGCGGCGGGGCCGACGTCAGACGGTGTGCTCGTCGGCGATCGCGAGCGCCTCGTCGAGGATGGCAATGCCCTCCTCGATCTCGTCGCGCGTGATCGTCAGCGGCGGGCAAACCATGACCACGGTCCAGTGCGTCATCAGGTACAGGCCGCGCTCGAGCGCCGCCTTGTAGAGGCGTGCGACCGGAGCGAACGCCTCGCCGGTGGCGTTGAACGGGACCAGCGGCTCTCGCGTCTCGCGGTTCTTGACCAGCTCGAGCCCCCAGAAGCAGCCGAGGCCGCGCACGTCGCCGATCGACGGGTGGCGCTCCTGCAGCCCGCGCAGCTGCTCGGCGAAGACGCCGCCCATCTCCGCGGCGTTCTCGACAATGCCCTCCTCCTTGAACGCGTCGATCGAGGCGATTGCCGATGCGCACGCGAGTGGATGTCCCGAGTACGTGAGCCCGCCTGCGAAATACTTGTCGCGCACCCAGTCGGCGATCGGCTTGCGCACGACCATGGCGCCGAGCGGGATGTAGCCGGAGTTGATCCCCTTCGCGACGCTGAGGATGTCCGGAACGACATCCCAGTTCTCGACGCCGAACCACCTGCCCGTCCGACCGAAGCCCGCCATCACCTCGTCGGCGATCAGCAAGATCCCGTGCCGGTCGCAGACCTCGCGGATCGACTGCAGGTAGCCGTCGGGGGGGACGATGATCCCGTTCGTCCCCGTGACGGTCTCGAGGATCACCGCCGCGACCGTGTGGGCGCCCTCGTACTGGAGGATCTCCTCGAGGTGCGGCCCGCCGGTGCAGACAGGGCACGGATCGGGATGCCCTGCCGGGCAGCGGTACGTGTATGGGTCGAGCATGCGCACGACGCCGGGGATGCCTGGCTCGGCGGGCCAGCGGCGCGGATCGCCGGTGAGCGTGATCGCTCCGCCGGTGGCGCCGTGGTACGAGCGGTAGCGCGCGATGATCTTGTGCCGGCCGGTGTACCAGCGCGCCAGCTTGATCGCGTTCTCGTTCGCCTCGGCGCCGCCGTTCGTGAAGAACGACATCTCCAGGTCGCCCGGCGTGATTTCCGCGAGCGTGCGTGCGAGCGTCGAGCGCGGCTCCGTCGCCATGGGCGGGCCGATCGTGCAGAGCTTCTCCGCCTGCTCCTTGATCGCCGCGACGACTTTTGGATGCTGATGCCCGATCGAGACGTTGACGAGCTGTGACGCGAAGTCGAGGTAGCGCTTGCCGTCGAAGTCCCAGAAGTAGCGGCCCTCGCCGCCGGCGACGGGGATCGGCTCGAGCGCGTTCTGCACCGACCAGGAGTGCAGGACGTAGCGCTTGGCGTCGTCGACGACCTGCCGGCCGAGCTCGGTGTTGCTCTCGACGATCGCCATCAGGGGGAGCTTATCGTCGGAGAGCGCGGAGCAGCGTGGCCCTGACGACGATGCGCCCGACGGGTTCGCCGAGGCGGTGTCCGGCAACGTCATCCAGGAACGGAAAGTCGAGCGGCTCGACGTGGAGCCGTGCGAGCGGGCGGACCGAGACGTTGCTCATCCACTCGGATCCGATGCGATGTGGACGAAACGGCTCCCGCGGGAGGACGTACATCCAGCCGTCGCGCCATGCCTCGGCGCTCTTCGGGTCGGTCCCGATCGAGAAGTAGTAATGGCTGGGGCCGTAGCGCCGGCTGCAGCCGTTGACCAGCGACCGCGCAATACGCCGATTCACGACCGCGAAGAAGAGCGGCCAGATCGCATCGTCGCTGGCGAAGACCGCCTTCGTCCAGATTCCGTCGGCATCGGTCTGCCGACGTGGCACGAACAGGTCGATCGTCGCGTCGCCGGTGCCGTGCAGGAGGACGGGCCGTCGCTCGAGGAGGTAGCGGAGAAACGCGTGCTTTGGTGCGACCGCGTCGTACTCGAGCGTTCCGCCCTCCGCGTTGTCGAGCGTGCGCAGGAGGCGTTCGAACGCGGCTTCGTCCGCCGAGGTCACGACGGCAGGCGGCGCTGTCAGCAACGTGTGCCTGAGCGGGGTGCGCAAGACCGCACGCTCGGCGATTTGCCAGAACAACTAGCGCGGGAACTTGGACGGGATCTGGGCGGGCGGCTTGCCGATGACGATCGCGATCTCGCGCTTGTCCTTCAGCAGGATGAAGCGGGGATCGTCCTTCAGGAGCTTGCCGTCGACGTAGACGGCGATCTTCTTCTTCGGCTTGCAGAACGTCCCGACGCATTTCGCGTTCAGGCGCACCTTCCACTCCTTGAAGAACTGCCCGAGCCGGTTGAACTCGTTCTTCTTGGCTTCCGTGTGGAGGACGCCGTCGTCGAAGTGCGTGTGCAACGGCGAGATGCACGGCTTCGAGCACGGCGGGTCGATGCCGCCGTAACCAATGCTGCCGTCCGGCGCCGGAAACTTGCGCACAGAGGGGTTGCGCGTGTCGATGCCGATCCCGGCGGGAACGACGAGCTTCTTCCCGTCGACGAACACGTCGAGGTGCGAGTGGACGTGGAGGAAGACGAACTCGTGCGTCTCCGGCGTCAGCCCCGCGAAGCGGGTGAGTGCCATCGGATCCTTCGGCGCCGGCCAGACCGGTGCGGCGAGGGCGCCGACGGCCAGGAGAGCGGCGAGGCGGGTCATCGGCTCAACCCTATGCGCGGTACCCTGGGCCTGTCACGTGAGAGGAGCGAAATGACCGAGCTAGCCACCCCACCAGTCGAACGAGAGCAGGATTTGCAGCGGATCAGCCACTGGATCGGCGGCCGCATCGTGGAAGGGGGCTCCGGGCGGAGCGGGCCGGTCTACAACCCTGCGCGGGGCGTCCAGACCGGCGCGGTCGACTTCGCAACGGTCGAGGAGGTCGACCAGGCCGTCCAGGCCGCGAGGGAGGCCTTCCCCGCGTGGCGCGCGATGTCGCTCTCGAAGCGGACAGCGATCTTGTTCCGCATCCGTGACCTGGTCGACCAGCGACGCGAGGACATCGGGCGGATCCTGACGGCCGAGCACGGCAAGGTTCTCTCCGACGCGATGGGCGAGGTTGCGCGCGGACTCGAGGTGATCGAGTATTGCTGCGGCATCCCGGAGCTCCTGAAGGGTGGTTTCTCGGAGCAGGCCTCGACGGGGATCGACGTCTACTCGATCCGCCAGCCGCTCGGCGTCGTGGCGGGGATCACGCCGTTCAATTTCCCGGCGATGGTGCCCATGTGGATGTGGGCGCCGGCGCTCGCGTGCGGGAACACGTTCGTGCTGAAGCCGTCGGAAAAGGATCCGTCCGCGTCGCTGTACGTCGCGGAGCTGCTGCAGGAGGCGGGTGTGCCGGACGGCGTCTTCAACGTCGTGCACGGCGACAAGGTTGCGGTCGATGCGGTGCTCGAGCATCCCGACATCTCGGCGGTGTCGTTCGTCGGCTCGACCCCGATCGCGAAGTACGTGTACGAGACGGGGACGAGTACCGGCAAGCGCGTACAGGCGCTGGGCGGGGCGAAGAACCACATGATCGTCCTGCCGGATGCCGATATGGACATGGCTGCAGATGCCGCGGTGAGCGCGGCGTACGGGTCGGCCGGCGAGCGCTGCATGGCGATCTCGCAGGTCGTGGCGGTCGGCGACGCGGGAGACCGGCTCGTGGCGGCGATCAAGGAGCGGCTGCCGAAGATCAAGGTCGGCGACGGTTTGGAGCCCGACGTCGAGATGGGCCCGCTGGTGACGCGCGAGCATCGCGACAAGGTCGCCGGTTACATCGACGGCGCACGCGAGCAGGGCGCGGACGTCGTCGCTGACGGGCGCGAGTCGGCGCCCGACGGCGACGGTTTCTTCCTCGGCGTCTCGTTGCTCGACAACGTGACACCGGAGATGGATGCCTACAAGGACGAGATCTTCGGACCGGTGCTCGGCGTGACGCGCGTCGCGACGTACAACGACGCGGTACGCCTCGTCAACGAGAACCGGTATGGGAACGGAACGGCGATCTTCACGCGCGACGGCGGCGTTGCGCGGCAGTTCCAGTTCGAGGCGCAGGCCGGAATGGTCGGGATCAACGTGCCGATCCCGGTGCCCGTCGCGTACTACTCGTTCGGCGGGTGGAAGAACTCCCTCTTCGGCGACACGCACATCTACGGCCCGGAGGGGATCAACTTCTACACCCGCGGCAAGGTGGTCACGTCGCGCTGGCCCGACCCGGCGACGTCGAAGGTCGACCTGGGCTTCCCGCAGACGCGCTAGACAGAACTGCTGGGGTCAGACCCCAAGGGGTCTGACCCCGAAGGGGTCTGACCCCAGCTTCGAAGGCGCCGCCGCGTTAACGTAGGCCGGTGACGGAGCCCCCGTATAGGCCGCTCGACGCCCAGGTTATCCCGCGCTTCGCCGGGATCCGCACGTTCATGCGGGCGCCGCACATCACCGCACTGACGGGTGTGGACGCGGCCGTGTACGGGATCCCGTTCGACACGGCCACCACCTACCGCACCGGACCGCGCTTCGGGCCCGAGGCGATCCGCTCCGCCTCGGCGCTGCTCCGGCCCTACCACCCGGTGCACGAGGTGAACGTCGTCGACGCGCTCTCGATCGTCGACTACGGCGACCTGCCCGTCTCGCCCGGGGACATCGAGCGCACCTACCGCCAGATCGAGGAGACGCTCGCGCCGATCGTCGACGCGGGGATCTTCCCCGCCGCGATGGGCGGCGACCACTCGATCACGCTCGCCGAGCTGCGGGTGCTCGCGACGAAGCACGGCCCGCTCGCACTCGTCCAGCTCGACGCCCACGCAGACACGTGGGACGAGTACTTCGGCCAGCGCTACTTCCACGGGACGACCTTCAAGCGCGCGGCGGAGGAAGGCGTGATCGCACCGGCTGCGTCGGTGCAGGCCGGCATGCGCGGCTCCGTCTACGCGGCCGGCGATCTGCAGGGCGCGCGCGAGCTCGGGTTCACCGTTCTGACGAGCGACGAGTTGCGCGCGCTCACACCCGAGCAGTACGCGGACCGCGTGCGCGAGAAGGTGGGGGAGCGGCCGGTGTTCCTGTCCTTTGACGTCGACTTCCTCGACCCCGCCTTTGCCCCCGGTACCGGGACGCCGGAGATCGCGGGCTTCTCCACCACCGAGGCCGTCGCGTTGCTCCGCGCGCTGCGGGGCATCAATCTAGTCGGCTGCGACGTCGTCGAGGTCTCGCCGTCCTACGACGGCCCCGGGCAACAGACCGCGCTCGCGGCGGCGAACGTCCTCTGGGAGTTGCTCGCGTTGCGTGCGCTCGCATGATGCAGGCGATCCTCTCGTTCGACGTCGACGCGGAGACGCCGATCCTCGTCGAAGGCCGCCGCTACGCCGACAACGCCGGAGTCATGTCGCACCAGGCCTTCGGCCCCCTCGTCGGCGTGCCGCGGATCATCCAGCTGCTGGAGGAGTACGAGCGCCCCGCGACCTTCTTCGTCCCCGGCGTCACCGCCGACCGCTACCCGCAGACGCTCGAGCAGATCCTCGCCGCGGGACACGAAGTCGGCCATCACTCGTACGCGCACTTCAGCCCCTTTGACCAGAACGAGGAGGCCGAGCGCGCCGACTTCGGGCGCGCGCTCGCGACTCTCGAACGGTTCGGCGTCAAGCCGGAAGGCTTTCGCTGCCCGAGCTTCTTCGTGCTCACCTGCCACCCGTTCCTGTCCGGACGGCCGCACCGCGTGGAGATCCTGCGCGCATTGATCGAGCACGCGCTCGCCGCCGGAGACGTCGAGTTCGTCGATGGCCGCGAGGCGGCGCGCCGCGCCCGTGCCGACGACGGGCTCCAGCGCCGCCGCCTGGAGCCCGTCGTCGTCGACGAGCAGGTCTATCCCGAGTACTAGATCGCCGGAATCGGACGCGCTTCGGCAACGGCCAGGCGAATCGCGGCCGTCCGTTGTGTAAGACGGAGCCCGGATTGCCTAAAGACCGGGGTCTGACCCCGAAGGGGTCTGACCCCAGCAGTTCTACGCGGCGGCGGTAGCGCGCTCGGGCTTCAGCTCTTCGCCGAACTTGGCCCGCGCTACGAACCGTCCCACGCCCGGCTCCGCGACCAGCTCGCCGCCCTCGACGAGGACGTTGCCACGGAGCAGGACGACCTCCGGCGAGCCCGTCACCTCCGTGCCCTCGTAGAGGTTGTAGTCGGTCTTCGAGTGCTGATCGGCAGCCTTGATAGTCAGCCTCTTCTCGGGGTCGAAGACGACGATGTCGGCGTCGGACCCAACGGCGATCGTGCCCTTGCGCGGGTAGAGCCCGAACAGCTTCGCCGGGTTGGTGCAGAGGAGCTCGACCATGCGGTTGAGCGAGATCCGCCCGGCCCGCACACCGAACTCGTGGATCATCTGCAGCCGGTTCTCCAGGCCCGGCCCGCCGTTCGGGATCTTCGAGAAGTCGTCGCGGCCCATCGTCTTCTGGCCGTCCCAGAGGAACGCGCAATGGTCGGTGGAGATGACGCTGAGCGTGTCCGTGCGCACCGCGTTCCAGAGAACGTCCTGGTTCTCCTTCGGCCGCGGCGGCGGCGTGTACACGTACTTCGCACCCTCGAAGTTCGGCCGCTCGAGGAAGGTGTAGTCGACGAAGAAGTACTGCGTGCAGGTCTCGCCCCAGACGTCCCAACCCTTCTCGCGGGCGAGCGCGATCGGCTCGACCGCCTCCTGGCACGACACGTGCACGACGTAGAGCGGCGAGCCGGCCACG
>JBKPGW010000309.1:0-19633 GCA_046729555.1 Actinomycetota bacterium | reverse complement strand
GACACGGTCGCGTATGCGATCGCGGTCGAGGAGCTGACGCGGGTCGACTCGTCGGTCGCGATCACGATGGCCGCGCACCACTCCCTTGGAACATTGCCGATCTTCCTGTTCGGCAACGAGGAGCAGAAGCAGCAGTGGCTGCCCGATCTCGCCTCGGGCAAGAAGCTTGCGGCGTTCGGGCTCACGGAGCCTGACGCCGGCTCCGATGCCGGCGCAACTCGCACACACTCGGAACTGCGCGACGGCAACTGGATCGTCAACGGCGCGAAGATCTTCATCACCAACGCCGGTACCGACATCACCGCGTGCGTGACGATCACCGCGCGCACGGGCGACGACGAGATCTCCAACCTGATCGTCCCGAACGGCACGCCCGGCTACGAGATCTCGAAGCCGATGAAGAAGCTCGGCTGGCGTGCGTCCGACACGCGCGAGCTCTCCTTCAAGGACTGCGCCGTCCCGGAAGCCAACCTGCTGGGGCCGCGTGGCGAAGGCTTCCGGCAGTTTCTGGAGATCCTCGACGGCGGCCGCATCTCGGTCGCGGCGATGGGCGTCGGACTCGCGCAGGGCGCCTACGACCTCGCGTATGCGTATGCGCAGGAGCGCAAGCAGTTCGGGCAACCGATCGCGAAGTTCCAGGCCGTCCAGTTCAAGCTGGCAGACATGGCCACGGAGATCGAGGCCGGACGGACGATGGTCTACAAGGCCGCATGGCTGAAGGACCAAGGGCGTGACTTCGGCCTTGCGGCCGCGCAGGCGAAGCTCTACACCGGGGAGCTGTCGAACCGTGCCGTCAACTGGGCGCTCCAGATCCACGGCGGCTACGGCTACATGGACGAGTATGCGGTCTCACGGCTCTACCGCGACCAAAAGATCCTCGAGATCGGCGAGGGCACCAACGAGGTGCAGAGGATGGTCATCGCCCGGCACCTGGGGCTCTAACAAACTGCTGGGGTCTGACCCCGCGGGGTCAGGCCCCTGCCTTTCAACGCCCGGTGGGTGGAGGCTCGATGCGGGGCGGCGCGTTGAACGACGTGTAGCGATGCGTCATGAAATGCGCGGCCGCCGTCATGCGCAGGTCGCGCGGCAGGAGGGTCTTGCGGTCGAGGCGCAACGTGAACCACACCGGCCCCAGCGGCTTCATGAACGACACGACGTAGGTCGTCGGCGTCGTCTCGAGCAGGAACGCGTTCGTGAAGTGGCCCGCCCAGATCGGCTCGGGCTGCGGCGTCGGCTCCTGCGGTGACGGCAGCCAGGGTCCCTTGCCGCTACGGTCCCAGCGGCGCGGCCCGATGATGATCCCCGACGCGCCGCCGCGGATGACGTACTCCAGGCGGTTCGGACGCTCCAGCGTGAAATTGGCGACGACGGAGTTGCGCGGGCTCGACGCTAGCCGCTCGACGTAGTCGACGCTCCGCAGCGCCCGAAACGCGCGGGTCGCACGCGTGACGAGCGACGCTGCGGGACGGGGATGCGCGGGCACGCGGAACCGGACCGTGCGACCGTTCACCGTCACCTTCGCGCTCCCGTGCAGCGGGACGAACGCCCCGTAGCAGCCGTCACCGCAGGACCCGGCAGCAACGCCGTTGATCGCGACCGTCAGCCCGTTGACCGCAAGTCCGTCGGGGCCGAGCACCATCACTTCCTCGCCCGGCGGGCGGACGGCGAGTGCGACCGCGAGCTCACCCGCTTCGCCCGCCTGCACGACCATCTCTTTGGCGGGAAGCGGCGGCGGGCCTTTCGCCGTCGAAACCGCCGCGACGGCGACCCGGTCGCGGCCCGGGCGCAGATCCGTAAGCAGCGCGACCGCGACGACGAGCCCGGCGAGCAGGACGAGCTCGGCCGCGACGTTGCGGCGCACGCTGTCCACCGACCGGCGCGGGACGAGCCGGTAGCGGTTCACCCAGCCGATTGCGACGAGCACGGCGAGGAGCCCGGTCTTGACGAGCAAAGCGCGCCCGTACCCGGTCGTCCACAACTGGCTGAAGGAATCCAGCTCCGACAGCGCACGCACGACGCCGGTGGCCCCGAGGACGGCGACCGAAACGAGGGCAATGTTCGAGAAGCGGCGCAGCAGGTCGGCGCGCTCACCGCGGCGCAACGCCAGCCCCAGTGCGACGAGCCCGCCGAGCCAGACCGACGCGGCGGCGACGTGGACGACATCGGCAACGACCTCGATCGGCGAGCGGCCGCGGTCGAGCGCATGCCCGGCGATCGACGGCCCGGGCAGCAATAGCAACGCCGCGACGAACGGCGCCGGCTCCAGCGCCGGATACACCGGCGCGATCGCCGCCAGCAGCGCCCCGACCGCCGCGACGATTGCGACGGCGACCATCGCGCCTCCGAACCGGCTCCCGACCGGCACGTCGTGCAGAAGGCCGGAGACGCCGACGAACACGAGCAAGAAGGCACCAAGCAGCAGGCGCGGGGGCACCGGGGCGACCGCAAAGCGGAAGAAGGCAGCTCCGACAGCCGTCAGCAGGCCGGCGAAGAGGAGCCAGCGCGAGACGACGTCCTTCGCGCTGGGGTTGTTCCCGACCGACAACGCCGCCGTCGGAGGCGCCCTCCCCGCGCCGACACCGAACGCCGTGACGCCGGCGATCGTGTGGCCGTCATCGGAGACGACCCGCCAGAGCACTGTGTAGTCGCCGTCCAAGAGGCTTCCGCGCAGCGGGACGACCAAGGTCCGGCCGCCGACCACGTGGGCCTTCCCGGCGAGCACCGAGCCGCCCCCGTTCCGCACCGCCTTGATGCCCGACCCCACGCGCACGTCGTCGTCGAACACAAGCCGCACTGCCGCCGGCGGCGTGGCCAGCACCGACCCGTCGGCCGGCACGGCCCGAACCAGGGTCGCGTGCGCCCAGGCCAACGCGGGCAGGGCGAGGGCACAAAGGAGGGCCACCAGGAGGGGGCGGAGGCGCAACGCTTCAAGAAAGCTAGCGGGAGGCAGTGTTAGCTTCCTGTTCGTGCTGTTTCGCCAGTTCGTCGACGACGATCTCGGCTGCGCCTCTTACCTGATCGGGGATCCCACCAGCGGCGAAGCCTTCGTGGTCGACCCCGCGTACGCGATCGAGCCCTACCTCGACACGGCGTCGGAGGACGGTCTCACGATCGTGCGCGCGCTCGAGACGCACACGCATGCCGACCACGTCTCCGGCCACGGCAGGTTCGCGCTCGAGCACGGCGTGCCGATCTCCATCCACCCCCTCGCCGAGCCGGCGTACCCATTCGACCCGCTGGAGGACGGGCAGGTGCTGCACGCGGGCTCCGTCCCAGTGCGCGTGATCCACACGCCCGGCCACCGGCCCGAGCACTGCGCCTTCGTCGTGGACGAGCGCATGGTGCTGACCGGTGACTCGCTCTTCGTCGGCGACGCCGCGCGGCCGGATCTCGCCGTGGACGCGCGCGAGGGCGCGGAAGGCATGTTCCACTCGCTGCAGCGGCTGACGCAGCTGCCGGACGCGTACGAGGTCTATCCGGGACACGTCGCCGGTTCGCTGTGCGGTGCGGCCATGAGCCCGGCGCGTTCCTCGACGATCGGCGCCGAGAAGCGCTCGAACGCGGCGCTCGGCTTCGGGGACGTGCAGGCGTTCATCACGAGCTCGGCCTCGGTGTCGACCCCTCGTCCGCCGACGACCGCCCACGTCGTCGCGCTCAACAAGGGCCCGTTCATCGGTGCGCCCGCGTCGTTGGAGCGCCTCGATCAGATCGGCGACGCCACAGCGCTCGACGTCCGCTCGGCCGCGGCACACGCGGAGGGTCACGTCCACGGCGCCTTCAGCGTCCCCGTCTCGGGAAATTCGTTCGCCACACGCGCCGGCTTCATCCTCGATCCCGACGAACGCATCGTCATCCACGCCACCGACGAGGACGAAGCGATACACGCCGCGCGCGGCCTGCGCTCCGTCGGCTTCCTCGAGCTCGCGGGCTACGTCACCGAGGCGGACGCGACCGAGCACGTCCGCCCGGTGGAGCTCGACGAGCTCGAACGGCTACTGGAGGAGGGGTCGGTCCAGGTGCTCGACGTGCGCGAGAAGTCGGAACGCGACGAGGGCTACATCCCCGGCTCGCTGCACATCCCCTACCGCCTGCTCCGGGAGACGGGTGGGGACGGCCTCGACACGACCAAGCCGGTCGTGACGATCTGCGAGTCGGGCGCGCGTGCCTCGATCGCGGCAAGCGTGCTGACGGCCGCCGGTGTCGACGCACGGCCGGTCTTGCACGGCGGAATCGACGACTGGCGCGGCCAGACCGTCTCGTTCCGCCGCTGCGGTTCCTAGGCGCCGACTTGGCGGCGCCGCACAGAGGTCGCGGCGGCTTCGCCGACGCGACCGTCTAACACTAGTTCTTCATCCGCATCGCGACGTCGTACTTCTTCACCGACGTTCGCTGCCCAGGGGTGTCACTGGCCGGCATCGCGTTCAGGATCTCGTCGCCCTTCTTGTAGTCGTCTTCGTTGTCGAAAACGACGACGACGAGCGACTGGTCCGCATCGGCGTCGTGCAGCACGAGCAGCTCGGACGGAGGGAAGCCTTCCGGCGGCTCCCCGCCCTCCATCTCGCGGTTCATCTCCTCCATTCGTTCCTTCGTGACACCGTCGAACGTCACAACGCGTGCGAGTGCCATCCGAGCCTCCTTGTCGATTGCCGCAACCTTACGCCTAACCGAGGCGCTCGACGGGATAGCCGCGCTCCGCCATCGTCTCGATCAGGCGGCGGCAGTGCTCCTCGTCGCGCGTCACCAAGGTGAGCTCGACCTCGGTCTCGGTGACGGGGATGTCCATGCCCTCGCGGTGGTGCTCGACCGAGATCACGTTGCCGCGCTCCTCTGCGACCAGCGAGAGCAGCTTGATCAGCTCACCGGGCCGGTCGGACAGCCGTGTGCGCACGACCAAGTAGCGGCCGGCGACCGTCAGCCCGTGCCGCATCACCGAGATCAGCATCGTCGGGTCGATGTTGCCGCCGGAAAGGATCGGAATCGCCGTCCCGGAGCCGCCCGCCTTACCGGCGAGCAGCGCGGCGACGCCGACCGCGCCGGCGCCTTCCACAACGAGCTTGGCGCGCTCGAGCAGGAGCACGATCGCCTCGCTGGTTTCCTCGTCGCTGACGGCCACCATGTCGTCGAGCAGGTCGTCGAGCAGCGGCATCGTGAAGTCGCTCGGGACTTTCACTGCGATTCCGTCGGCGATCGTGTACCCGTCGAGGCCGGCCCGCACGCCGACGAGACGCACCTCCGGACGGAGAGCACGCAGCGCGATCGCGATGCCGACCGAGAGCCCGCCGCCGCCGATGGGAATCAGGACGGTGCCCATGTCCGGCACCTGCTCGGCGAGCTCGAGCCCGATCGTCCCTTGGCCGGCGATCACGAGCTGGTCCTCGTACGGGTGGATGAACGTTCCGCCCGTCTCCTCCACATGTTGCAGCGCCGCGGCAAGTGCGTCCTCGAAGTCGGCACCGGTCAGCACGGTCTTGGCGCCGTAGTTGCGGCACGCCTCGACCTTCGCCATCGGCGCGTCCTGCGGCACGTAGATCGTCGCCAGAATGCCGAGCTCGCGCGCGGCCCACGCGACCGCCTGGCCGTGGTTGCCGGCGCTGGCCGCGACCACGCCCGCCTCCCGTTCCTCGGCGGACAGCGTCGACAGCTTGTTGACGGCCCCGCGTACCTTGAACGAGCCCGTGCGCTGCAGGTTCTCCGCCTTCAGCCGCACCTCGCGGCCACAGCGGCGCGAGAACGTCTCGGACAGGTAGATCGGCGTCTGCTCGGCGATGCCGAGCAGCCGCTGTCGCGCCTTCTGGACGTCAGCGAGTGTTGGTGCCGTCCGTAGCGTCGCCAAGATGGAAGACCTTCTCCATTATCTCCCGCACCGCCGTCAGCGGATCAAGCTCGCGCCGCTGCACCTCGTCGAGCAGCCGGCGCAGCTCGGGGTCGTCGGCGACCGCCCGCTCGAGATGCGCCTTCGCCCGGCCCGACGCCACGGCGAAGACCTCACCGGCCAGGTTCTTCCGGCGCCGCTCCTCGAGCTGCCCTCCCTCCTCCAGATGGGCACGGTGCTCCGCGATCCTCTCCCAGAGCTTCGGCACGTTCTCCCCGCGGGTCGCGTCGGTGAGGACGATCGGCGGCCGCCACGAGCGCTCGCGGTCGAGCGACAGGATCGACCGCACCTCGTTCAGCATCGTCTTCGCGGCGGGGTGATCCATCTTGTTGATCGCGATCACGTCCGGGATCTCCATGATTCCCGCCTTCAGCGCCTGCACGGAGTCGCCGGAGCCCGGCATCAGCACCAGCACGACCGTGTCGGCGATGCCGATCACCTCGACCTCGCTCTGGCCCGCGCCGACCGTCTCGAGAAAGACGAGCTCCTTTCCCGCAGCGTCGAGCACCAGCAGCGCCTGCAGCGTCGCCTCCGCGAGCCCGCCGAGATGTCCGCGCGTGCCCATCGAGCGGATGAAGACGCCCGGATCGAGGAAGTGGTCGGCCAGGCGGATGCGGTCGCCGAGCAGCGCTCCTTGCGAGAACGGGCTCGACGGGTCGACGGAGATCACTCCGATCGTGCGCTCCTCCTCGCGCAGATGCCGGATCAACGCGGAGATCAGGCTCGACTTGCCCACGCCCGGGGGGCCGGTGACGCCGATCGCGTACGCACCTCCCGTCTCCGGATAGAGATCGCGCACGACCTCGTACGCGAGCGGGTCTGAGTTCTCGACGAGCGTTATCGCACGTGCAAGAGCCCGGGTGTCGCCCGCGCGCACGCCCGCCGCGAGCGTCTCGCGGGTCCAGTCGCGACGGTTCTGCACTACGCAGCCTCGATCTCGGGGGTCCGCTCCGGAATCTCCTCGGCGCTGCGGCCTAGCCCGTATCCGACGAGCGACGTGAACGCCAGCAGCGCACCGACGCCCCCGAACACCCAGCGCGGCCCGAAGGCATCCGTGAGCGGACCGGCGGCGAGGACACCGACGCCGTAAACGGCGTAGTTGACGCTCATGATCACGGTGAAGACGCGGCCCCGGATCTCGTCGGATGCGCCGCGCTGCACGAGCAGCGAGTTGCACACGACGGCGACGCCGTTCCCGATGCCGGACAGCACGAAGAACGGCAGCGCCGCCCAGACGTTCGGCATCACGGCCGCCGCGCCGATCCCGACCGCCTGGAGCAGGATGCTGGTCGCGTAGACGCCGCCGACGGGGCGGCGCTCGACCCACGTGCCCGCGACGAAGCTGCCGATCGCGAGGCCGAGCCCGATGCACCCGAAGACGAGCCCGTAGCCGAAGTCTCCCGCCGAGAACGTGTCCTTCGCCAGGAAGACCTGCGCCGTGTTCGACGCCGCGATGCCGCCGAGCGCGATCGTCCACACGATGAGGACCGTCAGCAGCGGACGCGTACGCACGACGCGTGCGAAGCCGTCGGCGAGGTCGTGCAGGTGACCCCGGCTGGTGGCGAGCGCGCCCTGCAGCCTGTCGGTGGAGATGCGGAAGATGAGCAGCGCGGACAGCAGGAACGAGGCGGCGTTCACCCAGTAGGCGGTGTCCGGGCTGGAGACGGCAACGAGCGCGCCTCCGATGATCGGGGCGAGCGTCCAGCTCACGTTCTCGCTGGTCTGAATCAGCGAGTTCGCCTGGGCGAGCTCGTGCTCGCCGACGAGGTTCGGCAGGCCTGCGTAGACGGCGGGGCGGAAGAAGCCGGTCGTGAAGCCGGCGATGCCCGCGAGCACGACGATCTGGCCCGCCGAGGTCGCGAACGGCAGCGTGCAGAAGACGCCCGCGCGCACCAGATCGGAGACGATCATCACCCCGCGGCGGGGCAGACGGTCGAGTAACGGCCCGAAGAAGAGGCCGACGACGACGGCAGGCAGGAACTCGACGAACATCAGCGCTCCCACCCAAGGGCCGGAGTCCGTGCGGTCCTTGACGTCGACGACGAGGGCGACTGTCGCCAGGAGCGTGCCGAGGCTCGAGCCGAGCGTGGCGAAGAAGAGCAGGCGAAAGCCGGACGCCGTGCCAAGGAGGCTCAACTGCCGCCGGACGCCCTTCACCCCGCCGTGGAGTCTGTCAAGGAGCCGCTGCCGCCGTGCTCAGGCGGGAGAGCGCTTCCGCGAGAAATGCATGCTCGTCGGCCGTGCCGACGGTGATGCGCACGGCCTGCGGCGCGCCGAACCCAGCAAGCGGTCGCACGATCACTCCCTCGCGCTGCAGCGCGTCGAAGAACAGCTGCGCGTCTTCGCCGACTTCGACGTAGAGGAAGTTTCCGATCGCCGGGCCGACGACGTCGTAGCCCGCGTCACGAAGCACGCGCTCAAGCTCGGTGCGTCCGCGCACGTTGAGCTCGCGCCGGCGCGCGAGCTCAGCCGTCGCGCCGAGGCTCGCGAGCGCAGCTTCTTGCGCCGGCGTGGTCAGGTCGAATGCACGACGGGTCTTGCCGAGTGCGGTCACGAGCTCGGCCGGAGCGACACCGTAGCCGACGCGAAGGCCGGCGAGGCCGTAGATCTTCGAGAACGTCCGCAGCACGATCACCCGACGGCCGCCCTTGAAGTAGTCCTCGATCCCGTCGGCGTAGTCGGGATCGTCGATGTATTCGAAGTACGCCTGGTCGAGCACGGTCAGCACATGCTCGGGAACGCGCTCGAAGTACGCGTCCAGTTCGGCGCGCGTGTTCGTCGTGCCGGTCGGGTTGTTGGGATGGCACACGTAAACGAGCTTCGTGCGCGGCGTGATCGCCCCGAGCAGCGCGTCGAGGTCGTAGCGGTGTTCGCTCAGCGGGACCCGTACGGGAACGGCTGCGAGCTTGAGCCCGTAGATGACGTAGCTCGGGAACGACGGCCATCCGCAGACGACCTCGTCCCCCGGGTCGAGCACGGCCTGCGAGATCCCGTCGATCAGCCCGTCCGCGCCGGACCCGACGGCGATCTCATCGAACCGAACGCCGTGGCGCTCGGCGAGCGCAGACCTCAGCCGGTAGGCGCCGCCGTCCGGATAGCGGTTGAGCTCGGCCGCGGCACGCTCCATCGCCGCGAGCGCCTCCGGAAACGGCCCAAAGGGTCCTTCGTTCGAGGCGAGCTTGACCACGCGCTCGAGCCCGAGCTCGCGCTGAACCTCCTCGATCGGCTTCCCGGGCTCGTATGGAACGAGACCTGCGAGCGCCTGCCGGACGAAGCCGGCGGGGACGTCTCCCACGCTAAGAGCCGGTGCTGGTGTCGTCCGACTTCTTGCGCCAAAACCAGAGCGCGCCGCCGACGGCCGCGAAGATCGAGGCGATCGCCGACTTGTTCAGCCCTTTGTGCTCGCCCGTGCCGGGAACCGCCGCGCGCGCCTTCTGCTTGCCGAACCGCTTCGCGATCTTCCACACACCCCAACCGAGCACCGCGTTGCGTCGATTGATGATTGACATGTCCCTCCTTTCCGCGGCGCGAGCCTAGCAAGGGAAAGGGGAACCCCAGGGGCGGGACGAGGGCACGTCCGTATCAGAAGACTCCGGACGCGCAAGATCCTTGCGCCTGGACGTCTAGCGCTTCTTGCCGGCGGGTGGGCCGTGGTCGTACGGGCCCGGAAGCGGCTTGTGCTTCGGCTTGGCCTTGCGATGCGTCCTGGTGGTCGGGTGCGTCGGATGCACCGGATGGCTCACGTGCGCGTGCCGCGCCGCCACGCTTGCGTCGCCGACGTAGTGCTTCTGGTGGCCGCGCGCCTTTCCGTGCCCGCGGCCCTTCGCCTTGCCATGCGCGCCGTGCGTCTTGTTCGCCGTCGCGGCCGACCCATGTCCCTGCGCCGAGCTCCCGCCTGCCCTCACCGGGATGTGCTCGCGCGGCGCGGGCACGTTTGCGTCAGGCGAAACGGACTGGAAGATCGGCGCCGCCCCCGCCGCCCGCCCGTGCGTCGTCGCCTGGTGAACGCCCTCGTAGCCGGCGCCGCCAATGGCGACCCCGGCGGTGACCGCAGCGGCAGCCTTGAGCGCGAGGCCGCTGCCGACGGTGGCGCTCCCGCCGCCGAAGAACGAGCCGAGGGAGCCGGGAACCGGCACGAGCGCAAGCGACTTGAGCGCGCCGCGCTGCGCGCGTTGACGGCGCGCGAATGCCGCGCATTCGGAGCACTCGCGCAGATGCGCGCGCAGCTGCCCGCGCTCCTGCCGCGACAACCGCCCGTCGAGCTGGCGCGAGATCGCGAACTCGGCCTCCCCACAGGTGAGCGATCCCTCGAGCTGCTCACGCAGCGCACGCCGCGCGCGGAAGATGAGGGTCTCGACGGCGCTCGTCGAGAGATCGAGGATCTCCGCGATCTCGGCGTACGAACGTCCCTCGAGCTCGCGCATGACGAGCGCGGCACGCTGGTTGAACGCGAGGTGGCTGAGCGCACGGCGGATGTCGTCCCCGCTCGGCGTCTCCTCGTCGACGATCGTGTCGGCGATGTCGTCCTCGAACGCGACCTCGGACGGCCGCCGCGCCGACTGGCGAAAACGCTGACGGCAAACGTTGTGGGCGATTGCGATCAGCCAGTTCTGTGGTTTCTCCGGACGGCTGCCTTTCTCGACGTACGAGCGGTACGCGTTCAGGAAGGTCGTCTGGGTGACGTCCTCGGCGTCGGCCGGGTTGCGCATGACGGCCAGCGCGTAGCGATACACGTCGCCGACATGGCGCTTGTACAAGCGCTCGAAGGCCCGGTCCGAGCGAGGCCGCTGCGCCAGCAAGGGCGTCATGTCCTAGTAGATACCCGCTCTGGGCAAATCTTGCGGTCCAAATGCGTGACTTAAGGCAAATCGGGCAGCGGCGGCGGCTGCACCGGGAGCGTGGGAACCGGTGGGAGCGGAGGCGGCTGAACGGGGAGCGCTGGGGTGGTTAGGGTGACCGAGGTGACAGTCTGCTCGACCGTCGAGACGGCAGAGTCGACGGTCTGGCTCACCGTCGCCGTCAGCGTGGACGGCGACGAGGTCGACTGCTGAGCCGAACCGGCCTCGGGTTGAAGCGCCGAACCGCTGCTCACGCCCGTCCGACCCGACGCCCGCGGTACGGCCCGCGTGTGCGCTGCAGAGCGATGCGTGACGAGATGCTGGGTGCCGGCGGCGTTCGATGAGGCGCCGATGGTGTCCTGCGAGGTCGAGGGGGTCGCATCGGCTGACTGTCCAACGGCGACGGCGCGCTTCGCGTGGTCGCCGGCGACCCCGGTCGCGAGCGAGCCGGCGACGAGCGCGACTGCGGCCTTGACGAGAAAGCCCGTCCCGATGCCGCCGGCGACGACGCCGCTGCCCTCCAACAGCTGCGCCAGGGACGCCGGAAGCGGTACGGCGCCGATCGACCTGAGCGCGGACGCACGGACGCGCAGGGAACGACGCGCGCGAAAGATCAGGGCCTCTACCGCCGCGACCGAGACGCCGAGCGCGTCTCCGATCTCCAAATACGAGCGGCCCTCCAGCTCCCGCATCACGAGCGCCGCGCGCTGGTTGAACGGCAGCTGCCCGAGCGCACGCAGGACGCCCTCGACGTTCGGTCGCTCGTCGTCCGGAATCGCAAGCTGGTCGAGATGGTCCTCGAGCGGCACCTCCTTCACCCGCCGGGTCGAGCGTGCGTAGCGGGTGCGCGCGACGTTGTGCGCGATCTTGATCAGCCAGTTCTGGGGCTTGACGATCTCCTCACCGCGCCGGAACGCGCGGTACGCGTTCAGGAACGTCGTCTGAGTCACGTCCTCGGCGTCGGCAGGGTTGCCTAGCAGCGCGAGCGCGTAGTGATAGACGTCCTTGACGTAGTCGCGGTAGAGCTGCTCGAACGCCTCGTCCCTGGCAAGGACGGGAACCTCAGGGGCCACAGTTGCCATGTTCTGAAAACGGTAGTCGCCGTTTTCTGGGTACTTCTAACCTGGGGTCAGACCCCAGCAGTTCGCTGGCTACGCAGTGGCCTTCGCGCGCTTCCGGTTCGGAATGTGGATGGCGCGCCCGAGCGCGACGAGGCCGGCTTCCTTGATCGCCTCGGAGAGCGTCGGATGCGCGGCCATGCCGTCCGCGACCGTCTCCACGGTTGCCTCGGCGTCGATCGCCACCACTCCGGCCTCGATCAGATCGGTCACGTGCGGCCCGACCATGACCACACCCAGCAGCTCGCCGTAGCGAGTCTCGTGGATCGACTTCACCCAGCCGACCGTTTCGTTCTGCATCACTGCGCGCGCATTCGCGACCCACGGGAACATTCCGGTCGCGACGTCGTCGCCGTACTGCGCGCGCGCTTCCAACTCGGTCAGGCCGACGCCCGCAATCTCCGGATCCGTGTAGATCGGGCGTGGAACGGCTCGGTTGTCGACGACCGCGTCATGTCCGCACGCGTTCTCGGCGGCGACCTCGCCTTCGCGGAAGGCGGTGTGCGCGAGCTGCCAGTAGCCGGCACAGTCGCCGACCGCGTAGATGTGTTGCACGGTCGTGCGGCGATGCTCGTCCGCGGCGATGCCCTTACGCTTGTCGAACTGCACGCCGATCCCTTCGAGGCCGAGCCCTTCGACGGTGGGGCCGCGGCCGACTGAGACGAGCATCAGGTCGGTCTCAACCGTCTCGCCGTCGCCGAAATGCACGGTCAGCCCGCCCTCGCCTTCCTCGACCTTCGTGCACTGCTTCTCGAGGTGCACCGTGATGCCGCGCTTGCCGAACTGCTTCGCCAGCTCCTTCGACGCGTCCTCGTCTTCCATCGGGATCAGGTTCGGCAGCATCTCGATGATCGTCACCTCGCTGCCGAAGCGGTTGAAGATCGACGCGAACTCACAGCCGATGATCCCACCGCCGAGGACGACGAGGCGCTTCGGCACCTCGGTCTGTCCGAGCAGCCCTTCCGAGTCGACACATTTCTCCGAGTCGAGCCCGTCGATCGGTGGCCACAACGGGTACGAGCCCGTGGCGATGATCGCCGTCTTGAAGGAGACGTCCTCGCCGCCGTCGACCGCGATCGTGTTGGCGTCCTTGAAGCTCCCGGTGCCCTTGACCCAGTCGACGCCGTTGGCCTTGAACAGCGAGGCGACGCCCTGCGTCATCTGCTTGACGACGCCGGCCTTCCACTCGTTCGCGGTCCCGAACTCGAGCTGGAAGCCGCCGAGCTTGACGCCGAGCTTGTCGAAGGTGTGCTCGGCCTCCTTCAGCGCATAGGCCGTCTGCACCCACGCCTTCGTCGGGATGCAGCCGATGCGCAGGCATGTTCCCCCCAGCTCCGGCTCGCGCTCGATGCAGGCGACGCTGGCGCCGAGCTGGGCAGCACGAATCGCGGCGGTGTAACCGCCGGGGCCTCCTCCGAGAACGGCGACGTCGACGTCCATCGGACCTAGGTTAGATCAGCGCGCATCGTTACCGTCCCGTCCTTCTGCTCGACGGCGCGGAATCCGAAGTGCTCGTACAGCTTCGTCATGCCCTGCTCGGCGCTCAGGCTGATGGCGGTGTGACCCTCCTGTTTCGCGCGCGCGAGCAGCGCCTCCATCAGCTGGCCCCCGAGCCCACCGCCGCGGCGGCTCGGCACCACCGCGATCGTCAGCTCCGGCGTCTGCTCGTCGACGAAGCCGAAGCCGGGCGCGTCTGCCGGGAAGAGCCGGTACCAGGCGGCGCCGATCGGCCCGGCCTCCCACGCCACCAGCCCGGCGTCGCCCGGTCGGCCCCAGTTGTTGACGTAACGCGCCACCGGGAGGTCGGGGTCTTCGTTCAGGCGCCAGTGGTAGGCGTGCTTGAGCATGTCGCGGAGGAAGCGGACGTCCTGCGGTCCCGCCTGCCTGATCACGGGTCTGAGTCTAAGTCCGGTAAGGAGAGCTCGCGCGCGGCCCACGACAATGCGACCACGCCTTGCCGCTGTTGGATGTCGCGCACCTTCGGCGCCGTCGCGGGAGCAGGCAGTCCCGCGAGCGAGAGGAAGAACCCGGCCATCAGCGCTGCGAAGCCACGGCTGTCGGAGACGATCTCCCACGGCTCGGGCCCACCTTCGAGGCGAAGGCTCGGCAGCCACGCGACGACGTCGATGAGTGGGTTGCCGATGCTCGCCCAGTTCCAGTCGACGAGCACCGCCCGACCGTCGTGCAGACAGAGGTTGTCGCTGCGCACGTCGAGATGCAGGAACGCGTCGCCGTCCAGCTCGCAGGCCGCAGAAGCCGCGGCGAGGTCGGGTAGGGCTGCACCGAGCCAGTCAGCGGAGCACAGACCGAGCGACAGGAACGGCGCCGGGTCCGCGGCGATTCTCGGCCACCCGTCGAGCTCGCGCAGCTCCTCGAGCCGACCGAGCCCCGGCGGAGGCTCCGTCGCGTGGACCTGATCGAGAGCCGTAAGGACCGCGACGACGCCGTGCCGCGGCCAGGGCGGCGGCCAGTGGGCCTCAGAAAGGTCCTCGATCGCCAGGAGCGTCTCCGCCGCGTCGTGCCAGCCCTGGAGCTGCGGGAGGAACGGCGCGGCGACGGACGCGTACACGTTGTGCTCCTTGCGGAGCCAGCCGGCCGCGAGCTCGTCGAGCGCCAGCTTCACGAAGACGGAGCGGCCATCGGCTAGCTCGACGCGCCAGCGCGCCGTGTTGATCCCATAGCCGCTCCCGGTGGCCGGCTCCCAGCGCACGGGCTGCGTTCCCACCGCCTGCGCAACGTCAGGCGCGGGAAAGGTCATGGGCGTACCTCCATCGGGTGATTTCTCGCACGGCGAGCAAGAAGATGCCTCGTCCGGCATCTCAACGGGCGTGAAGAGGAACGATGAACAGCGGACCGAGTTCGGCCACGGCCTCAGGGCCCGCCTGCTCCGTCGCCGCGCGCTGCGATTCGGTCCTGGACGTGTCCGCCTTCCAGCGCCGCTTGTCCAACGGCCGTCGGCTCTCTAACTACGCAGAGAGCTCTTGCGCAAGCTGAAGACGATTTCCGTCAGGGTCGAACACGTCCAAAAGCCTGATCTCGCCGTGGAGCTCGAACACGACTCCCACGTCGACACCGGCCGCTCGTAGCTCCTCCGCCGCCGCTTTCGCATCCTCGACGTCCACCTGAGCGACGCCGCCGTCCGCCTGCGGCTCGCCCTGCGCCAGGCCGATCTCGGCGCCGTTGCGCTCGAGCGTCGTCCATTCGCCCTCGGCATCGACGAAGGTCTCCGTGAACCCAAGCTTGTCCTTGTAGAACGCGCGCGCCGCGTCGAGGTCGCGGACCTGGTACCAGATCGTCACAAGGCGAGGCCGGGCTCCTCGAGAAACGCCCTCACGTCTCCGAGGAACTGCGCGCCCGTCGCGCCGTCGACCGCGCGATGGTCGCAGGTGAGCGTCAGCTCCATGCGCTGACGCACGACGACCTCGCCGTCGACGACGACCGGCTTTTCCTCCGTCGACCCGACCGCGAGGATCGCGGCCTGCGGCGGGTTGAGCACCGCGATGAAGCGCTCGATCCCGAACATGCCGAGGTTGGAGATCGTGAACGTCCCGCCGTCGAGATCGCCTTGCTGGAGCTTGCCGCTGCGCGCCCGGTCGACGAGCTCGGCGCGGACGGCGGCGATCTCGGCGATCGTCTTGCGCTCGCAGCTCAGGATGACCGGGACGACGAGACCGTTCGGGATCGCGACCGCGATGCCGATGTTTGCCGTCGGGTGGTGCTCAATCGCGTCGCCCTTGTAGAGCGCGTTGACCGCGCGGTGCCGCATCAGCGCAGCTGCGCACACCTTTGTGATCAGATCGGAGACGGTCGGTTTTGCTCCCTCGCCTTGCAGCTCGACGAGACGCCGCCTCACCTCGAGCGCGCGGCCCATGTCGACGGTGATGCCGAGCTGGAAGACCGGGGCCTGCCACGCCTCGGTGAGGCGCCGCGCGATCGTCTTCCGCATCGAGGAGAGCTGCTCGACCTCCACGTCCTCGGACACCGGGGCCGGCGCGGCTTGCGGTGCCGGCGCGGCCCCCGCGGCTGCGCGCTCGACGTCCTCGGCGACGACGCGTCCCTCTGGACCGGTGCCGGCGACGGCGCTGAGGTCGATGCCGCGCTCGCGCGCGATCCGGCGTGCAAGCGGGGACGCCTTGATGCGCCCGTTGACGGTCGACGCCACTTCTCTTGTCTCCGTCATCTGCCGGCGCGGCGCTTCCGATGCTGCGGCCGCGGGTTTCTCGTCACGCGGCTGCTCTTCGGCCTTCGTCTCGACCTGCTCGCCCTGCTCGCCGATCACCGCGATCGTCTTGCCGACCTCGACCTCCCCCTCGGCGACGGCGATCTTGAGCAGCACGCCCGACGCGTCTGCCTCCACCTCCTGCGTGACCTTGTCCGTGTCGAGCTCATAGAGCGGCTCGCCCTTCTCGACCTGGTCGCCCTCGGACTTGAGCCACTTCACGATCGTTCCGGACTCCATGCCCTGGCCAAGGCGCGGCAGCTTGATCTCAGTTGCCATCGCGTCCCACGGTCCGCCGGATCGCTTGGAGCACGTCGTCGGAGCCCGGCACGACCCACTCCTCCATCACCGGTGCGAACGGCAGCGGCGTGAACTTCGCGCCGACGCGCTCGATCGGGGCGTCGAGCCAGTCGAACGCGCCGTACTGGATCACCGACGCGACCTCGGCCCCGAAGCCCATGCGCGTGACGGCCTCGTGCGCGACGACGCAGCGGTTCGTCTTCTTCACGGAGGAGATCAGAGCCTCCTCGTCGAGCGGCTGCAGCGTGCGCGGATCGACGACCTCCACCGACACACCTTCCTCTTCCGCCTGCTGCGCCGCGGCGACTGACTCGTGCACGAGGCGGCCGGTCGCGATCACCGTCACGTCCTCCCCTTCACGGTGCACGCGGGCCTGGCCGAGCGGGATCGGCTCGAGCTCCTCCGGCACGTCCTCCTTCAGTCCGTACAGCGTGCGGTGCTCGAAGAAGACGACCGGGTTGTCGTCGTAGATCGACGACCAGAGCAGCCCGCGCACGTCCGTCGGCGTGGATGCGAACACGACCTTGAGCCCGGGGATGTGCACGAACCACGCCTCCAGCTGCTGCGCGTGCTGGGCGCCCGGCGACCAGCCTGCCCCGCCCTGCGTGCGGAACGTGACCGGAACGGTCAGCTGCCCCCCGGACATGTACCGGTGCTTGGCCGCCTGGTTGACGATCTGCTCGGTCGCGAGCGTCAGGAAGTCCTCGTACATGATCTCCGCGACGGGGCGCATGCCCTGCATCGCGGCGCCGATCGCCGCGCCGGCGAGCGCCATCTCGGAGATCGGCGTGTTGCGCACGCGCTCGGGGCCGAACTCGTCGAGCATCCCCTGCGTGACGCCCATCGAGCCGCCCATCTCGGCGATGTCCTCGCCCATCACGAAGACGTCGTCGTCCTCGCGCATCGCGCGCGACAGCGCATCGCGCACCGCCTCGCGGTAGCTCAGCTCAGCCATGTCTCAGGGACAGTCCCTCGGACATGTCCCAGGGACTGTCCCTCGGACGTGTCCGTGCTTTGGTCGGTCAGGCGTAGACATTCTTCAGGGCGTCCTCTGGCTTGGGATCGGTGCCGTTCTTGGCGAACTCCACCGCCGCCTCGACGATCTCCTGCACCTCGCGGTCGATCTCCTCGACCTCGTCGTCCGAAAGCTCGAGCTTCGCACGCAGGTGCTCGATCGGGTCCTGAGTCTCCTGCGTCTCGCGGAGCTCCTCCTTCGAGCGGTAGACCTGCGGATCGCCGATGTAGTGGCCGACCAGGCGGTACGTCTCGACGGCGAGGAAGACCGGCCCCTTGCCGGCGCGTGCGTGCTCGAGCGCGCGACGCGTCGCCTTGTACACCGCCTCGACGTCCTGGCCGTCGACCTTCACCGCCTTCATGCCGTACGCGACGGCGCGCTGTGAGATGTCCTCGATCGGCATGTGCTGCCAACCGGGCGTGGACTCGGCCCAGTGGTTGTTCTCGCAGACGAAGACGGCGGGCACCTCCCACAGCTGCGCCAGATTGAGCGACTCGTGGAACGTGCCGATGTTCGTCGCCCCGTCGCCGAAGAAAGCGACAGCAACACGTGGCTCGCTGCGGAACTTGAAGGTGAGCGCGGCGCCGACGATCCCCGGCAGACCGCCGCCGACGACGGCGTTCGCGCCCATGTTGCCGCGCTCGATGTCGTAGAGATGCATCGAACCGCCGTAACCGTGCGAGCAGCCCTCGAGCTTCCCGTAGAGCTCCGCCATCACCTCGTTCGGCGTCGTACCCTTCGCCAGCGTGTGGCCGTGCGCGCGGTGGGTGGAGGCGATGATGTCGCCCTCCTCGAGCGCGCGGCAGACACCGACCGCGACCGCCTCCTGGCCGATCGCGACGTGCAGGAAGCCGGGGAGCTCGCCCGCGCGGAAGCGCTCCTCCACCTTCTCCTCGAAGCGGCGGATCAGCAGCATCTCGCGGAAGAAATCGCGGAGATCCGACTTCGAGAGCGTCCCTTTCTGCTCAACCTTCGCCACGAGACTGAGTTTATGCTGCGGCCCTTGACACTGGTCGAACGTTTCAACGCGATCGAGCGCGACCTGCCCGGCGGCTGGACGGACGCGCGGTTGTCGTTGACGGTGGCGGACGACGCACGTTGCGACCGGGCCGCCGCGCTGCTCGGCCCGGCGAATCCCGGGCGGCTCGGGAAGAGGATCCGCTTCACGATGGCGCGGCGCGGCGCGGGCGCAGCGCCGGAGGCGATCCGCCGGCTGCTCCGGCGCCTCGACCACGAAGGCATCCGGGCGGATCTCGAGCTCGTCGGGGCAGAGGAGGCGCCGGCAGCAGAGGTGACCGAGCGCCGCAGCCTGCGCGGCGCCTGGCAACGGGCGCTCGCGGAGCTGCCGTCCGACTGGAGCGACGTCTACGCAGAGGTGCGCTTCGACTCGACCGACTACGTCGAGCCGGCAGCACTGTTGCTTGCGCCTCTGAACCCCGCAGCCTACGGGGGCCCGGCGGCGCTGCGCTTCCGCTGTGCGCACCACTTCGGATACGGCGTCTCCCCGGAGATGGCCGCACGCTGCTTCGAGCGCTGCGACGAAGACGGGATCACGGGCGACGTCGAAGTCCTGCGGGCACTGTCGGACACCTATCCGGTGGCGACGCAGGGACCGGTGTGGCTCGTGGGCGGTCGCGCCGTATGAGCTCCGATCGCGTCTCCTGGTTCATGATCGAGCCCGGCTGGACCGTGCTCGACTCGAACGGAGCGGAGGTCGGAGCGGTCGACGAGGTCGTCGGCGACTCGAGTGACGACATCTTCAACGGCCTGTCCATCTCGACGAGCCTCCTGGGGAAGCCTCGCTACGTCCCGTCCGAGCAGGTCGCCGAGATCACGGAGGGACGCGTGCGCCTGGCGCTGTCGAAGGACGAGGTCGGCCAGCTGGGCGAGTATCAGGAGCCGCCCACGACCGCAGAGATCCTCCCCGAGCAAGCGGGAGCGCTCAGGCGCGCCGAAAGCGCGGTCGAAGCACCGATCCATTCGCACCGGGATCGGCTCAACGTCCTCACGCGGATGCGACACGCCCTGCGCCGGCTCTTCGGCGGCTAGCTGAGAGTCGTAGCCAGCTCGCCCGCGAGCGCGCGCGCGTCACGTTCGGATGAAGCGACGATCAGGACGGTGTCGTCGCCTGCGAGCGTGCCGACGACGCGCTCGTGGCCGAGCTGGTCGAGCGCCCGCGCGATCGCGGGCGCTGCGCCGAGCTCCGACTGCAGCACGACGATGTTCCCCGCCGGCGTGACCTTACGCCCGAACTGTCCGAGTACGCTGTTG
>JBKPGW010000308.1:0-5646 GCA_046729555.1 Actinomycetota bacterium | reverse complement strand
GGACGACGGCAACGATGCGCTGCCGCTGTCCTTCGCGCTGGCTGACGTCCGGGTGGAGGGCGGCCTCCCGGCGGACGAGGTCCTGCTGTTCTTCTCCAAACCCGGCATGTTGGTCGTGGCGCCGCTCCCGGACGGGTCGTTCCGGCTCGTGGCCGAAGTCGACGACGCGCCGGAGCAGCCGGACGTCGCCTATGCGCAGCGACTGCTCGAAACCCGGGGGCCGCGTCGCACGACGGTGAGGGTGACTGAGGTGATCTGGGGATCCAGGTTTCGGATCCACGAGCGGGTGGCGCACCAGTACCGGGCCGGGCGGGTCCTGCTCGCCGGCGACGCCGCACATACGCACAGCCCGGCAGGAGGGCAAGGCATGAACCTCGGCCTGCGTGATGCGGTGACTCTCGGGGATGCGCTGTCGGTCGCGCTGCGGGAAGGTCGCGAGGACAAGCTCGACGAGTATGCGGCCGGCAGTCGTGCTGAGGCCATGCGTGTGGTCGCACTTGCCCACCGGCTGACCCGACTGGCCACTGCCCCGGCGGCGGTTCGCCCGCTTCGCAATGCCGCGCTACGCCTCCTCGGACTCATGCCGGCCTTCCGTCGCCGCCTGGCCGAGCAACTCTCCGCCCTCGGCCACCGCTGAGGCAGACGGCGGAACAGTCACTGCAGCCAGAGCCTCTTCGGAGGCTCTTTGTTGTTTGCTCTAAAGAAGACGAAAACCCTGTTTCCGGGTCATTCTCGAAGCCCGTAGGTCCCAAGAACTCCGTCGTGAGCTCTCGAGTGAACCTTTGGCACCGACAGCGTGCGTGGACGATGGCCACTCGATCCGTTAGACGCCCTCCCAGACTCCGGGTCGATTCCCCTGCAAATCCACCACGACCGAGTTTGCGAACCCTACGGGATCCGCTCGGCCTCAAGCTCGGCCTCGCGCCGCTCGCGCTCCCACTGCTCACGCTCGTACTTCGACCAGCACATGCTGTGCCTCCTTTCGCGTGCGCGAGGACACCGTAGCGCGGCCGGACCCGCCCTGATGCGGCACCATCAGGAGCACGAGCACGTCGCTCTTCGGCACCCTGTCGGGCATCGCGACCTACATCCTGCCGGGACTCTCGGACCAGCGGCGGGAAGCGAGGGGGGCGCGGTTGCGCGGCGAGGAGCCCGGGCAGACTGCAGCGGCTACGCAGGGCCGAAGGAGGCCGCGTGCGGGCCAGGTGATCCATGGGGAGCCGGCCGGCTGTCCGCGGGTGCGCGCGGCAGGCGTGACCCGCTGCGTCCGCGTCGTCACCCCGCCTTCGGGAGATGGCTTCGCAACCGTGACCTGAGCGGCGTCGTCCAGCCCGGGCGCGGACTCGGGGCAGGACTCATGGCGGATGCCGACCTCATGGGGCGGTTGCGGGAGCCGGCCGGCTTCCGATCGTGCCCGGCACCCTCAACCTGCGCCTGCCGCAACCCCTCGGACGAGGCTCGAGCTGGCGCTACGTGTCTGCTGCTGAGATCAGCCCGGACTGGGAGGCCCGATGCGGGCAGGCTGGTATTTTCCGGCACCGGTCATGATCACGAGGCGTTACCGCAGCCTCATCTTTCAAGCCGATTAGCCCGGGTACCCCTCGGACCAGCTCGAGCTGATCAGCGAGGTTCATCTTCGTAGGGCACTCGGCCTCCGCGACGGCGACCCGATCACCGTCTCGCCGCGCGATCTCTGATGGCGGCGATCGACCCATGCGGTTCCGTCGATCTGATGGAACACGTGCTCCTGAACCCGACCGCGCGCAACCAGAATCCTCGCACGCGCCGCGGATCCCTTGTCCCGGGGTGCCCGCGCGGCGTCCCCTTATCGGTGCGGAGCGCCGAGTGGCCCTTGTCGCGGGGCAGCAAGTGTCGAGGTGCGCCGGCCGCGGCTGGGACCGCTCGACGGCCTCTAGGATCATGCTCGACACCTATTCTTCGCACGCCCAGCCGTCGGAGTGGCCGGAGCCCTCGCGAACGTCGCCAAACCGCCGAACGGTCTGGCGCACGATCAATGGAGAGTGACGATGGAGTACGTGAACCTCGGCAACACCGGCCTGCGCGTCTCGCGTGTCTGCCTCGGGATGATGAGCTACGGCAAGCACGAGAGCCGCCCTTGGGCACTCGACGAGGCCGCCGCGGAACCGATCGTCCGGCGCGCGGTCGAAGGTGGGATCATCTTCTTCGACACGGCGGACGTCTACAACGGCGGCCAGAGCGAGGTTGTGACCGGCCGGGTCCTGAAACGGCTGTTCGGCGTGCGCGAGGAGTATGTGGTCGCGACCAAGGTCAATGGGCGGACGATGCCCGGCGAGAACGGCCGCGGCCTCTCGCGCAAGCACGTCTTGGCCTCGATCGACGCGTCGCTGCAACGGCTCGAGCTCGACTATGTCGACCTCTACCAGATCCACCGCTGGGATCCGCTCACGCCGATCGAGGAGACGATGGAGGCGCTACATGACGTTGTGGCATCGGGCAAGGTGCGCTACCTCGGCGCGAGCAGCATGTACGCGTGGCAGTTCGCGAAGGCACAGCGCGTCGCGGCGAGACGCTTCGTCTCCATGCAGAACCACTACAACCTGATCTACCGCGAGGAGGAGCGGGAGATGATCCCGCAGTGCCTCGACCAGGGCGTGGGCGTGGTTCCGTGGAGTCCGCTTGGGCGCGGGTTGCTTGCCGGGAGCCGCAATAGGACTGGCGAGCGGCTGACGACGCGCGCGAACACGGACCCGTTCCTCGACTCGCTCTATCGCCCCGAGGTCGACTTCGCCGTGATCGACCACGCGGCCGAGCTCGCCGGCGAGCGGGGCGTCCCGACCGCACAGATCGCGCTCGCCTGGCTGCTGCACAAGCCCGCCGTCACCGCGCCGATCGTGGGCGCCACGAAGGTCGCCCACCTCGAGGACGCGCTCGCCGCCGAGCAGCTGTCGCTGAGCAACGAGGAGATCGCACGGCTCGAGGAACCGTACGTCCCGCACGAGGTCTCCGGAATCGATCTCTAGGCGGGGCGGCCAGGCGCGGGCCGACGTGTCCGTTGTCGCGTTTCCAACAAAGCGCGACGTCCGCGTGTAGGAACTGGCCTGACGCGACCGGCCTCGGTTCCCGCGCCTGACGAGCGCCAGGCGAAACCTCCGCAAATTCCGGACGAGTCGGTACCTCCGATCGCTAGAACGACGAGGGCAGGGGTACGAGAGAAGCACGGGAGAAAGGAGGTGACAGCATGTCCCAGCTCCTCCCCGAGCGCCGTTCCGGAACCGCGCCAGAGCGGTGGGAGCCGTTGCGCGAGCTCGACCAGGTGACCGAACGCATGCGGCAGATGCTCGAACAGACCTTCGGCGGCATCGGTTGGTCCTCGCCGCTGCTGGAGAGGGAAGGATGGTCGCCGTTCGTGGATCTCGAGGAGACCGACGACGCCTACGTCGTGGAGGCGGAGCTTCCCGGCGTAAAGCGCGAGAACGTCAACATCGAGCTCGTCGGTAACGAGCTCACCATCAGCGGTGAGATCAAGGAGCGCGAGCGCAAAGGCACCGTCCGTCGACGCTCGCGCCGTACCGGGCGCTTCGACTACCGGGTCAGCCTTCCCGACCACGTCGATGCGGACAAGATCGAGGCAAACCTCGCCGAGGGCGTTCTCACCGTCCATGTGCAGAAGTCCGAGCGCGCACAGCGACGGCGGATCGAGGTGAAGCCCTAGGACGACGGAGGGGCCGGTTCGGCCCGGTCCCTTGTCGTCACCCCGCGCCCACGGATCAGCGAGCGCGAGTGTCCGTGGCAGGGCGCGCTTGGCGTGTCGTCATCTGGCGGAACGGCGACACGTTCCCTCAGTAGGCCAGGATGCCCTCGACGGGCATCCTGTTGAGCGGGCAGGCGAATTACGCTTCTCTCCCGTGGATCAGGAGATCGGCGATCAGGATGCAGAGCAGAGCCTGAGGAGGCCGGCGGAGCTCGGTCGCTTGCTCTCTGCCGCCGCTGGGTACAGGGTCGTGGCAGGCGATGGCACTCACATCGGTTGGCTCGACCACGTCCGCTATGAACAGCACGCCGACCACCCCGACGAGATCGTCGTTCGCCGACGCGGCTTGCTTCTGAAGCGCCGTCGTGCCTTTCCCTTCAGCGGTGTCGAGACGGTGAGGCCGAGGGAGAGGACGGTCGTCCTGCGCCTCGACCGCGTCACGCTCGAGCGCTCGCCGTCAGCCTGAGCGCACCCGTGGGACGCAGGTGCCCTGTCGTTTCTGCAGACGGGTGAGACCGACTGCTGCCCCTGCCAGCGCATTTACAGAGTGTGAGCACACGTCCGCCGCTACTTGCACCCGAACCGCCTCGCAGGGCCCGCTTGTCGGATGGCGCAAACGCTTGAGGCTGCGTTTGCGCGCGCTGAGTTCGTAGGGTCAGGGCATCGAAGGGGAGGGCGCGATTCGGCTGGTTGGCTCGCGCGTATATTGGGTGCTGCGGCCTGCTCGAGCTGGTCGTGTTACGTCTTGCGTTCGCAGCGGTCGAAGGAGCTTGAGATTCTCGTGCTGCGCCACCAGCTACTTGTCTTGCAGCGTCAGGTCACTCGGCCATAGCCGCGGCCGGTCGACAGGCTGCTCCAGATCGAGGGTCTCGCCGAGTGGGGTCGAGTCAGCGCCGTCGGAGAACAGGACCGTCACGGTCTTGCGCACTTCCGCCCTCGTGCTGTCTCTTGCGGACATGCCGCCCCCAAGACCTGTCGAAACCAAGCCATTGTGGCCACAAACCCTTGGGCGCGGCAATCGCAGAACGACCCTTGTCCTGCTTGACACAGGGTTGGAAAGGGAGTAGGACGACCTGATTGGCGACCTGCGGAGGGGTGATTCTGTGGAACATGCGGAACAAAAAAAGGTGAAGGCGTTGCACGAAGCCTTGAAGGCTGTAAGGGCTGACCGGGAGGCATTCAAGAACGATCCCAAAGGCCACGTTTCCGACTTGGACGATGCCGCAGCAGATGTGTTCAGCGGTATGTCGGATGCGGAATACGACGCTTTCCTGCAGGTCGACGAGCAGATGCAGAAGGCGGGATTCACGATCGCGTCCGGCGGCTTCAGCGTCCGGATGGTCTAGTCCTGGCAGCTGTGCCTGCCGCGAGCGCGGCGGATCGACTTCGTCTGAAGATCGAGCTCGTGGAGCCGGAGCTGGCCGGCGCCACGTGCCTGTTCCTCAGCGATCCAAGAATCCCACAGCTCTACCGCGACTATCTGGTCGCCTATCACGGCATCCTGCGGGCGACAATCCCGTTGCTGCAGACAGCTCGGCAGGAAGCGCTTGCGCGTGACGGATCAACGTCGCGAATGCTGGCTTCGTATCTCGAGACGCACATCGAAGAAGAATCGGGCGAGGACGAGTGGCTGCTCCAGGACCTCGAAGTCCTGGGAGTGAGCCGCTCGACAGTCCTCGAGCACGTTCCCTCACCGAACGTGGCGCGTCTTGTCGGTGCCCAGTACTACTGGGTCCTTCACGTAGACCCGGTCACGGTGCTTGGTTATCTCGCCGCGCTGGAGCGCGACCCTCCCTCGCTCGAGCTGATCGACGACCTGATTCAGAAAACCGGGTACGACCGGGCGGCGTTTCGGACGCTCATCGCCCACGCCGAACGCGATCCTGGCCACGCCGAGGAACTCGACGACCTGC
>JBKPGW010000307.1:0-10255 GCA_046729555.1 Actinomycetota bacterium | reverse complement strand
GTGGCCCCGGGGCGGCGCGGGGGCGGCGCGCCCCCGCGGGCCCGGGGGGGGGGGCTGTACGCGGGGGGGGGGTGTTGGGCCCGCCCCCCCGACTCACGCCCGCCGGTGGATCGCCAACCTTTCTAAGCGACCTTCGCGCGTTGTGTGCCTGAGGTGTGGCCGGCCCTGGCGGCCGCGAGCGCGTCGTCGAGCGTGTCGAAGATCGCAAACGTCGAGCCGAGGCCGGTGAGTTCGAGCAACTGGTGCACCTGCGTGTACGTGCGCTGCGGCAGGACGAGCGTGAAGCCGAGCCCCGACCCCTCGGCCTGTTGCCGCCCGCGCAGCAGGACGGCGAGCATCGTCGAGTCGATGAACTCGGTGTCACGGAGGTCGACGACGATCCGGCGGGACTCGTCCAGCAGGACCCCGAGCTCGTTTTCCAGCCGTGGCGCCGAGTAGGTGTCATGCTCGCCCACCAGCGCGACGACAGCCGCTGGGGGATCTCGGGGAGCTAGGGTGACCGAGATCGGCGCCATACGTTCAAAGGAATAAACGCCGGAGGGGTCGTTTCGGGTGCGGGTCCCGGCGAAGCCGGGTTCACTCGCCGGGAGGCCGGCGGAGCCGTTTAGTCTCGCCGCGCCGGCGCTTCTGCTCCAGCCGCCGTTCCCGGGCCGCCGCGGTCGGCTTCGTCGGGACACGCTTGCGGGGGACGCGCAGAGCCTGGCGAAGCTGCTCGACGAGGCGCTCGAGGGCGAGCTCGCGGTTGCGGAGCTGGCTCCGCTCGTCCTGCGCAATCGCGCGGAGGATCGGGCCGGCCCGGCCGACCACGCGCCGCTTCTGAGCGTCCGTCAGCGCCTCCGACGCTTCCACGTCGAACACCGCCTCCACGCGCGTCTCCGACTTCTGCGCGTGCTGCCCGCCCGGGCCGCTCGAGCGGGAGAAGCGGAAGCTGACTTCCCCGAGCGGGAGAACGACAGACCGGGTCACCCGAATAGACTCGCCGTCCATGGCGGCGATTCTCCTCGACGTCGACGGCGTCTTCCACGTCTCCGCCGAACCGATCCCGGGCGGCGCGGAAGCCGTCCGGCGCCTGCGTGAGGACGGGCACCGCCTCCGCTTCGTCACGAACAGCACCACGCAGACCCGCGCCGCACTCGCAGAGGAGCTGCGGGCGATGGGCATCGAGCTCGACGAGGAGGAGCTCCAGACGACGCCGCGCGCTGCGGCGGCCAAGCTGGCCGGCCGCCGCGTCCTGGCGCTGACGATGCACGCGATAGTCGGTGAGCTCGAGGGGGTGGAGCTCGTCGGCGAGGACGCCGAGGCCGTGCTCGTCGGCGGCGCGGACGAGACGCCCGAGACGAACCTCGTCTTCAGCTACATGAACCTCGCGCGCGCGTTCCACGAACTGGAGGCGGGCGCCGAGCTGTACTGCCTGCACAAGAACCGCTGGTGGCAGACCAAGCACGGGCCGCTGCTGGACGCCGGCGCGTTCGTCGCCGGGCTCGAGTACGCGGCGGAGACCGACGCGATCGTGCTCGGCAAGCCCTCTACCGCCTATTTCGAAGCGGCGCTGCAGGCGCTCGACGCGGATGCGGAGCTGACGTGGATGGTCGGCGACGACATCGAGTCCGACATCGCCGGCGCGCAGGCGCACGGAATGCGCACGATCCTCGTCCGCACCGGCAAGTTCCGCCCGGACGCGGTCGAGGCGACGAGGGTCCGGCCGGAGGGCATCATCTCGTCGATCGCACAGCTTCCCGACTGGCTGGAAGAGCACGGATGAAGGTCGGCGTCGACTTGATCGAGATCGAGCGCGTTCGCCGCGCGCTCGAGCGGTACCCGCGCTTCCGCGAGCGCTGCTTCACGGCGGCGGAGCAGGCGTACTGCGAGTCACGGCCGAATCCGGCGCAGAGCTACGCGGGCCGCTTCGCAGGAAAGGAGGCCGTCGGGAAGGCGCTGGGCTTCGGCGTCGCGCGCGCATTCGCCTGGCTCGAGGTGGAGATCGCCGGACGTCCGAAGCCGTCCGTCACGCTCAGCGGTCGCGTCGCGCGGTGGGCCGAACAGATCGGCGCGGGCCCGATCGACCTCTCGATGACACACTCGCGCGAGCTCGCAAACGCGGTCGCGGTGGTCGACGACGGATGATGCTGGCGCCGCTCTACACGGCGGAGGAGATGCGCGCCGCCGAGCAGGGCCACGAGGTCGACGCGATGATGGAACGGGCCGGACGCGCGGTGGCCGACGCGGTCTTGCGCCACTATCCGGACGCCCGGCGCATCGCGGCCGTGTGCGGAAAAGGCGCGAACGGCGGCGACGGCCGGATCGCGCTGCGCATTCTCGGCGAAGCGGGACGCGAGACGGGTGAGGAGCTCGACGGAGCCGACGTCGTCATCGACGCGCTCTTCGGGACCGGCTTCCACGGCGCGCCGCGCGAGGAGGCTGCGCGGGAGATCGAACGGATCAACGGCACTGAGGCGGCGATTGTGGCCGTCGACCTTCCATCCGGCGTCGACGCGTCGACGGGCGAGGTGGCCGGCACCGTGGTCGACGCCGATCTCACGGTGACGATGCACGGCCCGAAGGTCGGGCTCGCGGTTGCGCCCGGCCGCTTTCACGTGGGCGAGCTCGAGGTTGCCGACATCGGTCTCGAGCCGGGTGACACCGAGCACCGGATGGTGACGGAGGAGATCCTGCGGATCGTCCCGCGCAAAGGCGCGGACGACACGAAGTACAGCGCGGGCGCGGTGCTCGTCGTCGGCGGCTCGCCCGGCATGACCGGCGCCGTGTGCCTCGCGGCGGAGGCTGCGTTCCGCGCGGACGCGGGCTACGTCTTGGTTGCGACGCACGAGGCGTCGCTGCCGGTCGTCGAGGCGCGCCTGCTCGAAGCCGTGAAGGCGCCCCTTCAGCGCGTCGACGAGCTGGCACAGCGTGCGTCGGCGCTGGCGATCGGCCCCGGGCTCGGGCGCGGTGAGGAGGAACACACGCTCGTCCGGCGGCTGCTCGCTGAGCTGGACCTCCCGGTCGTCGTCGACGCGGACGCCCTCTTCGAGCTGGAGCCCGGCGCCTGGCCGGCGCCCCGCGTGCTCACGCCCCACGCGGGCGAGCTGGGTCGGCTGCTCGGGGAGGAGTCGGACTGGGTCGACGCGCACCGGTTCGAGGCGGTGCGCCGCGCCGCCGAGCGGTACCGCTGCGTCGTTCTGCTGAAGGGCGCGGACACGCTCGTCGCCGCACCCGGTGAAGGGCTGCTCGTCTCTGCGGCCGGAACACCGGCGCTCGCAACTGCCGGCACGGGCGATGTCCTCACGGGGGTGGTCGCGGCGTTCCTGGCGAAGGGCATGGATGCGCGCCTCGCCGCGGCGGCGGCAGCCTTCGCACACGGCCGTGCCGCCGGGCTCGCCCCGCACCAGGTGGGGCTCGTCGCCTCGGACGTCATCGCTGCGCTGCCCGACGCGCTGAGCTGATGCATCGCTCGGAGATCACGATCGACCTCGGCGCGCTTCGTCGCAACGTGCGGACGTTGCTGCGGACGCTCGACGGCGCGCAGCTATGGGTCGTGGTGAAGGCAGACGGCTATGGGCATGGGGCCGTCGACGCCGCGGGTGCCGCGCTCGGCTCGGGCGCATCCGCGCTGTGCGTGGCCACGATCCCGGAGGGCCTGGCGCTGCGCGGCGAATTCCGGCTCGAGCGCATCATCGTCCTCGGCCCCGCCTCCTCGAACCGTGAGATCGCCCAGGCCCGCGACGCCGGGCTGGAGCTCGTGATCGCCCACTCGGAGATTCCGGAGGGTGTGCCCGTCCACCTCAAGCTCGACACGGGGATGGGCCGGTACGGATTCTCCGAGCTTCCCGCCCCGCCCGCCGAGGTCGTCGGGTTGATGACGCACCTCGCCACCGCCGACCGTGACCGGGCTTTCGCGCAGCAGCAGGTCGAACGCTTCCGCGCCGCGACGGAGCAGTACAGCCACCTCACCCGTCACGCCGCGAACAGTGCCGCGACCCTGCGACTGCCCGAGTCGCACTTCGACGCCGTGCGCTGCGGCGGCGCGATCTACGGCCTCTCGCCCTTCAACACCGATCCGGGCGAGGACGGCCTCGAGCCGGTGCTGTCGTGGCAGACGTCGCTCGCGCAGGTCAAGCAGGTTCAGCCGGGCGAGAGCACCGGCTACGGGCGCCGCTTCGTCGCCGAGGAACCGACCTGGATCGGCATCGTCCCCGTCGGGTACGGCGACGGCTTCGGCCGCGACCTGACGGGAACGGACGTGCGCGTCGCGGGCGAAGCGCGCCCGGTGATCGGCACGATCTCGATGGACTCTTTCGCGGTGAAACTCGACCGCGAGCTGCCCGTCGGCACACCGGTCGTGCTGCTCGGGCACGGCGTGCTTGCCGAAGCGCACGCGCGCGTCGCGGGAACGATCAACTACGAGCTCGTCTGCCGGATCGAGAGCGGCCCGCTCCGTGCACGTCGCACGATCATCGATGCCTGAGCACTCGAACGTCGACGAAGTGCGCGCGCGGTTCGGCGCAACCGCCGACCGTGTGGCCGAGCACGCCGACCGGCAGGTGGCGATGGTCCGCGAACAGCTGCAGGCATTCGTCGCACCCAACGGCGACGAACGCGCGCTCGATGTCGGCACCGGCGCGGGCACGCTGGCGCTGGCGCTCGCACCACTCGTGCGCGAGGTGGTCGGCGTCGACGTGGTGCCGGAGCTGCTGGAGCACGCTCGCGCGAACGCACCGGCGAACGTCAGCTTCGTCGAGGGCGACGCGACGAGCCTGCCGTTCGAAGCAGGCTCGTTCGACCTCGCTTGCACGCGCCGCACGCTGCATCACATCGCCCACCCCGAGCGCGCGGTCTCGGAGCTCACTCGCGTGACCGCATCCGGCGGCCGCGTGTTCGTCGACGACCAGATTGCCCCGGTCGATCCGCTTGCGGCGCTTGACCTCGACCGCTTCGAGCGGGCGCGTGACCCGTCGCATACGCGCACGCTGCCCGACATCGACTTCAGGCAGCTGTTCGAGGCGAACGGCCTCGTCCTGCTGCAGTCGCGGTTCCAGACCCACCGGCGGGAGCTCGACTACTACCTCGACCTCGCCGGCTGCGAGGGCGAGGCGCGGGAGGGCGCGCGCCAGCTCTCGCCGGGCGGGCCGGAGGCGTATGTCGCCGAGAGCGCCTGGTACTTGTTGCGGAAGCCCTAGCGGTAGCCGGACCTTGACGACATGCGCGCGACGATCCCCGGCGCGAGCGCCTGGGCGATCGCCGCGACCCGGTACCAGGGCGGCACGAAGGTCTCCCGCTTGTCGCGTTCGACCACCTTCACGACGTGGCGCGCGACGTGTTCCGGCCCGACGACGAGGCGGCGCATGAGCGCGCTGCGCAAAACGGTCGCCTGCGGGAAGCCTTCCGTCTCGACGAAGCCGGGGTTGACGGTGTGAACGTGGATGCCGCGCGGGCGCAGCTCGCCGGTCGTGGAGCGTGAGAACGCGAGCAGGGCGTGCTTCGATGCCGAATACGGCCCGGCCGGGCCGAACGCGACAGCGCCTGCGACCGACACGATGTTCACGACGTCCGAGCGTCCTGCCGCCTCGAGCGCCGGCAGGAACGCGCGCAGGCACCAGACGGCGCCGAGATAGTTCACGCGCAGGACCTCCTCGACCCGCTCCGGCTCGATCGTCGCGAAACCGGCGCGCCCCGGAATGCCGGCGTTGTTCACGAGCAGCTGAATCTGCGGATGTCGCTCGATCACCCTGGCGGCAACGCGCTCGACGTCTTCGCGCCGGCCGACGTCGCAGAGCTCGTACTCGCCGCCGAGCTCCTCGGACAGAGCACGCAACCGCTCCTCCCGCCGCGCCAGCAGGACCAGGTGCCAGTCGCGTGTCGAGAGCTCGCGCGCGATTGCCGCACCGATTCCGCTCGAAGCGCCCGTGACGACGGCGACGTGGCTCAGCGACAGACCCGGAGATCGCGGACGGCGGAGAACGTCCGGCCGCCGGTGTCCGTCGCCGTCGCCCGCAGCTCGTGCCGGCCGGGGCTCGCAAAGCGCGTCTCCCATGAGCCCGTGAACACGTCCGAGACGCCCTTGCGGTCGACGTCGATCTGCTTGCCGTGGACGAAGAAGCGCACCGAGCGGATGCTCTTGGTCGAGCCCGCCACGACGACGAGCGGCACGGTTTTGGTGACGCAGGCGTTCGCGGCGGGCGTCACCCACGTCAGCGCCGGGCCGTGCACGCCGGTGATCGAGACCGCGCGGAACGCGGTGTTCGGGAGGATGTCGTCGCCGACCCCGTTGACGTTCTTGGCCTCTTGGAAGTCCGCGGCGGAGAGGACAGCACGCGTGCGCCCGGCCGGGATCGAGCTCGCCTGCTTCGGCAGCGGGAAGATCGCGACGCCCGAATCGGGGTCGTAGAGCACGGCGCCCACGAGCACGCTGCGATAGGAGATCACGAGGGAGAGCGGATCGACGCCTGCGCCCGTGTCCGTCACGCGGGCGACGATCGTCGGGCGCCCTTGCGCGACGCGCCGCGTCAATAGGCGGATCTTCGGCGGCCGCACGTCGTTGACCCATGAACGCAGGACGTAGCGCCCCGGCAACGGCCGGCCGGTGAACGGATCCGAGCCGGAGTCGACGGTCACGTAGAACCGCTGGATCTTCGGGAAGGACGCGCCGGCGGTTCCGAGGTCGACGCCGAAGTCGAACATCAGCTCGTTCACGTTGACCGGTGTGCCCGCGTAGCCCTGCACGTCGCGCTCATTCGGCGAGCCGAGGAACCAGGGTTCGATCAGCGAGCCCGCGGTGGCGGACTCGACCGCAACGCCGATGTTCGCGACGGGCCGGTCGATGCTCGTGGTGTACGTCGTCTCGGCCCCGGACTCGTCCATTGCCGGGCCGACGTAGTCCGGCGGCGGCCCGAACGGAGCGGCCGGACAGCAGTAGCTCGTGATCCGGCTCGTGCCGCTGACGGTGTTGCCGAGCTGGAAGCGCACGAGCTTCTTCGTCGGCAACAGCTCGACCTGCGGCCGCCCGACGAAGAACTCGTACGGGAGCTTGCGCGTCACGGCGCCGCGGCGCAGGAGGATGAAGCCGTAGTCCTCGCCTGCTGCCGCATCCGCGCTCGCACGTGCAATCGCGACGAGGTCGGCCTCACCGCCCGGCGCGACGGTGAGCGCAGCCGGCAGGTCGAGCGAGGCGCCGGCCGTCGCCGCCTGGGGTGCGAGCTGCACCTGCCAAGTACCCGCGCCGCCGCCGGCATCCGTGACCCGGACGAGCAGCGGCTTGCTGTCGCTCCCGTGATTGACGTCCAGATCCTGGAACGACAACGACGACGGCTGGGTGAAAACCTGAGGCTGGGCCGCACGCGGCAGGTCGACGAGGCCGGCGCCGCCGAGCGTCACGGCCGCCTCCTGCGTGCGCGCCGTGTCCGACCAGGCCGCGGCCGCCGTCGAGATGAGCGCGGACTTCAACTGCTGCGCCGTCCACGCCGGGTGGAGCTGCAAGAGCAACGCTGCTGCACCGGTGACGTGGGGCGCCGCCATGCTCGTCCCGTCGAAGACCGCGTACGGGGGCCCGCCGCTGAACTCCGGCAGCGTCGAGGAAAGGATGCTTCCTCCGGGCGCCGAGACGTCCGGCTTGAGCAGGTGCTCGAAAGCGGTCGGCCCACCCGACGAGAAGCTCGTGATGATCCCGCTCCGCCCGGTGTCGTCGCGGCGGATGATGTTCGAGATCGTCACCTGCGTGAGTCCGCCGGTGGTGGCCAGGTACTCGCGCAGCCGCGCGCCGTCGAGGTCGGAGATCATGCCTGCAGGCCGCGCGAGCTGGAGCGGAATCGCGTTTGCCTCGCCCGGCCGGTTGTCGACGAGCACGAGCCCGACCGCCCCCGCCCGCGCCGCGCGAATGGCCTTCGAGACGAACGTGCAGTGCCCGCGCGACGCGAGCGCGATCATCCCGCTCAGCGTTCCCGGCCGCAGCGACGACTTCGTCTCGTTGTTCGGATCGTTGTCCGGACCGCAGAGATGCCGCTCGACGTCCACGCCCGCGACGCCGGTGAGCGTGCCGACGTCGACGAGGTCGCGCGCAGTGAACGAGAACCCGCCGGGAAAGCGGCTCCCACCCGAGCTCGCGATCGGGATCCGCTGCAGGCTCTCGGGCGCGCCCGACGCGCGCACGGAGAGGACCGGCGCGAACACATGCGTGTTCGAGACCGCAGCGACAGTGATCGCGTCGGGCGCCGTTCCCGGTGACCCGACCGAGCCCATCCCGAACTCGTCGCGGTCGTTCCCGGCGGAGATGACCGGCAAGACCCCGGCGGCCGCGACGTTGTGGAGGACGTCGATCATCGCGTCGTTCGCAGGCTCTGTCTCCGCGCCGCCGCCGGAGAAGTTGATCACGTCCATGCCGTCGCGGACGGCGAACTCGAACGCCGCTGCGATCTCAGGCGTGTTCGCGATGTGACCGATCGGCGTCGGCACGTTGAACACGCGGTAGTTGCCGATGTACGCGCGCGGGGCGACGCCGGAGAGGCCGCACGTCAGCGGATGGTCGCGCCCGCCCGGCGAGCACGTGCCCGCGTCGCCGGCCGCGATGCCGGCCACGTGCGTCGCGTGGAACGACGCCCGCCGGTCGACGGCCAGCCGACCGGGACGTCCGGAGTTGGGGCCCGGGAAGGCGCGCGCGACGATCACCTTCGGCGACGTCCACTTCTTGGCGCCGCGCGGAAAGCCCGGCGGATAGGTCAGACCGTCCGGCGCCAGGAACGGATTCGTGTTGTCGACGCCGTCGTCGACGATCCCGATCTTGATGCCGTCGCCGCGCGCGCCGGTGAGCGCGTGCAGCTCGTCTGCGCCGATCACGCCGGGGCTCGTGTCGGTCAGCAGGTGATAGGTGACGTTCGGGTAGATCTTGCGGACGAACGAGAGCCGCGCCAGCGCCGGCAGCTTCGTCACCGGGAGCGAGACGGTCAGGCCGTCCAGCACGATCTGGAAGCGGCGGCCGATGCGGGCCTGCGGGATCGCGTGCACGAGCCGTGTCGCGGCGACGCGTTGTGCTGTGACCACCCGGGCCAGATAGCGGCGAGAGGCGGCTGTCGTCACGTCCAGCTTGCGCGCCGCGCTCGCGGACTCGAGGCCGCGCCCGTACGCGGCGGCCAGCGGTGCAAGCGGGAGGCCCACGATGACGCGCACGCGGCCCTCCGCATGATGCGGCGGGATCACGAGCTTCCCGGGGCGCACGCGGGGGACCGTCCGGTCGCCGTAGGTGCGCTTGATCGCCTGCAGTGAAGCGCCGCCGGGAGCGGCCGACGCGAGCGCCGTCAGCACCGCGAGGAGAACCACAGAACGGCGCAAGGGAGAGCAATCTAACCGAAGGTCTTTAGACTCGTGCAGTGACCGGGACCTACGAGGGCAAGCGCGGTTTGGTTCTCGGCGTTGCCAACAAGCGCTCGATCGCGTGGGCGATCGCGAAGCGGCTGGCGGACGGCGGAGCCGAGCTCGCTTTCACCTACCAGGGCGAGCGGATCGAGAAGAGCGTGCGCGAGCTCGCCGAGTCGGTCTCGAGCCCGCTCGTGACCGAGTGCGACGTGCGCTCGGACGAGGACGTCGCCCGGGTCTTCGCCGAGGTCGGCGCCGCCTTCGACGGCGGTCTCGACCTGCTCGTGCACTCGGTCGCGTTCGCGGCGGCCGAGGACCTCGAGGGGCGTTTCACAGACACGCCGCGTGACCGCTTCTGGCTGGCGCTCGATGTGAGCGCGTACTCGCTCGTCTCATGCGCGCGCGCAGCGGAGCCGCTGATGGAAGCCCGCGGCGGCGGCTCGATCCTGACGATGACGTACCTCGGCGGCGAGCGCGCCGTCCCGCACTACAACGTGATGGGCGTCGCGAAAGCTGCGCTCGACGCATCCGTCCGCTACCTCGCGTGGGACCTCGGCCAGAAGAACATCCGCGTCAATGCGATCTCCGCCGGGCCGGTGCGGACGCTCGCGGCGCGGTCGATCGCCGGCTTTCCGACGATGGAGGCCATCGTCGAGGAGCGCTCACCGCTGCATCGACACATCGACGCCGACGACGTCGGGGGCGCAGCTGTGTATCTCCTTTCGGACGATGCGAAGAACGTCACCGGGACGACGCTGTACGTCGACTCGGGGTATCACGCGATGGGCATGTAGAGACGCGCCTCTGCACGAGCCGTTCTGGCTTAACCATCCGGTTTAGACGGTCGCCGAGGTCGTCGAAGCATTCTGAGCCTCGAGCCGCCGAGTCGTAGAATCGCCATAGGACACTCTGGTGG
>JBKPGW010000306.1:0-2719 GCA_046729555.1 Actinomycetota bacterium | reverse complement strand
ACCACGGCGTTCGCGCCGCGCCCGATCTCGCGGACGATCTCGTAACGATCGAGCGACGTTGCCGTGTTCAAAGCGCCACTGCTCCCGGGGGAGGCGCGCCCTTGAGCGTCTCTAGACGGGCGACGAGCTCATGCCGCGATTGGACGTCGAGCTTCCGGTAGATCTTGTGCAGGTGGTACTCGATCGTCTTCGGGCTCAGAAACAGATTCTGCGCCGCCTGCCGATAGGTCGCTCCCGCGGCGATCTCCCGAAGCACATGGAGCTCCTGCGGCGTCAGCTCGTCGAGCGAGCTCGGGTTCCGCCTGCGCGCCGTTTCGCCGCTTGCGCGCAACTCGGCGCGGGCGCGCTCGGCCCACGGCTCCGCGCCGAGCAGCTCGAACACGTCGTGCGCGGCCCGCAAATGCCCGCGCGCGTCCATCCGACGGCCTGACCGCCGCAGCCGCTCGCCCCAGTTGAGCCGCAGCCGCGCACGCTCGAACGAATGCTCGGAGGCGAGGGGCTCCAGCGCTGCCATTGCGGCCGCGAACGCATCCTTGTACTCGTCGTCACCGGCGACGAGCGCCTCCGCCCAGGCCGCGCGGACACGCGTCCAGGGGTGGCTCGAGGCGAGGGTAGCCTCCCCGTCGATCGCGGCGCTCCGGCGCGCGTCTTCGCTACGCCCGGCGCGCAGGTACGCCTCGACGAGGTCCGGCGCCCGCTCCGGCACGCCGCCTTCGAGGCGCGCGACTGCCTCGCCGACGTCGCCCCCCGCGAGCGCGAGAAGGCCGAGGGTCGTTTCGATGCCTGCGGGCATGTCTTTGGAGCTGGCGAGGTTGCCGATCTCCGCTGCGTGCCGCCGGCATTCCGAGCCGTGTCCGCGGAGCGCGTCCAGCCGCGCGAGGAAGGCAAGAGCCTCCGCGCTTGTCCGTTCTTGCTGCGCGTCTCGCGCGAGCTGAAGCGCTTCCGAACCTGCGGCGTACGCGTCCACCCACCGTCCCGCTGCGACGTGGAGGCGCGCAACCTGCAGGAGCGCGAGCGGAAGAGTGCTGAGCGCTCCGCGGTCGCGGGCGATCGCGACCGCGCGCTCTACCAGGTGTGTGACCTCGCCGTCGTGCCCGTCCACCTTGACGAACGCATCGGCGTACGCGAGGAGTGCCTCGGGGTCCTTTGCGAGCTCATGGTTCGCCTCGATGAGCGACCGCGCGCGCGCGAGCAGGTCGATGCTTTCACGGTGCACGCCTGCCTCGATGAGAGCGCGTGTGAGTGCGACTGTCGCTTGCAGCTCCGCCTCGCCGCGGTCACACGGAGCAAGCTCGTACGCGCGGCGCGCGATTGCAGTCCGCTCCTCGAGCGGCGCGACTGCGACGGCAGTCGTGAGCAAACCCGCGGCCCGCTCCGCGTCGGCGCCCTCCACGCGCTTCGCCTCCTCAACGAGCCGCCGATACGCCGACGCCTCGCGCTGACTCTCGAGCTCGATCTTCGCGCGAAGGTGCTCGAGGTCGGCGCGGAGCGTCGGATCTTCGACCGCCTCGACCGCCTGCGCAGCGAGTTGCTCGGCGCGTGTCGAGTGTCCGCCGCGCCAAGCCGAGTCGGCGGCTCGGTACACCCGGCGAGTCCAGGCCTCGCGCACGGGGGAGAAACTTGCCGCACGCAGGAACCAGTTCGACGCGACGACGTGGCTGCCACGATGCAGCGCGGTTTCGGCCGCTGCCTCCAGCTCGGACGCGACCGTCTCGTCCGGACCCGTGGCCGCGGCCGCCAAGTGGAGCGCGCGCCGTTCGCCCGAGCTCGCCGCTGCGAGCGCTCTATGGGCAGCACGCTGCTTCAGCGGCGAGGCGGCGTGATAGACCGCCTCCCTGATGAGCGCATGCCGGAACTTCAGGCGTCCGTCTTCGAATGCGATCAGCTCGGCCGCCTCGCACTCCTCGAGTGCCGTGGGTGTGACGCCCGGGACCGCTCCCTCCTGCGCAATCGCGCGCAATGTCTGCGTGTCGGCGGCCGCCGCGGTGACGAGCGCGTCGTGGGCTCCGGGCGAAAGCGAGGCGGCCGAGCTGAGATACCGCGAGTCGGCCGCCGCGCCGACCGGCAACGGGATGGGAAGCGGCACACGACCGGCCAGCTCGTCGGCGCTCAGCGCGGCCGCCGCGTCGACGAGGGCTCGCGGATTTCCGCCCGCGGCGTCCGCGACGCGACGTGCGACCTCGGGCGGGACTTCGGCGCAGGCACGTTCCTGGAGCAGCTCGCGTGCGGCCTCGGCGTCGAGGCCGTCGAGAAAGAGCTTCTCGAGTCCTGCAAGCGAGCTCGGTGCCTCTTCGCCGACGGCGAACAGCATCGCTATGCCCTCGGCCTTCACCCTTCGCGCGGCGAAAGCAAGCGCGGATGCCGACGCAGGGTCGACCATGTGAGCGTCGTCGACGGCACAGACGATCGGGCGGGACTCCGCGGCTGCGGCGAGGATGCTGAGGACGGCACGGAGGACCGCGCCGCGTGCAAGCTTCGCTGAAGATGCGAGGTCGAACGCTGCCCGGAACGCCTCCCGCTGCGGCGCCGGAATCTCGTCGACGAGTTCGACGACCGGTGAGAGAAGCTCGTCGAGGCCCGAAAAGGAGATCTGCGACTCTGCCTCGATACCTGCGGTTTGCAGCACGTCGAACCCTTCTGCTCGTTCGACCGCGTGCGCGAGGAGAGCTGTCTTCCCTGATCCTGGCGCTCCGCAGATCACGAGGGCTCCGCTTTGGCC
>JBKPGW010000305.1:0-21616 GCA_046729555.1 Actinomycetota bacterium | reverse complement strand
ACCGAGGGTTGATTACCCACGTGTTACTCACCCGTTCGCCGCTGTCCCCAGGCCCGAAGGCCTGGTTCTCGCTCGACTTGCATGTGTTAAGCGCGCCGCCAGCGTTCGTCCTGAGCCAGGATCAAACTCTCCGTGAAGAATGATTGCCGGAAAGAATCCGGCGATCTTTTCACTTTGAGCTTGTGCTCAAAGTCCGCCCTCGAAAGGGCGTGACAGGTTGTTCGTTTCCTCGCCGGCCCGAAGGTCGGTGAGGTCTCGACGTAAACGCACGCTGCTGAGTTTTCAAAGACCGGCGCTGCTGGCGGCGTAAAAAAGCCTCCGACTCGCGCCAGAGGCCCAGGGATGCTCGGAGACTTGCGTCGTATCCGTTGCGTCCTAAGGGCGCTCCAGTGTCGAGGTACAGGAACCGTCCTACGCCGCCCTATCGGGCAGCCGGGGAATGATAGCAGCGATGGGGAGCCGGTCAAGCGGCGCGAAACCGCATGAATCGCCGCTTTCCGGCCTGGACGAGTGCCCCCTCGAGCCGGCCCCGGGGCAGATCGAGCTCCGTGACCGGCTCGCCGTCCACCCTCACGCCTCCCTGGGCGATCAACCGCCTCGCTTCGCTCGTCGACCCGATCCCCAGATGCTCGACGAGCAGGCCCGGCAGATGCACGGGATCCCCGGAGGGCAGCGGCGCCTCCGGCACCTCCTCCGGAGCCTGGTGCTCGCGTACGACGCGAGTGAAGTGCTCTTCGGCCGCCGCGGCCGTGTCCGCCCCATGCGCGCGCGTCACGATGAACCGCGCCAGTGTGAGCTTCGCTTCCATCGGGTCACCAGCCGGGGGCTCCTGCTCCATCACGAGCCGGTAGTAGTCCGGCAGGATCTCGTCCGGTAGGCGCATCGTCTTCCCGAACTGCTCGTTCGGATCCTCGACGAGCGCGATGTAGTTCGCCTTCGAGCCGCTCATTTTGCTGCCGTCCCACGATTCGATCAACGGCGTTGTGAGCACGACCTGCGGTTTCAGGCCGTAGGCCTCCATGACGTCGCGCCCTGTCAGGAGGTTGTAGAGCTGGTCGGTCCCGCCGAGCTCGACGTCCGCCTCGATCGCGACGGAGTCGTACGCCTGCATCAGCGGATACAACAGCTCGGAGATCGAGATGGCCTGCTGCGCCGCGAAACGCTTCGCAAAGTCGTCACGTTCGAGAATCCGTGCCACCGTGACCGCGCGCGTCAGCCGGAGCACCTCTGCGAAGTCGACCTTGGCAAGCCACTCGCCGTTGTACCGGACTTCCGTTCGCGCGGGATCGACGATCGTGTACGCGGACTCGAAGAATCGCGCCGCCATTCGATCGATCTCCTCCGGCGGGATGATTGGGCGCTCGACAGACGCTCCGGAGGGGTCGCCGATGCGGGACGTGTAGTCGCCGACGATCAAAACACCGGTGTGACCGGCATCCTGAAAGGCTCGCATGCGCTGCAGCGGAATGCCGTTGCCGATGTGAATGTGCGGCGCGGTCACGTCGATTCCGAGCTTCACGCGCAAAGGCCGCCCGAGTGCAAGCTTCCGTTCCAGCTCACCCTCCGGCAGGACGTGGACGGCGTTTCGCGTTAGCTCAGTGAGCAACTCGCTCGAGATTCTCGATCTCGATCGGCTCCAACTCGTCCGCCGGCTGGAAGCCGAAGACCTGCGCGAGGAATGAGAGGTGCGCCTCGAGCGCCCGCTTCACGTTCGGTGCCTGACGGAGGCCGTGGCCTTCTCCCTCGAAGGCGATGTACGCGTAGGGAACACCGCGCTGTCTGAGCGCCTCGACGATCACCTCCGACTGCGCCGGCGGCACGACTTTGTCGTCGAGTCCTTGCAGCAGGAGCAGCGGCCGCGAGATCGAGTCGGCTTGATTCACCGGCGAGCGCTCGCGATACACCTCGGTCGCCTCGGGCCAGGGGCCGACGAGGTAGTCGTCGTAGTGCGCCTCGAATTTGTGCGTGTCCTCGTGGAAGGTGACGAGATCCGCGACGCCGTAGTACGACGCGCCGGCGGCGAACTCGTCGCGGATCGCCAGTGCGAGCAGCGTCGTGTAGCCGCCCGCGCTGCCACCGTCGATCTCGACGCGCGAAGGATCGATGTCGCCACGGTCGGCGAGGTAGCCCACGGCGGCGGCGCTGTCCTCGACGTCCACTTCCCCCCACCGCCCGCGCAGGCGATCGCGGTACTCGCGGCCGTAGCCGGTGCTCCCACCGTAGTTGAGGTCGACCACGGCGATGCCGCGGCTGGTGAAGAGCTGGATGCCGAGGTCGAGCGACGTCTGCACATGCGCGGTGGGCCCGCCGTGCACGTGCACGAGCAACGGCGGCAGCTCGTCCGGCGGAGCTGAGTACTCCGGGTTCTTCGGTGCGTAGAAGAAGCCGTGCGAGGTCAAGCCGTCGGTCCCCTCGAAGGAGATGGGGACGGCAGTGGAGATGTAGCGCTCGTCGAATGCGACCTCGGTCGAGCGCGCGAGGATGTTCGTCGCGCCGGTCTCGGCGTCGAGCTCGACCAGCTCGTTCGGTTCCGTCGGCGTCGACGCGGGGAACACCAAGCGATTCCCGTAGCTCCGCAGTGACGGCGAGTAAAAGGCTGTGTACGGCAGATCAACACGCTCGAGCGTGCCGTGCTCGACGTCGAGCAGTTCGAGGCCGTCGATCGCGTCACGGGTGAAGACGCACGCGATCCGCCCGTCGGCGAGGAACGCGTAGCGGGTCAGGTCGAAGACCCACTGCGGATAGCCGAGCTCGGCTCGCTCCTGGGTGAGCGCGTGCACCTCCCCGTCGCGCTCGACATAGAGATTCGACCAGCCGCTCCGATCCGAGACGAAGTAGAGATCGCCGTCGCTCCATTCGGGCTGGAAGATGGATTCCGTCGCCGAGCCCGCGATGCGTCGCGAGTTGGAGCAGGTTCCGTCGGTCTCGAGACCCGCGACACAGAGGTCCGTTCCCTCGAACGGCATGTGCGGGTGATCCCATGCGACCCAGGCGAGGCGGCCGCCGTCGGGGCTCGGCCTCGGTGCCGCGTAGAAGTCACGGCCGCTTGCGATCACGCGCGGCTCGGCCGAGCCGTCCGCCGGCAGCACGACGAGCTCGTTGCGCGGCTCGCCGGCCCCATGCGATTCACGGACGCAGACGATCAGGCTGCCGTTCGCGAAGACGCGTCCGTCTGCGTAGCGCAGCGCGTGCGGTTCCGGCGTCTCCGGCGTGATCGGCCGAGGCTCCGCTCCGGGGCCCTCGATCCGGTAGAGGCGGCTGTCGTCGAAGTTGGAGCAGAACACGACACCGCCGTCGCGGAACCAAGCGCCCCCACCGTACTCGTGCACCCTTGTGCGCACGTTGAACCCCTCCGGCACGACGTCCACCGGCGAGCCTCCGTGCGGACGGTAGACGAGCGCTATCCGCCCCTTCTCCTGCGGCCGGCTCTCCAGCCAGTAGACCCCGTCGTCACCGGCCGACAGGCTGCCGTAGGAGACTCCGCCTTCGCTCGCAACGAGGTCGAGGCTGATCGGAGACGACCAGGAGCCGTACGGCGCAACGGTTGGCACGTGGCGGAACCTACAGGATGTGCGGCACCACGCCCTGAGCGCCGAGCGCGTACCAGACGCCGAACGCGAGACTCGCGAGGCCGAGGGCGGGCGCGATGTGGTCGAACGACCGGCTCACCGCCCTGGCGGACAGCGCGACGCCGAACCCGGCGGAGAGGAGCGTCATCGAAATCGCCGTGCACGCCGCGAAGAGCGCCAGCGCCGCGACCGCGAGCGCCCGGCTCTGGATCGTCGCGAGCAGCAGGAGCCCGACCCCGGCCGTGCCGCCCATTCCATGGACGAGGCCGATCGCATACGCCTGCCACGGATTCCTCCCCCGCGGATGCGCGTGCCCCGGGAATTTGTACGCGCCGCGACGCCAGCGGAGCAGCAGCACGCCCGCCAGCCCGACGATCAGGCAGCCGACGGCCGTCTCGGCGGCCGCCTGGACCGAGGCCGGGAGATAGGCGCTGTAGAGGACGAGCGGAACGCCGAAGACGAACAGTGACGTCGCATGTCCGAGCCCCCAGGTCAGGCCGAGGCGGGCTGCGTGCCGCGTCGCTTGGTCGCGCCGGGAGGCAATCATTGTCGTCACCGCGGTGAGGTGGTCGGGATCGCCCGCGTGACGCAGCCCGAGCAACACCGAAACGGCGACGACAACGAGCAGCGTCGTGCCGTTCGAGAGGCCCGCGATGCGGTCGTCGAGCCCGAACATCGCTAGAACGCCCGCGCGGTCATCGCGACGCCGGCAGCGACGATGACGAGCGCACTGACGGTCGGAAGGATTGAGGTGACGCCGCTGTCGAAGCTGAGTCGCCGGAACGCGCCGCGCGCGAGCACCGCGACGAGCCCGATGCCGGTGATCGTCAAGGCGAGCCCGGCGCTGAACGCGACGATCAGCAGGAGGCCGAAGCCGATCCGGTGCAGCGAGATCGCCGCCAGCAGGACGACGAGCGCCGACGGGCAGGGCAGCAGCCCGCCGGAGACGCCGACCGCGAGGAGGGACCGCGCGCTCAGGTCGTGCTCGGCGTGGTGGTGGTGGTGGTGGTGGTGCTGTCGCCAGCGCGTGCGCACCACGGACGCCCCGATCGCCACGACGAGCAGGCCGGAGACGAGGTTCAGCCACGGGTAGAGCTGCTCGGGGACGATGAAGCGCGAGAGGAGCAGCGTCACGGCTCCGAGCGCGAAGACCCCGATCGTGTGCGTGAACGTGACGATCAGACCGAGCAGCGCCGCGTGCCGGGGCGTTCCGCGCTGGCCGACGAGGTACGCGGTGATGATGGTCTTGCCGTGTCCGGGCGAGAGCGCATGGGCCGCGCCCCAGAAGAGCGCCGCTGCGAGGGAAGCGAGGATCACCCAGAAGCCGAGGCGATCACGAGCGACGAGCGACGCGAAGCCGCCGTCGGCGACGCGGTCGGGCGCCCGCAGCGTCGCGCCGCGTGTCACATGTGGACCCGTCCCAGGGACTGTCCCTGGGACGAGGCTGGTGCGGACAGTGGTGACGTCGAGCGGGCTCGAGAGCAGGTCTTTCGGATACGCACGCAGCTCGTGGCTTCGGCTCGGGGCAGCGCCGACGACGATTTCCTTCCAGCCGATCCGGTCCGCGTAGTTCGTGTCCCGATAGGCGACCTCGCTTCGCCCGCTGAGTCTCGGCCCACGCAGGATCGCTTCGAAGCGCGTCGTCTTCAGGCCGCCCGCACCCCGGGGATGCGCCAGCGCCCACTCGACCGGAACGAGCCTCAGGCGTCGCCCGTTCACCGTCAGTCGGGCGCCGCGTGCGATCCGACGCGCGAAGCGGCGGGCGTCGATGTGACCGGCCTGAAACGTCGGGATCTCGGCGAGGTCGAGCACGTACCGGACGTACACCCGCGGGCCCGCGACCTCGACGCGGCTAAACCGGTTGACCGTGAAGTTGCCGAGCGGGTGCGCGGACGCCGCGATCGGCAGCGCAAGCGCAACCAGGGCGGCTGCGATGAACACGAGACGCTTCACGACGCATACCTCCGCGCAAGCGGCGCCCATACGAGCGAGAAGTGCGGATTGAGCGCAAGGGCGCGCCGGAACCAGCGCTTGGCGCTCGCGTCGTGTCCGAGGCAGCGCTCGATCATTCCCCGATGGAAGAACTTGGACGCGTCGAGCGTGCCGAGCTGGAGCGCGCGCTTCGAGAAGAGCAGCGCTTCGCCGCAACGGCCGTTGCGCGCGAGCGTCCAAGCCAGGACGTCGTCGCCGTCGATCGACGGCCGCTCCGCGCGCGCGAGGCGCGCGAGCGCCACCGACGCACGCAGACGGATGCCGTGGTCGACGTCGAAGAGCGCCGTCTCGAGGTCGACCTTGACGCCGTTCGCTCGCTGCAGCTTCGCGATTGCCGCGACGAGCGCATACTGGCGTTCCGCGGCTTCGCCGCGGAGCAGGTCTCCGAGCGTCGCGACGAACTGCGGCAGCGGCATCACCGCCGCCGCCTGGCGCGCGAGCGCAATCGCACGTCCGTCGCGGCCGCGCGCAGACTCGACCAGCGCAAGCGCTTCGAGCGCATGGACGTACCCCGGTCGCACTCGCAGCGCTGCGCGATACTCACGCGCGGCTTCGCCCACGCGGCCGTGAGACCAGAAGAGCTTGCCGAGCTGGGTGTGCGACCACGCGAGCGCGTCGGGCTCGCCCGCAGCCGAGTCGACGGCGAGCTGCATCGCCTGCGCCGCACCGGAAATGTCACCGAGCAGCTCGCGTGCGTACGAGATGCGGGCGTAAGAGGAAACGCTCGGCTTGAGCGACACCATCCGGTTGAAGGCCTCGAAGGCTTCCTCGTAGCGGCCGAGCTCGACGAGGGCGTCGCCGACCACGCCGTAACCGGCCGCCGTGGACGGCGAGAGCGCAACCGCGTGCCGTCCGAGCGCGAGCGCCTGGCGGAACTCGTGTCGTGACAACGCGACGGCGCCGAGGCCGATCGTAGCCGCCAGATCACTCGGTGCAACGCGCAGCGCGCGACGGTACGCGGCCTCCGCGCGCGCGTAGTACCCGGAGTCACCGGTCTCGCGCGCCCGCTGCTCGAACGCGTTCCCACGCCGGTCGAGCTGCGCGGCCGAGAGCGGATGCGCGCCGGGCGTGCCACCACCGGCGAAGACTCCGCCGAGCAGGAGAGCGGCGGCGGTGATCGCCGCCGCCACTCCTCCAACCAACAGCCTCCTCACGGCTTCTGCTGGCCCTTCGTGTTCTCGTAGCCGCTGAACGGGTCGGCCTGGTACGGGAACGTCGTCAGGTAGGGCACGTCGTTCGCGTCCACGCCGTCGCCGAGCGGCAGGCTGTGGCCGATCAGGACACCGCCGACGGCACGCTCGGAGATGTCGATCACGTCGTCCTCCAGCCGCCGACCGTTCGGATAGCCCGCGAGGTCGCCGCCGAGCACGCCCAGCCGGTTGCCCTGGCCGACCGGTGCCGTCGGCGCGATCGCCAGGTTCAGCCGGATCTCGTCGGCGCGCGTGTCACCGGTGAAGTTGAGATTCGGCTCCTTCAATCCGGTGAGCAGCACCGCGACGAGGTCGGTGCGATTGTTCTCCTGGAAGGGTCCGAACTGCGGATAGAGCTGGTTGAGCAGCTTCGCCAGGATCGGGCTGGAGTAGTACTGCTCGAACTGCTTGTCCTTGTCCGGGTCCGTCGCGTTCCACTTGTCCTTCAGCTCCGTCGGGATCAGCACCTCGTTGATCAGCGGATTGCCGAGCCGCGAGACCTGCTGCCACTCCGACGTCTTCTTGAGGTACTTGCGTCCGCGCCACTTCGCCAGCGAGACCTTCGCGACCGACCGCTCGGTGGCCGACCAGATCCCGACGACGTGGTTGCCGCCGTTGTCGAGCTGCGACAGCGGCACCTGGAGCGCGATCGAATGCACGGCGTACCCGGCGAAGAAGTCCTTCCCGCCGCCGGTCGCGCCGGTGCCGTTGCGGATCGCAACGAGGTCGAAGATCGCGCCGATGTCGCCGAAGAAGCCGTCGTCCCGCTGGCCCGCGAAGACCTTGGAGCCGTCGCTGAGGTCGTGGACGCCGGCCAGCGCCAACGTGTGGTAGTCGGGCGTCGACCGCGGCCCGATGTTGTCGGGCGGCGTTAGCAGGCCGCCGCCGACGACGCGCGGCGAATTCCCGTCGAGGCGCGTGACGGTGTACTCCTGCTGCGTGTTCTGCAGGAACGCGACCGGTGCGCGGTTCTTGAAGCGGAACCGCCAGGTCACGTCCGGCTTGCCGTCGCCGTTCTTGTCGGCGTAGATGACGTATCGCGCGGACGGCGAGAACGTGTACCAGTTCGGGCCGGCGGCGGGATCCTCACCCGGGATGTAGTTGGAGATGATCGTCACCGTGTCCGGCCGGTCCGGGCTCCGGAACGCGTACGTGTCGGTGTTGTCCGCCGACGGGTCCTCCGAGATCAACGGGGCCTCCCGGTGGCTCGATGCCTGGGCCGCCGAAGGGCTCCCGCCCCGCGACGCGAACGCGGTGATCAGCGCTGCCGAGGCTGCGGCCGCCAGGAGAACGAATGCGAGCTTTCGCATCGTCCTGTCGCTCCTTTCAGATGTGTTGGCCGTCATGTCGGGCGGTGATTCGCACCGCCGCGACGATCGGTTCGGCCGTCAGCCGCGCGTGATGATCTCGACCGTGTCGCCGTCTGCGAGGACGTGCTCGCGGCCGACGCGCGGGCCGTCGACCCGTGCCGACGGGCCCCACACGTGAGCCCCGCGGCAGGTCTCCTCGAGCTCGTGGTGGATCGAGCGCGCGATGTCGACGACGGTCACCGGTGGCCGCAACGCGACAGAATCGCCTTCGCGTAGGAACACGCGCACGAGGCCGGTCAGACGCCAGATCGATTCGCGGAGCGTGTCGAGCGTCTCGTCGTCGAGCACCGAGACCGGCACGACGTCCAAGTCGGGGAATGCCGTGCGCACGCGCTCCACCGCTGCCGGGCTCGCTTCGTCCACTTTGGTCGCCGCGAGGATCGAGGGCCGCGAGATTCCGCCGAGCTCGAGCTCACGCTGGACCTCGCGCAGCACCTCAGGCGGAGCGGAGACATCGTGGCAGAAGACGATCGCGTCGGCGCCGCGCAGCACGCCGAGCAGCGCACGCCCACCGCCGCGGTCACGGCCCGCGCCTTCGATCAAGCCTGGTATCTCGACGAGCTGGAGCAGGACGCCGCCGATGCGCGTGACCGCAGGCACGGCCGCGTGGTCGTGAAGGCGTAGTCACCGGTCTTGATCTGGACGCGCGAGAGCGCCTGCAGCAACGACGACTTACCGGCGTTCGGAGGACCGACGAACGCAATCTGCGCGGCGCCTTCCCGGCGGACCGCGAGCGAGTCCCTGTGCACGACTCGGCTGCGCGTCCGCGAGCTCTCGATCTCGTTGGTGACCCATTTCCGGATGTCGGCGTACGGCCCGCTCCGGTAGCCGGGCAGCTCGGCGAGGATCTTGCGGAGCTCCTTGATCCGGTCGGCCCCCTCCTTGCCGACCAGACGGCGCTTGATCACCTGCATCTGCGTCCGATGCGGCATCGGCATTTCGACGTCTCCTCGCTGAACCGAAAACCAGGACTGAACGAATATCAGCGATGAGCGAGACTCCCCGGCCGATGGCGCGATCGTTCGCCCACCTCTCGGACGAGGCAGTCGTCGCCCTCGTCGCACGGTCGGACGACGCCGCGCTCGCCGAGCTGTACGACCGCTTCGGGCGGGTCGCGTACGGGCTCGCGCTCCGCGTCCTGCGTGACGAGAAGCTCGCCGAGGACGCCGTGCAGGAGGGCTTCCTCGCCGCGTGGCGCAACGCCGACCGCTTCAGGCCGGAACGGGCAAAGGCGGGCACGTGGCTGCTCACCTTCGTGCACCGCCGCGCAGTCGACCTCGTCCGGCGCGAGGACCGGCGCCGCGCGGAGCCGCTGACGGCAGCCGTCGAGCCGTCGCCGTCCGAGTCGGCCGAGGACGACGCGTGGCTGCGCTTCGAGCGCGAACGCGTGCAGGCGGCGCTGCAGCAGCTTCCCGACCAGCAGCGGGAGGCGCTCGAGCTCGCCTACTACGGCGGCTTCAGCCAGTCCGAGCTCGCCGAGAGGCTCGGACAACCCGTCGGTACGATCAAGAGCAGGATGTTCACCGGCCTCGCGCGCCTGCGTGAGCTGCTGGCGGACCCCGGCAACGGAGAGAAGGCATGGAAGCCAACGCCCTCCACGACCTGACCGCTGCGTACGCGCTCGACGCCCTCGATCCCGAGGACGCGCGCGAGTACGAAGCGCATCTCGCGCGCTGCGAGCGCTGCCGCGACGAGCTGGCGTCGCTGTCGGAGGCTGCCGGCGCTCTCGCTTACGCGACCGAGGCGCCGCTGCCGCCGCCGGACCTGCGCGCGCGCATCCTGCAGCAGGCTCGCCGCGAGCGCCCCAACGTCGTGCCGCTGCGGCCGCGCTGGGTCGTGCCCGTCGCGGCGGCCGCAGCCGTCGCGGCGTGTGCGGCAATCGCACTTGGCATCTGGGCTGCCTCGTTGTCGGGCACGCTCGACCGCCGTGAAGCCGCGCTCGCCCGGGAGCAGCGCGTCGCTGCGATCCTCGCGCAACCCGACGCGCGCACGATCGCGTTCGAGCGGGGAACGCTCGTCGTCGGGAAGAACGGCGAAGCCGCACTCATCGTCCACGACCTGAAGCCTCCTCACGACGGCCGGACGTACGAGGCGTGGATCAGCACCGGGGGCGCACCGAAGCCGGCCGGGACGTTCGACGGCGGCGACGTCGTCACCGTGCCGCTCGAGGGCTCGGTCGAGCCCGGGGCGAGCGTTCTCGTCACGGAAGAGCAGGACGGCGGGGTCGACGCGCCGACGCAGAAGCCGTTTCTGACCGTCCAGAGCTAAAATCCCGCGGTTGCTCCGCCGCAAACGCAGCAGGCCTGCGCCCTCCGCGGCGAACGGGCGCCGACGCCGGATTCGCAAGCTCCGCCTCGCTGTCCTGCTGCTGATCCTCCTCTTGCTCGGCTTGGCGTCGTTCAGCTTCGGCCTGATCACCGCGGTCGCCAGCCAGATCCCGAACTGCGACCCGCGACAGGTCCCGCACGAGGTCGACGGACACATCTACGCGAACGACGACCACACGATCCTCGCAACGCTGCGCGGATCCGAGAGCCGCATCCTGGTCGACACGGACGAGATCGCGCCGATCATGCAGCAGGCGATCGTCGCGATCGAGGACAAGCGCTTCTACGAGCACCACGGCGTCGACCTGCGCGGCATCGGTCGCGCCGTCTGGGCGGACGTGACCAACAAGAAGGTCGTGCAGGGCGGCTCGACGATCACGCAGCAGCTGGTCAAGAACTCGTGCGTGACGACGGCGCGGACGATCAGCCGCAAGCTGAAGGAAGCTGCGCTCGCGTGGCAGCTCGAGCAGCATTGGAAGAAGTTGCGAATCCTGACCGCGTACCTGAACACGATCTACTTCGGCAACGGTGCGTACGGGATCCAGCGAGCGGCCCAGACGTACTTCGATTCGACGGCGTCACGGCTGACGCTCGCGGAGGCTGCGCTGCTGGCGGGAATCCCGGCCGACCCGAGCCGCTTCGACCCGGTGACGAACCCGAAGGCGGCCCGCGCGCGCCGCCTCGAGGTTCTGAAGGCGATGCTCGCCCAGGGCGACATCACGCAACGCGACCTGCGCCGTGCGGCACGCGAGCCGCTCCCGCGTCCGCAGAACGTGCACCTGCCGGGTATCGAGGGGCCCGCTCCCTACTTCGTCAACTACGTCAAGCAGCAGCTGATCGAGAAGTACGGGACGAGGCGCGTCTTCGGCGGCGGCCTGAACGTGCAGACGACGATCGACCTGCGCCTGCAGAAACTGGCACGCACTGCGATCCAGAGCATTCTGAAGGAGCCCAACGGCCCGTCGGCGGCGCTCGTCGCGGTCCGGCCGCGCACCGGCGAGATCCTGGCGATGTATGGCGGCGACAACTTCCGCCAGAGCCAGTTCAACCTCGCCGTGCAAGGCGAACGGCAGCCGGGGTCGTCCTTCAAGCCGTTCGTGCTGGCGACCGCGCTCAAGCAGGGGATCTCCCCGGCGACGACGTTCCCCTCCAAGCCGGTCAACATCTTCATCGGGGACAAGTACTGGCCCGTCCACAACTACGAGAACGACTACATCGGCTCCGGCGACCTGACGACGGCGACGGTCGTCTCCGACAACAGCATCTTCGCCCAGCTGACGCGGCTGGTCGGGCCGGCGAAGGTCGCCAAGACGGCCCACCAGGTCGGTATCACGCGACACCTCAACCCGTACTTCGCGATCGGGCTCGGCGCCGACGACGTCAGTCCGCTGGAGATGGCACGCGCGTTCTCGACGTTCGCGAACGGCGGCCGCCGCGTCGACGGCAGCACCTTCGGGAATCGTCCGCGCGCGATCGCACGCATCAGCAACGCGCACGACAAGGTGATCGACGAGAACCGTCCTGTCTACCACGCGGCGCTGACGCCGGAGCAGGATGCGCTGCTGACGAACATCCTCGAAAGCGTGATCCGATCCGGGACGGGTAAGCGCGCGGCGCTGCCCGACCGCGTCGCCGCCGGCAAGACGGGGACGACGGAGAACTACGGCGACGCGTGGTTCGTCGGCTACACGCCGCAGCTCGCGACGGCCGTGTGGGTCGGCTATCCGAACAAGCTCAAGCCGATGCTGACCGAGTACCACGGCGATGCCGTGGCCGGCGGCACGTTCCCCGCCGAGATCTGGCGCGTGTTCACGCAACTCGCGCTCGCGGGGACGACGCCGGAGTCGTTCCCGGGCTACTCCTACGAGTACGCGTCGACGCGGCGCGTGGTCTGGCGGGACGGCCGCCTGCAGCTCGACAACGGCTACTGCCGCCAGACGGCGCTGGTCTCCTATTTCGCCGGACGCGGTCCGACGCACACCGCGAACTGCAAGCGGAACGAGGTAGAGATCCCGCGCGTGGTCGGGATGACGCTGACGCGCGCGAAGGTGCGGCTCGCGGGGCAGCCGCTGACTCCGAACATCGTCTACAAGCCGGCGCGACCGAAGCAGCGCATCGACCTCGTGCTCGACCAGTTTCCGCGCAAAGGACATGCGTCGTCCTACGACACGGTGACCCTCGTCCTCGCCAAGCCGCTGCACGGAGTCGTGCCCAACGTGATCGGCCTGTCGCTGCGGCAGGCGCGCGCCCGGCTACGCGCGCGCGGCCTCGTCGTCGACATCGAGCGGTTCGCGGACGGACGCGCCGGTCAGATCCTGGCGCAGGTACCGGGCGCCGGAGTCGCCGCCGCGCCGCGGATGAAGGTCAGACTCGTGGTCGGGCACGGCTAACGTAGGGCGAGCCTGCTTCGAGGTACCGCCAGCTCAGCTCCGTCGCCCGCGTGATTCCGATCCGCGGCGCGGTGACGATCTCCGGCACGTCGCGGCGGGGCTCGAGCCTGAACGGCGAGTGGTCGAGCGGCAGCCCGTCGTGATCGCGCGTGATACCCAACGCCTGACAGAGCTTCCCCGGCCCGGAGCACAGCGCGCGCAGCTCTTTGGCCCCGCGCCGCCGGCGCTGCTGCTCGATCCCGTGGGTGGGCTCCAGCGCCCGGATCAGCGCCGCCTCCGGCACGCCTTCCGCGCCGCAGACGAGGTTGAGGCACCAGTGGACGCCGTAGGAGCGATAGACGTACGCGTGGCCGGGCGGGCCGAACATCGCCTCGTTGCGCCCCGTGCGCCCGCGGTAGGCGTGGCTGGCCGGATCCTCCTGGTCGTACGCCTCGACTTCGACGATCCGTCCGCCGACACCGTCGAAGAGCAGCGTGACGCCGATCAGGTCCGGCGCCACCTCGTGGACGCTCCGGGCGAAGAAGCTACGTCTCAGCACGCGACCGGCCGTCGTAACGGACAAGCGCCGGGAATGCGAGCGCGAGCAGCGCACAGCCTGCGACGCAGGCAACGCCGCCCGACACGATCGAGAAGCGCAGGCTCGTCGCCGAGGCCAGCGCGCCGGCTTCGAGATTGCCGATCGACGGTGCGGCTGCCACCTGCATGAACTCGATTCCCGAAACGCGGCCGAGCATCGCGTTCGGCGTGATCCGGTAGAGCATCACGGAGCGCAGGATCGCGCTGATCTGGTCGCCGAGACCGGCCAAACCCAGCAACAGCAGGGCCAGCCAGAACTGTTGCGCAAAGCCGAAGGCGGCGATCGCAAGTCCCCACAACGACGCCGTGATCACGACCCCCAACCCCTGGCGGCGGACGTGGCGCAGCGGTCCGGACAGGAGCGAGACGAGCAGCGCACCGACCGCCGGTGCGGTGTAGAGGTAGCCGACCAGCGACGCGTCCCCGAACCGGTGCACGGCGAGCGCCGGGAAGAGCGCCGACGGCATGCCGAAGATCATCGCGTTCGTATCCACGAGGAAGAAGCCGAGGATCACCGGCTGACTGCGCACGTAGCGAAAGCCCGCGGAGATCGAGCGCAGGCTCGGCCGGTCGGCGTCCGGGCTCGCGACGAGGCGCGGTAGGAGCACGACCGCGACGAGCGCAGCGACGTAGGTCGCCGAGTCGCCGAGGTAGATCCACTTCAGGTCGACGTACTTGATCAGGATGCCCGCGAACGCAGGACCAGCCACCGCCCCGAACTGCGACGTGACGCTGTTCAGCGCCGACGCAGCCATGAAGTTCCGCTCGTCGACGAGCTGCGGCGTCATCGAGCGCTGCGCTCCCACGCCGATGCTGAACGACGACGAGATCAGCAGCTGGAAGGCGTACAGCAGCCAGACGTGCGGGTGCGCGAGCGCCGCGTTCGCGGCGAGTCCGAGGCTGCCTGCGACCATCCCGAGCTGCTGCAGGAGCATCAGGCGGCTGCGGTCGACGGCGTCGGCGATCGCGCCGCCGATCACCGTCAGCGTCAGCAATGGAACGAGATGCGTGAGCGAGATCAGGCCGACCGCGAGGGTGGATCCCGTGAGCTGGTAGACCTGGTACGCGAGCGCGACCTCGGCGATCTCCGTCCCGATGAAGGAGACGCCCTGCCCGAACCAGAGGCGGCGGAACGGCTTTGAGGTCCTGAGCGGTGTGACGTCGAGGGCGAAGCGGGACATGCGGTCGCGGAATCCGCGGCGCTCGGCCGCGGCAACGCCCGGCTCGTCCGTCAAAAGAGCTTTTGCTCGTCGGGTTTCGACGTCGTCTCGAGCAGGCGGCGCGCGCGGCGGCCGAGGTCGCCGAGATCGACCCGGCCGGCCTGCGTCTGCTCGACAAGGCGTTCGGCGAGGTCGAGCGCCTGGTCGACGATCGGCGAAGGCCCCGCTGAATCCTGTCCCATGTCGTGGAGGATGGTGCGCTCGGTGCGCGACGCGACGATGGGGTCGGGCACGCCCTCGATCCAGACGCGCGTGCGCCGCCCGTGACCGCGGTCACCTTCACCGAGCGGCTCGAGTGCGTAGATCTTGTCGGCGCGGGCGTACTTCCCGAACCCGAGGAAGATCATCCGTGTCGGCTCCGCCACGAACGGATTCTACGAGGGAGCCGAGGGTTACTCGTCGTCGCTAGTTCGGCGAGGCTCGCCGACCGCGGGCCAGCTCGAGGCCGTCTCCGCCTGCTCCTTGGCCGGCTCGGGCTCAGGCGGCACCTGCGGAATCCGGAACGCGCTCACAATCGCGAGGCCGACCCAGAGCAGGTCCCAGCCACTCCAGATGTCGCTCTTGAGATCCCAGAACAGCCGCATCGTGTCGGTCGAGAACACCGGCAGCGAGAGCCCGGCCTTGCCGAGCTCGTCCTGCCCGATCCAGACGAAGGCGAGGTACTTGCCCAGCACGATCCCCGCCAGCGCGAGCACGACCGCGATCAGCTGCAGCGGCAGGCCACGCCGATGCTGTGCGCCGAACAGAACGGCTGTGCCGACGATGAAGCCGATCCCCCACGCCGCGAATCCGATCTCGTAGTCCGACCAGCGGACGATCAGCCCCCAGACCACGCCGCCGGCGATCGCGGCGGCGACGCCGGCGAGCGTCGCGGTCAGGAGCACGCCCGACCTCACCTCGCGGATGCCGCCTGCCTCCACGTGTTCCCTCTTCCCGCCGAGGCGGAGACTTATGCCGCGACAGCCTCGCGCAGCACCTCGACGACCCGCTCCTGGTCGCCGGGCTCGATCTGCGTGAAGAAGGGCAGGGCCAGTGTCCGGCTCGCCGTGTCCTCGGCAACGGGACAAAGGCCTTCCGAGAACCCGAACCGCTCCCGCATGTACGGCTGCAGGTGGATGCACGGGACGTACTCTGCGGTCGCGACACCCTGCCGTCGCAGCGCCTCCATCACCGCGCCGCGGTCGAGCGAGCGGTCGAGCTTGACGACGTACACGAACCACGAGCGGCGGCGCTCCGCGTCGTCGGGTGCGGGGGGCTCGACGCCGTCGAGGCCGGCGAGTAGCTCCGCGTACCGCTGCGCAGCCTCCCCGCGTAGCTCGAGGATGCGGTCGAGCTTCTCCAGCTGGCCGAGCCCGATCGCGGCCTGCACGTCGGTCCAGCGGTAGTTGAGCCCGAGGCGGACGTGGTGGAACCACCCGCCGCCGCCGTCGTACGAGCGGCCCTGGTTCCGGAGGCTGCGGAGGAGCCGCCACTCCTCTTCGGAGTGCGTCGTCACGACGCCGCCTTCGCCGGTCGCCATCTGCTTGTTCGGATAGAAGGCGAAGACTGCGGACGGGCCGTGCGCGCCCAGCGGGCGGCCACGATATTCCGCGCCGAGTGACTCGCACGCGTCCTCGATCAGCGTGAGCCCGTGACGCTCTGCCACCTCGCGCAACGGGTCGAGGTCGCAGGGAAGACCGAACATGTCGACGGCGACGATCGCGCGCGTGCGCTCCGTCACCGCGGCGTCGACCGCCGCCGGGTCGAGATTCAGCGTGACGGGATCCACATCCGCGAACACCGGCGTCGCCCCTTCGAGGATGAAGCAGTTCGCGGAAGCGACGAAGGACAGCGGGGACGTGATCACCTCGTCGCCCGGACCGAGCCCGGCGATCCGGCAGAGCAGATGGAGGCCCGCTGTGCCGCTCGACAACGCCGCCGCATACGGCGCACCGACGCGGTCCGCCACCTCGCGCTCGAACTGGTCGATCCAGGGCCCGAGCGACAAACGCCCCGAACGCAGGACTTCGAGCACGAGCTCTTCCTCACGCTCGTCGAGCCACGGGCGCGAGAGCGGGATCTCGCGTACTGCTTCTTTCACGCCTGCGCGCGTACCGGCTCGGCCGACGCGTACTCGAGCCAGTGCGACCAGCGCTCGCTGTGTCCGCGCACCGTGTCGAGGTACGCCTGCTGGATCGCGAGCGTGACCGGGCCGGGCGGCCCGATCGGCTGATCGTCGACCTCGCGCAGCGGCGTCACCTCGGCGGCCGTTCCGGTCATGAAGACCTCGTCCGCGAGATAGAGATCGGTGCGGATGAGCTGCTTCTCGACAACCGTGTAGCCGAGGTCCTGCGCGATCTGGATGATCGTGTCGCGCGTGATGCCCGGCAGGATCGACGCAGAGAGGTCGGGCGTGTAGATCGTCCCGTCCTTGACGAGGAAGACGTTCTCACCGGAGCCGTCCGCGATGAAGCCGTCGTGCGTGAGCAAGATCGCCTCGTCGTAGCCGGCCCGGTTCGCCTCCATGACCGCGAGCATCGAGTTGAGATAGATGCCGGTCGCCTTCGCGACGTGCGGGATCACGTTCGGGCCGACACGTGTCCACGAGGAGATCTTCGCGCGGATTCCGCGCTCCAGCCCTTCCGCGCCGAGGTACGTCCCCCAGGGCCAGCTCATGATTGCGACGTCGACCGGATTGCCGGTCGCGGCGACGCCCAGCTCGCCGTAGCCGAAGAACGCGATCGGCCGGAGATAGCACTCCGGCACGCCGTTCGCGCCGATCAGGTCCATGCAGGCAGCGCGCAAGTCGCCGAGTGAGTAGCCCAGATCCATGTTCAGCAGCCGTGCGGAGTTCTGCAGTCGCTGCAGGTGGTCGCTCAGCCGGAAGACGGCGCTGCCCTTCGGTGTCTCGTACGCGCGAATCCCCTCGAACACACCGGAGCCGTAGTGCAGGCCGTGCGTGCCCACGTGGACCTTGGCATCGGCCCAGTCGATGAGCGCGCCGTTCATCCAGATCTTCTCGAGTTCCTGCATGGAGGATTCTCCTTTGCGGGGAGGCTGGGCCGGAAGTCGAATTCTACCCGGGCACCCGGTCCCCAAGAATCCCCCGTTCTAGTCCTCGAGCAGGAAGTTCCCTGTTTCTGCGCGTGTGAGGCGCAGCAACTGGCTCGGCGCGAGGCCGAGCACGTGACGCGGCGAGCCGGCCTCGAGCCATACGGTGCGCGCCGACAGGAGCGAACGGTCGACGAGCACCCGTGCGCCCTGGTATGGAAACCCGGGAGCCGCTGACGGGCGCAGCTCCCTACAACCGCCGCGGCGCGCAAGCTGCTCGCGGGCGGCTTCGCGGTCGGCCGGAACGAGCACGACGAGCAGGCGGCCGTCGCAGTCGAAGCCCTCGGCGTGCGCACCCGGGCCCGGGGGCGTGTCGACGCCGGCCGGCAATTCCTCGATTCGCCCGAGCGCTTCGGACTCGCGCAGAAACAAGGCGATTCGCTCGACCGGCTCGGGCCACATCAGGTCTCGAGTGCTATGAAGCGCGCGTCGTCGAACTCACCGTGCAGCTGCTCGACGAGCTCGGGCGGCGCCGGTGTGTCGATCGAGAGCGCCATCAACGCCTGACCGCCGCGCCGCGTCCGCGACACGGTCATGTTGGCGATGTTCACCTCCGCCTCGCCGAACAGCGTGCCGACGCGGCCGATCACCCCCGGCACGTCGTCGTAGCGGAAGAAGACCAGCAGCGGCGCCAGCTCCATGTCGAGCTCGAAGCCGAGCGCGCTCACGAGCCAGAGGCGGTTGTCGTTCCCGATCGTGGTGCCGGCGACACGGAGCGCACGGCCCTCCGACACCGCCTCGACGCGAACGAGGTTGGTGAAGTCGCGGGACGAGCGGCTCTTTTCCTCGCGCACGTCGACACCGCGCTCCGCAGCGATCACCGGTGCGTTGACGTAGTTCACGGGCTGGTCCGAGCGCCCCTGGAACGCACCGTTCAACGCCGCGACGGTGAGCAGTCGCGTGTCGTACTGCGCGAGCGCGCCGAAGTACGTCAGCCGCAGCTCGTCGACACGCCCGGCGGCGAGCTCCATCGCGAGCCGTCCAAGCTTCGCGGCGAGCGGGATGTATACACCCAGGACCTCGAGGTCCTCAGCGCCAATGACCGGGATGTTGACCGCATTCGTCACGAGGCCGCCCTCGAGCGCCGCCGCGACCTGCTCGGCGATGATCACACCCGCGCGGTCCTGCGCCTCCTCGGTCGACGCCGCCAGGTGCGGTGTGACGACGACGTTGTCGAGCTCGAGCAGCGGCCCGGAGTACGGCTCGGCCGAGAACACGTCGAGCGCCGCACCTGCGACCTTCCCTGAGCGCAGCGCGTCGAGCAACGCAGCCTCGTCGACGAGCTCCCCGCGCGCGGCGTTGACGATCCGGACGCCGTCGCGCATCTTCGCGAGGGCATCAGCTCCGATCGCGCCGCGTGTCTCGTCCGTCAGCGGTAGATGCAGTGTCAGGAACTCGGCGACCGCGTAGACGCCGTCCTCCGTCTCGGCGGGCTCGACGCCGAGCTCGCGGAAGCGCTCCGGCGCGACGAACGGGTCGTACGCCACCACGCGCATGCCAAGGCCGGCTGCGCGGCGTGCGACCTGCTGGCCGATCCGGCCAAAGCCGAGCACGCCGAGCGTCTTGTCGGCGAGCTCGATGCCGCCGTACGTCTTTCGCTCCCAGCGACCCTGTTTCAGCGCGGCGTGCGCCTGCGGAATGTTGCGCGTCAGGGCCATCAGCAGGCCGACCGTATGCTCGGCGGCCGAGACGACCGTGGACTCCGGAGCATTCGCGACGACGATGCCCCGCCGCGTTGCGGCATCCACATCGACGTTGTCGATCCCGACGCCCGCGCGGCCGATCACCTTCAGACGCTCGCCGCGTTCGATCAGCTCGGAGGTCAGCTTGGTGGCCGAGCGGATGACGATCGCGTCGTAGCGGCCGATCGTCTCGGCCAGGTCGGACTCGCCGTCGATGTCGACGTCGAAGCCGCGCTCGCGCAGGAGGCGGACCCCGGCTTCGGCAATCTCTTCGCGGACGAGGACGGTGCTCATTGGGCGGTCTCTGCCCAATGAGCGAGGGAAGGAGCGAAGGGGGAAACCGTGAGGTTTCCCCCAACTCTCTCCTCAGCACGCGCGGCGATCTCAGCGGCGAGCGCGCTGAGGCGTGACCTAAAGAAGGGGGCTCGTGGGGGAGACATTGTTTCCCCCACGGGAGCGAGCCGAAGGCGAGCGACGCTCAAACGGGCGTGTGCTCTGCCCAGGCCTCGAGCGCGCGCGTGACGGCAATGCCACGCTCGATGTCCGCACCGGCGTCGGCGAGCGCCAGCTCGACCGCTGCGAGCGCGGTGGTGATGTCGAAGACGTCGAACCAGCCGATGTGGCCGATCCGGAAGATCTTCCCCTTCAGCTCGCCCTGGCCGTTCGCAATCGTGATCCCGAAGCGGTCGCGCAGTGCCGCGACGATCTCCGTCGCGTCGACTCCGTCGGGCGCGCGGATCGCGGTCACGACGGCGGAGCGCTCCTCGTCGGGGGAGAACAGCTCGAGCCCCATTGCCTTCGCGCCCTCGCGGCAGGCGCGGCCGAGCCGCGCGTGGCGGTCGAAGGCCGGCTGAATGCCTTCGTCGAGCAGCAGCCCCAGTGCAACGTCGAGCGCGCGCACGATCGACACGGCGGGAGTGAACGGCGCATCGAGCTTCGCCTGCGCCTTGCGCGTGCGCGCCCAGTCGAGCACGTACCGCGGCGACGTCGCCCGCGACGCCGCCTCGAGCGCGGCTTCGGAGACCGAGACGAAGGCGAGGCCCGGCGGGCACATCAGCGCCTTCTGCGAGCCGGAGACGACGACGTCGAGCTCCCAGGCGTCGGTCTCCACCGGAACGGCGCCGAGGCTCGAGACGGCGTCGACGACCACGAGCGCACCGGCCTCCTTCGCGACGGCCGCGAGCGCCTGGACGTCGCACACGACACCGGTGGACGTCTCCGAATGTGTCAGGTAGACGACGCGCACATCGCCGGCGTCCCCGAGCGCGGAGCGGAGCTCTTCCGGCTCCGGCGTCTCCCCCCATTCGAGCTTGACGTGCACCAGGTCGGCGCCGAATGCCTTCACCATGCCGGCCCAGCGCTCGCCGAAGTTCCCCGCCGACAGCACGAGCTGCCGGTCGCCCGGAGTGGTCAGGTTCGCCACGGCTGATTCGAACGCGCCCGTCCCGGACGTGGTGAACATGAGAACGTCGTTCTGGGTGCGGTAGACCTCGCGCAAGCGCGCGAGGCAGCGCTCGTAGATGTCGCGGTAGTCCCGCGCGCGGTGGTGGACGACGGGCTCGGCGAGGGCGGCGAGCACCTCCGGCGGCACGGGGGTCGGGCCCGGCGTGAGCAGGTAGCGCTTCTCGGCCATCCGGCTTGAGCCTAGCGAGGACGGTGGCGGGCGAAGGTGATCACTTGCTGGAACGTCGGGCGGTTGGTCCAACGGGCGGTCAGCGGCAGGAAGCCGACGCTGAGACGTTCCCGGGTGGCGTCCGCACGCCACGCGGTCGGATCGGGCCCCTGCCCGGCCGCGAGCACGGCAGAGGCCTCGTCGATCGCCTCCCGCAGCGAGGCTTGGCAGCGTCCGTAATCGCCGGCACCGCAGAACGTGGGGCTCGTGCCGGACAGGTCACGCAAGCGCGAGCACGCGCCTCATTCGGACGAACCTACAACCGTCCCGGCTTCGAGGCAATCGTCACGAATGTTTGCTAACTCGACGCGGCGGTGACCGTCCTACCTTCCTGAACAACCAGCGCTGCCCTCGACTGCGGCACAGTCGAGGGGGCGGCGCGGATCCGGGGGGATCTTCGAATGCGGCATAAGCTCACAGTCCTACTGGCCTGCGCGTGCGCCTTCACGGCGTTGGCCGGCGCGTCGAAGCGTAGGGCGGCCACCGGCGCCCCACCCGCGAACGACGGGAGCGCGGCCCCGAACGCGGTAAATCCCCC
>JBKPGW010000304.1:0-1410 GCA_046729555.1 Actinomycetota bacterium | reverse complement strand
ATTGGCTTCAACCGTCCGTGTCGCGGCGGCCCTTCGGGCATCGCGGCACGGATCACTACGCCTGCGGCTAAGCCGGCTTCGCCCGGCTTAGCCTCCGGCTTTTTTGGCGCCCTAGCAGGTCACCGCTTTCAAACGCCTTTGAATCTTGGCGGGCGCTTCTCCAGAAACGCTGCGACGCCTTCTCTGAAGTCTTCCGTCTGCGTGGCCGCCGTCTGTAGCTGTGCTTCGCGTTCCAGCTGTTCCTCCAGCGTCGCGTCGCCGGCGCTATCGAGTAGGCGCTTCGTCATCCCGATGCCGCGGGTCGGGAGGTCGGCGAGTTGCGCGGCGAGCTCCGCGGCGCGTGCCGTCAGCGCGTCCGTCTCGACGACCTCCGAGACGAGGCCCCAGGCGTGAGCCTCGGCGGCAGTGAGCTTCTTGCCCGACGCGAGCCACTCGAACGCGCGCGCCGGGCCGAGGATGCGCGTGACGAAATAGGAGCCGCCCGAGTCGGGGATCAGGCCGATGTTGATGAAGGCCGGTATGAAGCTGGCCGAATCGGCCGCGATGCGCAGGTCGCACGCGCAAGCGATCGACATGCCGGCTCCGGCCGCCACGCCATTGACCGCCGCGAGCACCGGCTTCTCGAGCGCACGAATCGCACGAATGTTCGGGTGGTAGTTGTCCCGCAGGCGTGCGCCGATGTCCCCGGGCGCCTCGCGAAACTCCGTCAGGTCCTGGCCGACACAAAAGCCTCGCCCGGCTCCGGTGAGGATGACGGCGCGAACCTCCGGATCGCGCGCCTCCTTGAGCGCCGTGGCCAGGGCGCGGTGCATGTCGGTGTTGAAGGCGTTGAGGACGTCAGGACGGTTGAGCGTGATCGTCAGAACGGCGCCGTCACGCCTCGTCTCGACCTCGGCCATCGGCCTGACTTTCGCAGATTGATCTTGCTTCTGGTGAGAGCCGCGCGCCTCAACCTGGCCACGCTCCGACCCGCCGACACCATGGAGGCCGGACGCTAAGGCACGCGAAGCGGCCTTAGCGGGAGGCGTACTGATCCGTGCCGCGATGCCCGAAGGGCGCCGCGACACGGACGGTTGAAGCCAATCGCCGACCACTCAAGGAGCGCGCGGGCTGTGCCCGCGCGCGTTCAGCGCGAAGCGCCGATCCCAAATCGCGGGCGAAAGCGCAGCTTTCGCGCGCGTTGCTAGCTTGGCTGGGATGGAGCTGAGATTCATTTCGTCGATGCCCGAGGGCGTCGACGAGCGAGAGGCGCTGGACGCGTACTCGAACGCCGTGATCGCCGTCGCCGAGCGGCTCTCGCCCTCGGTGGCGAATCTGCGGGTCTCGCGCCGCGTGCGCGGCGGGCGGCTGCTCGAGGGCGGCGGCAGTGCCGTCGTGATCACCCCTGACGGCTTCATGCTCACCTCCGCC
>JBKPGW010000303.1:0-1947 GCA_046729555.1 Actinomycetota bacterium | reverse complement strand
CTCCGGAAATCCTTCAGCTCCCACGGAGGACGGTCCGCGCGTTCCGCGCCGACGTACAGCTGCACGACCGCCTTCCCACGGCGGCTGCCGGAGTTCCGCACGCGCACCGCGACCTGGACCTCGAGGCCGTGGTCCGCCCGGCTTTTCCGCTCGACCCTCGTAGTCGAAGGTCGTGTAACCGAGACCGTGTCCGAAGCAGTAGGCCGGCGTGAGCTGATGGCGGTCGTAGTGCCGGTAACCGACGAAGAGACCTTCCCGGTAGTGCCATTCGTTCGCCACAGGATCGTCCGGCCCCGGCTCGAGCACGGGCGCGTCCTCCGGTCGCGCAGGGAAGGTCATCGGCAGCCGTCCGCCGGGCTCCGCTCGCCCCAGCAGGACCTGCGCCAGCGCGTCGCCGAACTCCTCGCCCGGATACCACGCGAGCAGCACGGCCGGCACCTGCTCCGCCCAGTCCAGCGACACCTGCGCGCCCGCGCTGACAACGACGACGGTGGCGGGGTTCGCGGCCGCGACAGCGGCAATCAGCTCCAACTGCTCTGAGGGAAGCTCGAGCGACGACCGATCGAACCCTTCGCTCTCGAACTCCTCGCCGAGGCCCGCGATCACGACGGCCACGTCCGCGTCGGACGCAGCCTGAATGGCGCGCTGCAAGAGGTCGTCGGGAGCGGGCGGGAAGGCACGCAGCGTGATCAGGCCGATCTCTCCTCGGGGACCGGAGTGCGTCCGGAAATCGAGCGCGAACCGGACGGGCCGCCCGCCCTCGAGCGTCGCGCGGGCCACTCCTCTCGGATTCACCCGAAACAGCGCCGACCAGTCCCGATCGTGCTCCGGCGCGAGCACCAGCAGCTCCTGTCCGTCGATGCAAACGGTGGCGGCTCCCGAGCAGTCGATCCCGAAGACGTAGTCGCCGTCGACGGGGGGAGTCAGCGTCGCGCTCAGCCGGACCAGGAGCTGCCGCAGCGGCCGGCCCTCGACCGTGTCGTCCAGGATGAAGAAATTCGTCCGCTGCGTCACCGAGCGGATCGGACCGCTCGACGGATCGTGCGTATCGAAGACCTCGACGCTGAAGCCTTCGGTGACCCAGCTCAGATCGAGTCGCGGCATCGCCTCCGGCACGTAACCCGGCTCGTGGACCACCTCGGCTCCCTCGCCAACGAGCCGGCGAATCCCGTCGAGCGGCGACACGCCGAACGACGGCCCGACGTTTGCGCTGCCGCCACCCTGCAGCGCGGGCCGCGCGGCGTGCGCACCGAGAACTGCGATGCGTGACGGCGAGTCGAACGGCAGCACCTCGTCGTGGTTCTTGAGCAGCACGAACGACTCGATCGCCGCCTTGCGCACGAGCGACGAGACGTCGGGGCCGTCGGGCGCGGCAACCGGCTCATGAGAGGTGCGACCGAGCGCACCGGTTCGCCGCCCCAGGCGGAGAATGCGCAGGACCTTCTCGTCGATGCGCGCTTCCGGTACCTCGCCCGAGCGAACAGCCTCGACGAGCCTGGCTCCCCAGAACTCCGGCGGCCCGGGCATCTCGACGTCGAGGCCGTTCAGGCCCGGTCCGACCGTGTCGTGAACGGCGCCCCAGTCGGACACGACGACACCGTCGAAGCCCCACTCCGACCGCAGCACCTCGTCGAGCAGCGGGTGGGCCGACATGTGGATGCCGCGCAGCCTGTTGTACGAGCACATGACTGCCCAAGGGTGCGCTTCCCGGACCGCCAGCTCGAACGGCAGGAGGTAGATCTCTCGCGAGGCCTGCTCGTCGACGCTGACGTTGCCGTCGAATCGATGCGTCTCCGTGTCGTTGCAGACGAAGTGCTTCACGGTGGCGGCCACGCCTGCGCTCTGCACGCCGCGCACGTATGCGCAGACGATCTTGCCCGCGAGGAACGGGTCCTCCGAGTAGTACTCGAAGTTCCGCCCGCCCAGCGGCGAGCGAAGCATGTTCGT
>JBKPGW010000302.1:0-1300 GCA_046729555.1 Actinomycetota bacterium | reverse complement strand
TTCGTCAGGTTCCCGTTGTGGCCGAGCGCGATCGTGCGGGCGCTCCCGTGCTGCACGAGCGGCTGCGCGTTCCACCACTGCGACGATCCGGTCGTCGAGTAGCGCGTGTGGCCGATCGCGAGCTCGCCGCGCAGGCCGCGCAGCTTCTGCTCGTCGAACACCTGCGTGACGAGGCCCATGTCGCGCAGCGTCGTCAACCGACCGCCGTCGGAGACCGCGATGCCGGCCGATTCCTGCCCGCGGTGCTGCAGCGCGAACAGCCCGAAGTAGGTCAGGCGCGCGACGTCTCGCTCCGGCGAGTGGATGCCGAAGAGGCCGCACATCAGCCGACCGTCCCGATCCGCTGGAGGCCCTTGCTGCCGAGGCGCTCGACGTTCTCCGGGGCGCAGGCGAGCAGCACCTGCCCGCCGAGTGCGGGGTCGGGCAGCTCGATCCGGGCCTCGAGGCCGCTGTATTCCTCCGCCTCGCGGACGGCCTGGTCGATCCCTCCGTCCGACACGTCGTGCGCGAGCGTCAGCACCGGGGCAGCCTTCCACACGAACCGCACGAGCGCGGCTTCGGCTGCGAGGTCTAGCTCGCCCGGTGCGGTCGCGACGAGGACGGCGTCACCGGGCTGCCAGCGGTCGGGCACGAAGCGGACGTCCTCGACGAGCCCGACGCAGCCGACGACCGGCGTGGGTGGGACCGAGCGGCCGTCGGTGTCGTTGTAGAGCGAGACGTTGCCCGAGACGACCGGAATTCCGAGCGCCTCGGCCGCCTGCGCGAGCCCCTCGATCGCGCGCTCGAGCTCCCAGGCGATCTCCGGCTTCTCGGGATTGCCGAAGTTGAGGCAGTCCGTCAGTGCGAGCGGCTGTCCGCCGGCGCAGGCGACGTTGCGCGCCGCTCCGAGGACGGCCAGCACCCCGGCTCGAAACGGGTCACGCTTCCCCGGCGGCGGCCCCTGCAGCGAGACGGCGAGGCCGCGCAGGGACGGCCGCAGGCGCAGCACCGCACCGTCGAGACCGGGCCGGCGGACGGTGCGCGAGCCGACGAGCTGGTCGTACTGCTCGTAGATCCACGCCTTGTCGGCGCGGTTGTCGGCCGAGGGCGCGACGTGCTCGAGTGGGTGCGGCTCGCGCTCGATCTCGTAGCGCGGGCACTCGTCCGTGAGGAAGCGTGCGGGGATCTCGCCGACGACCTCGTCGTCGTAGAGCGCGCGCAGCTCGGCGGTGTCGGTGACGTCCCCGATCGGCGTGCACGGCAGCTCCCACTGCGTGCAGACGCGCTGCACGGCGTCGAGCATCTGCGGGCGCACGACCGC
>JBKPGW010000301.1:0-2461 GCA_046729555.1 Actinomycetota bacterium | reverse complement strand
CGCGAGGATGACGCGGTGGTCAGCTACATGCGGGCCCTACGGGCCCGCCGGCATCCAGGATGTCTTCGTCCGCGACCGGCTCACGCGGACCACGACGTTGGTCAGCGTTGGGCGGAAGCTGACGGTACGCGCGGGCGCGTTGGTGCTTCAGCCGTGGCCGGCGCCGGCCGGCAAGCGTCTGAGCGCGACCATGTCAGTGAAGCACGGGGTATTCCAGTCGACGGTGCCCGCGTCGCCTGCGCAGCGACGCTCGCAGGACGCAAGCTCGCACCGAGCGGTCATAGCTTCCGCGAAGGCCGCGCTCGCTGCGTTTGGCTGCTCCCGGCGAGTGCCCGCGGCAAAGCGATTGCGGGAACTCTCCATGCAATCACTGCGTGGGGCACAGCCCAACGCCACTTCACGGGGACCGTCCGCTAGAAACGGCGGCTGTCGCTGTGCCGGGCGGCGGCACTTCGACATAGTTACGCCTTAGGTTGGGACTTTCTTACGCCTTAGGTTGGGACTTTCGCTTGCGCCCCCTTTTCGCTCGCCGATCTTTCCGTCACAGGGCTTCGCCTTTTCGCCCGCTCAGCCGATGGTTCCGTTCTCGAGGTCGGCAACCGCGGGCTCGTTCGGCGTCGACCCAGCGTCCACTGCGGGGGACGTCGGCCTCGGCGCTAGAAACAGGTCGAGCAGCCGGATCGCGTGCTGCCGCCATCTCTCGCAAGGTGGCCGTAGTGGCGCTCAATGCGACGGGCACACAGGCAGCAGCTTCGCTCAAGAGGGCTGATGTTGAGCATTGGCGAGACCCGCGCGGCGGCCGGTCGCGTCGCCACCGCGGACAACGAGCGATGGAGCCTTACCTGTGGTGAGTCCGCGGCGCAAACGCGCGGCTGCGGACGAGTGGGTTTTCACTCCGGTCGCTTCAGCTCTCTCCCGGGGGTGTTGGGCGATTCCGGCGCGGGGCGCCCAGCCTTACCTGGGTGCACGGACACGGATCGTCCGGCGACAAGATGATCGATGGGGTGAGCTCCCTGCGAGGTGGTGCTTGCGACCGCTCGGTCTTTAGGGGCCGTCCAGGCTGGTGAGCCTGGCGGCAGGCTCCGTCCGGGAGCCGGCCGCAAGACATCTGCGTGTTCACGGGCAGCCGCGCGGTGGTGGCCTGGTTAGGCGGCAGCCTGGATCGCCTGCTCGTGTTGCGGCTCGCGTTCAAGCGGGGCGAGGGCTGCATCGCCCAGTTCGCGCAGGATGTGGTGGGCGCGCCGGCGGAGCTTGCGCGCCACGGAGAGGCAGGCGCGGTTGTGGTCGATGCGAGCGGCGACCTGCAGGTAGTAGCCGTGGTCGGGCGAGCTGCGGCGCGCCGACTGGTGGGCGGCCTCGAACAGCGCCCAGCGCAGCAGCTCGGGACCCTCGTGCGAGAGGCGGCCGGCGCCGCGCTTTCGGTCTGACTGGTAGACGGTGACGTCCAAGCCGCTGTGACGGACGGCGTCGTCGGAGCTCGTGAAGCGGCCGCAGTCAGCGAGCTCGGCGAGGATCGCGGTCGCGCTGATCGCGCCGACGCCATAGAGGTTGGCGATCAGGGCACGGCAAGCCGGTTGGCGGCGAGCGAACGCGCGCAGCGACCGGTCGAGCGCGACGAGCTCGCGGTCGATCGCGTCGATCGTCCGCAGCGACAACGCCACCAGCTCGCGCCCGGCCGGCGAGAGCCCTGTTGCGGCGATGGCCTCGCGGCCGGCGCGGGTGCGCGGCTGCAAACCGGCCGCGACGCCTTGGTGCAACAGCCGTGCCTGCAACCGCTGCTGCCAGCCGGTGCCTTGATCGATCAGCAGCTTGCGCGTCCGCACCCGGACGCGCAGCTCGAGGATGTGCGCGGGCGGGCTCCACGATTCGGGCAGCTCACCAGCGAGCAGCAGCCTCAGCCGCAGGCCGCAGTCGGCGTTGTCGGTCTTCGCCCGTCGCTCGCGCCCCCGCTTGACCGCCGTCTCGGCCGGATCGGCGAGATGCGCCCGCCGGCCAGCCCGCTCGATCTCCTCGACCACGAACCGCCAGCCCGTCGTCCCCTCCAACGCAAACTCGGCCCCGCACCCCGCGAACCGTTCGAGCCAGTCCCGCACCGCTCCACGCGTCGCCGGCACGATCCGGCCGCGCCTAACCCCACCCGACTCGCGGTCGAGCGTCTTGTACCTGATCTGCTTTCGATGCACATCCACTGCAACTACGATCCCCATCGGGACCTCCTCGAACTCCGTCGACATCAACGACATCAGCGTGCGTAACACGCCTGAGCCGAGGAGGCCTCACTACATGTCATCTCTATGGAGCCCCGTGATTGCAACCGGTGGCAACCGGTGGCAAAAGGCGTCGGCGCAGAGACGGCGGAAACAAGCCAAGCCGTCGCGGTGGTTTGCGACCGGTTGCCGGGGACGTTTGATGGTAAGGAGCGGGTCGACGGTTCGAGTCCGTCAAAGGGCCCTGCAAAACC
>JBKPGW010000300.1:0-1064 GCA_046729555.1 Actinomycetota bacterium | reverse complement strand
CCCGACGCAGGCCAGCACAAAGAGGCTTTACTTAATGGCCCGTGCGCCGCCCGACTGCGGACTTGATGCTGCTCGGGACGGTCAGCCTGTGGGCGCTCAACTTCACCGTCTCGAAGTACATCCTCGACGAGGGCTTCCGGCCGCTGGCCTACTCGGCCGTCCGCTACGGCTGCGCCGCGCTCGTCTTCGTCGCGATCACGCTGGCGTGGGAGGGCTCGCTTCGCATCGGCCGGGGTCAGCTGCCGCTGGCCGTTGTCTGCACGGTGCTCCTCTTCGCGAACCAGCTGAGCTTCGTCTACGCGCTGAAGTTCACGACCGCCACCACCGTCGCCCTGCTGTTCGGGACGCTGCCGATCTTCACCGCAATCCTCGCGCGCGGCTCCGGCGTCGAGCACCTGAGCGTGCGCTTCTGGACGGCCGCACTGCTCTCGTTCGCGGGAGTTGCGCTCGTAGCGGCCGGGTCGGGCGGCAACCTTTCCACCAACCTCAAGGGTGACGCTCTCGCGGTCTCCGGATCGATCACGTGGGCCGGCTACTCCGTCGCAATCTCGCCGCTGATGCGGCGCTATTCCCCGTTTCGACTCAGCGCCGTCTTCCTCGCGGCGGTGACGGTGCCGCTCTCGCTCGCCGGCTCACAGCAGCTCGCCAACCAGAGCTTCGACTTCGGCGCGCTCGTCTGGCTGGGCTTCGCCTTCGCGGTGCTCGGCCCGCTCGTGACCACCAACCTGCTGTGGTTCACGGCGATCGACCGGGTCGGGCCTTCGCGGGCTTCGCTGTTCGCCAACCTGCAGCCGTTCCTCGCGGCCATCATCGCGCTGCTGCTGCTCTCGGAGAAGATCACGACGGTGCAAGTCCTGGGCGGTCTCGCAATCGGCGGCGGGATCGTCCTGGCCTCGCGGCGCGGCCCGCCACCCGAGCCGCCTGCGGAGTAACCTTTTCTCCCTGATGGGGCAGAACGCCGACTTCATGCCGATCGACGGCTGGGACCACCTCGAGTTCTACGTCGGCAACGCGAAGCAGGCAGCCTTCTACTACGAGAGCGCGGCGGGCTTCCGGCGGACCGC
>JBKPGW010000299.1:0-24589 GCA_046729555.1 Actinomycetota bacterium | reverse complement strand
AGCAGGTACACAGCCGTGCCGATCGCGAGCGCGAGCCCGACCGACCCCAGCTGTCCGGGGAACGAGCGCCCGAGCCCACGGTCGAGGACGTACCACGTCCCGTACGCGGCGCCGGCCAGCGCCGCGGAGGCGATCACGATCCGTATGACCGAGTCGACGATCGCGCCGACGCCCAGCCAGCCGAGGCGACGGCGCATCAGGTCGATCAGAACGGCGCTTCCGGCCACGTTCACGACCGACGTCGCGAGCGGGATGCCCCAGGTGCCGAAGCGGTAGAACGCCGCGTCGAGCGCCGCGTTCAGACCGAGGTTCCCGAGCGCGACGGCCGTCGGGATCCAGTTCGACTGCACGCTGAAGAAGCCGCGGTTCAGCAGCAGCATCATCCCGTTGAACACGAGGCCCGCCGAGAAGGCGGCCAGCGCGCCGGCCACGACGGGGGTCTGCGACGGCTCGAAGTGACCGCGCTGGTAGACGATGCGGGTGATCGGCTCAGCGAGCACGGCGCTCATCACTCCGGCCGGGATGAGTAAGAACGCGATCTGCCGCAGACCCAGTCCGATCGTGTTGCGGAAGCCGGCCTCGTCGCCTCGGGCGGCAAGGCGCGCGAGCGACGGGAAGAGGACCGTCGTGATCGCGACCGAGAAGATCCCCTGCGGGAGCATGTAGAGACGAAACGCCTTGTCGATCGCCGTCGGCGCGAGCGTCGGGTCGATCAGCCTCGACGCGAACACCGAGTCGACGACGGCGTTGAAGTTGATCAGCCCGAGGCCGAGTGTGACCGGCAGCATCAGCTTGAGCACGCGCCACACCGCCGGGTCGCGCCAGTCGATCAGCACGCGCAGCCTTCCGTCGAGCCCGCGCAGCCAGGGCATCGGCAACAGCACCTGGATCACCGTCCCGATCACGATCGAGACGGCGTAGACGTACAGCTTCGTGTCGATCGAGTCCGACTGCGGAACGCCGATCACGAGCCCGGCGATGATCGCGAGGTTCCAGAACACGGGGCTGAGCGCCGGGACCGAGAAGCGCTCGTAGCTGTTGAGGCGCCCGACCACGATCCCCGACACGCCGAGCAGCGCCACGATCGGAAAGAGCACGCGTGAGAGCCCGATTGCGAGCTGTCGGTCGCCGCCCGGATCCCCGAACGCGCCGATGATCCACGGCGCCACGACGATGAACAGCGCCGTGAGCGCGCTCAGTGCGAGCAGGACGAGCCAGAACAGGCTCGACGCGACCCGCCAGGCGCGCTGACGGTCGCCGCGCTCCTGCAACTCCGTGAAGACCGGGACGAACGCCGACGAGAGCGCCGCGTCCGCGACGAGCGCCCGGACGAGGTTCGGCACCTGGAAGGCGACGGTGAAGGCGTTGATCTTCCCGGCCGCGCCGAAGTAGTACGCCGCGACGACCTCGCGCACGAGGCCGAAGATCCGCGAGAGCCCGGTGGCGAGCGAGAAGATCGCCGTCGACCGGGCGAGCCGGCGGCCGGAGCGCTCGTCCACGCGCGCGAGTATAGGGAGAGCACCCTCTGGTACCATCCTGCCGCCCGCGAATTGCGGGCCTTTTCACGCCAATGCCGAACATCCGACAGCAGAAGAAGCGAGTTCGCACCGCCGCCAAGCAGCGGCTCGAGAACCTGCACTACCGCTCGACCGCGAAGACGCTGGCGAAGCGGCTCGAGGCCGCGGTCAAGGAGGGCGACCAGAACCGGGTCGCCGCCGAGCACCGCGAGCTCGTCCGCTGGCTCGACCGCGCCGCCGCCCGCGGCGCGCTGCATCGGAACACCGCCGCTCGCCGGAAGGCGCAGGCGGCTCGGCTGGTCGCTCCGAAGAGCTAGGCGGCGGCTGCCGCTTCGCGCGGCCGCGTGATCTCGATCAGAGCTCGCTCGAGCTCGAGATCCACCGCGAGCCGTGAGCCACCCTTGACGGCATGGTCGAGCTCGGCGAGGCGCACGACCGCCTCGCGCAGCTCGTCCGGGCCGTAGTTGCGCGCCTGCGCGAAGAGCTTCTCGACGTAGAACGGGTGGCGTTTCAGACGGGAGGCGGCCTCGCGTGCCGTCAGTCCCTCCTCCGCGAACGTCTGGCAGTCGCGGACGCGCCCGACGTGCGCGACGAGCATGCCGATCAGCATGGGAACGGTGCGCGACACGGGATCCCCCGACCGCTCGAGCAGTGTCTGGCAGGCGGCGAGCGCCCCGGCGAGGTCGCGCCGCCCCCATGCGTCGGTGAGCTCGTAGCCGGGCACCTCGGCGCACCCGGCGGCGAGGAGCTCGATCTCGTGCGTGCCGACGGGCTCACCCGCGGACCAGGTCGCGATCTTGTCGACCTCGCTCGCAAGCTCCTCGGGATCCTCGCCGACGACCTCGATCAGGAGCCGCGCTGCCTCCGCGTCGATCTTCACGCTGCGGTCGGCGAACTGCTTCGCCACCCATTCGGAGAGGCGCCGCTTCACGACGTCGTACACGAGGACGTCGCCGGCCTTCGCGCAAGCCTTTGCCAGCGCGGAATCCTTCTTCAGCTCCGCGGCGACGAGGGCCAGGACGGTGTCCGGGGCGGGGCTTGCGAGGTACCCGGCGACGGCTTTCGTGTCGGCTGCCTTCCAGCGGTCGACCTCCTCGACGACCACGAGCCGCCCGCCGCCGCCGAGCAGGCCGAGCGAGTTGCAGGCCGCGACGGCGTCGTCACCGCTCGCCTCGTGCGCCGAGAGGAGCTCCGTCGCCTCGTCGCCTATACGCTCGCGCAGGCGCCGGAGAGCGCGCTGGATCTTGGGCCGGTCGGCGCCGGTGATCAGGTAAACAGGCTTGAGCTCGGTCGCCACTGAGGGAGAGCATAGGCAGTCACCAGGAGGCCACCGGCGAGCAGCAAGAGCAGCGTGCGGGTGGACTGGATCTGGGCGAACGGCAGGCCACCGACGACACGCGCAACAGTTGCCAGATAGGCCGCGCACCAGCCGTTCAGCCACGCGAGGGCGGCCGCGGCGCTCCCTGACAGCGGTGCGATCGCGGTCCCGGCCAGCGCGAGCCCGAGCAGCGGCACGACGGCCGGCGCCGCCAGCGCGTTGGCGGGAACCGCAAGCAGCTGCAACGAGTGGAACTGGAGCCAGAGGATCGGCGCCGTCGCGACGCCACACGCCGCCGAGACGGCGATCACCGGACGGAGCGCGCCGAGCGGGTAGCCCTCCAAGAAGTCCTGAAAGCGCGGCACGAGCACGAAGATCGAGACGACGGCGGCGAACGAGAGCTGGAAGCCGGCGTCATACAGCGTGTACGGATTCCAGGCGAGCAGGACGATGGCGCCCACCAGGAGCAGATGCCAGCGATCGGTGGCACGCGCAGTCAGCCATGCCAGGGAGCAAAGCGCCCCTGCGACGCCTGCTCGGATCACCGACGGCTGCGCGCCCACCGCGAGGACGTACGCGGCGATCGCCGCGAGTGCGCCGAGCTCCGCGAGCAACCGCGACACGCCGAGCAGCCACGCGAGCACCAGCACGCTGCCGGCAACGAGCGCGACGTTCTGACCGGACACCGCCAGCAGGTGGTACAGACCGGCCGCCCGGAACCGCTGCCGCAGCTCGTCAGAGAGTCCGGTGTCTTCGCCGAGCACGACCCCGTCGAGCACCGCCACGCGTTGTCCCTCCAGCCCACGCGAGATCGACTGTCGTAAGCGCCGGCGTAACGAGTCCGCGAGCCCGCCGAGACCCCCGCGGGAGCCGACGACGTGCCACTCGTCGACCTGCAGGACGACATGCACGCCGTGCCGTCGCAGCCACGTGCGCTCGTCGAAGCCGTCGCCCGGCCCACGCGGCTCCTTCACGACCGCGAGGACCGAGAGGGCGGCGCCCTGCGGAGGCGAGCGTCCGCTGTGGAGCTCGAGCAAGACCGCCTCGTCGATTGGATGACCTGCATAACGCGTGACGTGGGCCGGCGCGCGGATCTCGAAGCGGCCGCGATGCGGCGAAGCGGTGACGACAACCCGCGCCCGCCCGGCCTCGCCGATATGCGCCTCGAGTGCGCTCCGGTCGAGCTGGTCGAGGCGGGCGCTGCCCCACCACCAGCCCGCGAGCGCGAGCGCCGCTATCGGCCCGACGCGCGGCGCGGCAAGAAGTGCTGCCGCAAGCACGAGTACGGCGCTGCTGCCGATCCGTGCGACATTGGCGAGCGCGAGCCCAGCGCAGAGTGCCGCAGCGAGCAGCTGCGGGTAGCGACGGGTCGCAAGCCCGCTCACGGAGCCACCAGGTCGCGCAAGTCCGCGAGTCGCGCCGGCCCGAGTCCTGGAACGGCGTCGAGCTCGTCCACGGAACCGAAGCCGCCGTGCTGCTGGCGATAGTCGAGGATCTTCTGCGCCGTCACCGGCCCGATTCCCGGCAGCGCATCTAGCTGTTCGAGCGTGGCGCTGTTCAGGTGGACCGGCCCGCCGGGAGCCGTCGCGCTGGTACCTCCAGCCGGCACCGCACCGACAGCACCGCGCCGCGGAACCACGACCTGCTCACCGTCGGCGACCCGCGCGGCGAGATTGAGAAGCTCGAGCTGGGCCTTCGGCGTCGGCCCGCCCGCGCGCCTGACCGCGTCCGCGACGCGCGCGCCGTCTGGTACGCGGTAGAGACCCGGACGACGCACGGCGCCGACGACGTCGACGAAGAGCTTCGCCGGCTTGGCCGCGGGCGCCGCCGCCGCGACGCGCACTGGTGGCGGGACGGTCGCGGCATGCGGGCGGAGCAGCATCCGCCCGGCGAGCGCGAGCACGACAACGAGCACGACGGCGCCGACGAGCACCCGGCGCCGCTCCAGCGGCAGTTCTGGCATGTCGTCAATCGTGACAACGAGACCGTCACATGTCTGTGACCACCTCGTGTCGAAGGTGGGAACTAGCCGACGACCAGGTTGACGAGCTTGCGCGGCCCGACGATCGTCTGCCGGATCTTCCCGCCGTTCAGGTGCGCCTGCACCTTCGGCGACTCCTTCGCGCGGGCGACGAGCTCCTCCTCCGGCAGGTCGGCCGGCACCTGCAGACGGTCTCGCACCTTTCCGTTCACCTGCACGACGAGCTCGAACGTCTCCCGCTGCAGCATCTCCGGATCAGCGACCGGCCATGGCTGCTCCCACAGCCGCGAATGGCCCAGCCGCTCCCACAACTCCTCGGCGACGTGCGGAGCCGCAGGCTGGATCAGCGATACGGCCGTCTCGACCGCGAAGCGCGCACCGGGTGCGGCCGGATCGTGCGCGACCTCGTTGACCAGTTCCATCACCGCCGCGATCGCGGTGTTGTACGCGTAGCGGCGGCCGATGTCATCCGTCACCTTGACGATCGTCTCGTGCGCCTTGTGCGCGAGCGCGCCTTCGGCCGGGGAGTCCGGTTGCGCGCCCACCTCGAGCGCCACTCGCCACAGTCGGCGCAGAAAACGCGACATGCCTTCGAGTCCGGTCTCCTGCCAGTCGACGCGTGCATCGGCGGGGCCGATGAAGAGGATGTACAGGCGCAGGGCGTCGGCGCCGTGCTCGCGGATGATCTCGTCCGGACTGACGACGTTGCCTTTCGACTTCGACATCTTCGCGCCGCCCATGTCGACCCAGCCGTGGTTGAACAGACGCGCAAACGGCTCGCGGAAGCCGACCAGCCCGAGGTCGTTCAGCACCTTGATGAAGTAGCGCGCGTACAGCAAGTGCATGACTGCGTGCTCGACGCCCCCGATGTACTCGTCGACCGGTAGCCACTCGTCGATCAGCGCGCGGTCGAACGGCGCCTGGTCGTTGTGCGGATCGCAGTAGCGCAGGAAGTACCAGGACGAGTCGACGAACGTGTCCATCGTGTCCGCCTCGCGCCTCGCCTCCCCACCGCACTTCGGGCACGGGACGCGGATCCAATCCTCCGCAGCCTCCAGAGGAGACTTGCCCTTCGGTGTGTAGTCCTCGATCTCTGGGAGCAGAACGGGAAGGTCTTCTTCGGGCACCGGGACGATGCCGCACTGCTCGCAATGCACGATTGGGATCGGACCGCCCCAGTAGCGCTGACGCGAGATCAACCAGTCGCGCAGGCGGTAACTGATGGCGGGACGGCCGCGCCCGTGCTCGCCGAGCCACGCAACGATCTGCTTCGCGCCCTCGGGCGCGGGCAGATCGCTGAACTGCGCCGAGTTCGCCAGCTTCGCCTCGTCCGACTTGACGGTGTACGGCAGCTCCGCCTTGCGGCCGTCCGCGGGCACGATCACCTCGCGCACCGGCAGGTCGTACTTTTGAGCGAACTCCAGGTCGCGCTCATCATGCGCCGGCACGCCGCCGACCGCGCCGGAGCCGTACTCCACCAGCACGTAGTCGGCGACCCAGATCGGCAGGCGCTCATCGTTCGCAGGATTGGTCACGTACCGGCCGGTGAAGACACCGTCCTTCTCCTTCTCCTCGCGCTCCGCAAACGAGCGCGCGGCGTGGCGGCGCACATACTCGAGCACCTCGGCCTCCTGCGGCGTCCCTTCCACCAGCTTCGGGACGAGCGGATGCTCGGGCGCGAGCACGAAGAAGGTCGCGCCGTACATCGTGTCGGCTCGCGTCGTGAAGACCGGGATGTCGAGGTCGAGCTCGTCGACGCGGAAGAGGATCTCGGCGCCATCCGACCGTCCGATCCAGTTCCGCTGCATCGCGAGCACGCGCTCCGGCCACGACTCGAGCAGCGCCATCTCGTCGAGCAGCTCGTCCGCATACGTCGTGTAGCGGAAGAACCACTGCTCCAGGTTCTTGGCTTCGACGAGCGTGCCGCAACGCTCGCAGCGCCCGTCGATCACCTGCTCGTTCGCGAGCACGGTCTGGTCCTTCGGGCACCACTTCACCGGCGCCTCCTTACGGAAGGCCTGGCCCGCCTTGAAGAACTGCAGGAACAGCCACTGCGTCCAGCGGTAGAACTCGGGCTCGTGGCTGGCGACCTCGCGGTCCCAGTCGATCGCCCAGCCCATCCGCTTCATCTGCACGCGGATCTTCTGAATGTTCGCGCGGACGATGTCGCGGGGGTGGCCGCCGTCCCGGATGGCGGCGTTCTCTGCGTTCAGGCCGAAGGAGTCGAAGCCCATCGGCCGCATGACGCGGCGGCCGTTGCGGCGGTGGAAGTGCGCGAGCACGTCGCCCTGCGTGTAGTTGCGGACCTGGCCGACGTGGAGCGTGCCGGAGGGGTACGGCAGCATCTCGAGCAGGTAGTAGTCCCGCCCGTCCGGATGCCCGGCATTCGGCGTGTTGAACGCGCGCGCGCTCTCCCACACTTGCTGCCATCTGGTCTCGATTGCCTGCGGGTCGTACGTGTCCATCACCGTCCTCTGAAACGAAAAAGCCTCTCGCGAGAGAGGCCGTGGGGAGCTGATGCGGGCTTCGCCGCGGTGGCCCCCTTCCCTACAGAAGCAGCTCCTTCATTGGTACTGAATGTAGCAGTGGGGGAAAATCGTCGCCATGAGCGATTACACGCATCTCAACCTCAAGGAAGACGTCGACGACCAGGCCCCAAACTTCGGCCTGGCCGGGGACATCGAGGCGCGCATGGCACGCGTCCCGCTGGCCATGGAGAACGGCGGGCTCAGCTACATCCGGCTCGCGCCTGGTTTCCGGATTCCCTGGGGGCACAGCCATAAGCAGCAGGAAGAGGTCTTCGTCCTCGTCAGCGGCAGCGCCCGCATCAAGATCGAGGACGAGATCCGGGACATGAAGCAGTGGGATGCCGTCCGGCTGCACCGCGACACCGTCCGCGGCTTCGAGGCCGGCGACGACGGCGCGGAGTGCATCGCAGTCGGAGCGCCGAACACCGGGCCCGGCGACGCCGTCATGATCCAAGGCTGGTGGGTCGACTAGCGGCGGCCTGATCGAGCTCTTCCCCGACACGGCCGCAGTCGAGGACGGCGAGCTCGTGGTCGGCGGCGTGCGCGCGTCCGCGCTCGCGCGCGAGTTCGGGTCGCCGCTCGTCGTCTACTGCCGGAATACTGTTCTCGCGCGTGCGCGCGCGTACGCGCGCGTGGACCCCGATGCGCTCGTCGTCTACGGGACGAAGGCGTTCGCGAACGTCACGCTGCTGCGGCTGCTCTCCGAAGAGGGCTTCGGGGCGGACGTATCGACTCTCGGCGAGCTGGAGTTCGCACTGCGGGCCGGAGTTCCCGGCGAGCGGCTCGTGTTCCACGGCAACAACAAGTCGAACGCCGAGCTGCGGGCGGCCGCCGGCGCCGGAGCGCTCGTCGTGCTCGACGCGCTCGAGGAGATCGACCGCGCGAAGCACGCTGGCGTCGCACGTGTCCTCGTGCGGCTGACGCCGGGGATCGAGGCGGACACTCATCACGCAATCCGCACCGCCCATGCGGAATCGAAGTTCGGGCTGGTGGCGGACGACGCGGTCACAGCGGTTGGGGACGCGCGCGCCGCCGGGCTGGAGGTGCTCGGCCTACACGTGCACATCGGCTCCCAGCTGATGCGCAGCTCCGAGAGCCTAGTCGCGGTCGAACGGCTCGTCGAGGTCGCCGAGCACTGTCGTGACGAGCTGGCTTGGACGCCCGGCGTCTTCAACCTCGGCGGCGGGCTCGGCGTGCGGCACACGGTCGACGATCAGGTGCCGGATCCGGCCGCCTTCGCCGGAGAGCTCGTGACGCACCTACGTGCGCGGTGGACGGAGCCTGCACACCTGATCCTGGAGCCCGGCCGCTCGCTCGTCGGCCAGGCAGGTGTGACGCTCTACGAGATCGGAGTCGTCAAGCGCACGACCGGCGTCGCCTACGCGGCGATCGACGGCGGCATGTCCGACAACCCCCGGCCGCAGTTGTACGGCTCACGCTACGAGGCGCTGCTCGCGAACCGGGCCGCCGAGCCGGTGGCGGGCACGTTCGCGATCGCCGGCAAGCACTGCGAATCGGGGGACGTGCTGATCGACGCGGTCGAGCTTCCCGAACCCCGGCGCGGGGACCTGCTCGCGGTGCCGGCGACCGGCGGCTACACGCTCGCGATGGCATCGAACTACAACGGCGTTCCCCGCCCGGCTGCGGTTCTCGTCGCGGGCGGGGAGGCGCGGCTGATCCGGCGCCGCGAGTCGGTCGACGACCTGCTCGGCTTCGAAACTGCTGGGGTCTGACCCCAAGGGGTCAGACCCGGTCAGGCCCTTGCGAAGCCTGGGCGGACGAGCCGGGGCGGGGCGACGAGGCGCGCGTCCTTGACCGGCGGGCTCCACGGTTCCGCGAGCGGTGCCGCTCCGAACGAGGCGGTGCGGCGTTCTTGCGGCACCTCGCCGTAAAGGGTCGTCCGCTGGCGCGGGCTGCGGCCGGCCGACCGGATCAGCTCTTCCATCTCCTCCGGCGCGAGCTCCTGACCGTGCTGCGCGCCGGCCGAGCGCGAGATCGACTCGTTCATCAGCGTGCCGCCCAGGTCGTTGACGCCTGCGCGCAAGGCAGCGGCGACGCCCTCGCGTCCGAGCTTCACCCACGAGACCTGGACGTTCGTGATCCACGGATGCAGCGCCAAGCGAGCGACCGCGTGCACGAGCAGCGTCTCGCCGAACGTCGGGCCCGAGCGGGCGCGCCCGCGCAGCCACATCGGCGCCTCCATGTGCACGAACGGCAGAGGTACGAACTCCGTGAAACCGCCGCTGCGCCGCTGCTGCTCGCGCGCGTGCACGAGATGCCGCGCCCAGCTCCGAGGTGTCTCGACGTGCCCGAACATCATCGTCACGTTCGAGCGCAGGCCGACGCGGTGCGCAATGTCGTGCACCTCGAGCCACTGCGCCGTCGTGACCTTGTCGGGACAGATGACCCGCCGCACCTCGTCGTCGAGGATCTCCGCCGCCGTCCCCGGGAGCGAGCCGAGGCCCGCGTCGCGCAGCTCCGTCAGGTAGTCCTCGAGCGTCGCGCCGAGCGTCGCCGCTCCCTGCCAGACCTCGAGCGCCGAGAACGCGTGCACGTGCAGGCCCGGCACGGCGTCGCGAATCGCGCGCACGACGGAGCGGTAGTAGTCGCCGGTGAACGCGGGATGGATGCCGCCCTGCAGGCAGACCTCCGTCGCGCCACGCGCCCACGCCTCTTCGCAGCGGCGCACGATCTCCTCGTGCGGGACGAGGTACGGCGCGCCGCGCAGGTTCGCCGCCAGCTTCCCCTTCGAGAAGGCGCAGAAGCCGCAGCGGAAATAACAGACGTTGGTGTACTGGATGTTGCGCGTGACGACGTACGTGACCTCGTCGCCGCACACCTCGCGCCGCAGGCGGTCGGCCGCCGCGAAGACACGGTCACGCTCGCGACCGCGCGCACGGAACAGTCGCACGAGCTCGTCCTCCCCCAGCTCGTCGCGGCTGTCGACCGGCAACGCGTCGCGCGGGACGAACGGCACCGGAATGTCTTCGCCCGGTGACCAACGGTCCTCGCGCGCGAGGCCGAGCGAGTCGGACGCACGCAGGACCGCGGGCAACACGTCCGGGTCGAGCCACCGCGCCGAGATCCACTCCGGATAGACGGGCAGCCTCGGCGCGAGCTCGAGCCCGCGGCTCTCGGTTGCGGCACGCAGCCGCTCGAGCTCGGGCCACGGAGCCTCCGGGTTGACGTGGTCGATGGTGACGGGCGAGACGCCGCCCCAGTCGTCGATCCCAGCGTCGAGCAGGCGGGGAAAGTCGTCGTAGGACAGATTCGGCGGAGCCTGGATGTGCGCCTTCGCCCCGAGCACGAGCCGCGCGACCGCGATCGTCCACAGCAGCTCCTCGAGCGGCGGCTCCGCTGCGGAGGCCATACGCGTGCCCGGCTTCGCACGGAAGTTCTGGACGATCACCTCCTGCACGTGGCCGTGGCGATCGGCGAGCTCGCGGATCGCCCGCAGGGCGTCGAGACGCTCTGCGCGCGTCTCGCCGATGCCGATCAAGATCCCGGTCGTGAACGGAACGCCCTCCTCCCCCGCGGCGGCGATCGTCGCGAGGCGAAGAGCGGGTGCCTTGTCCGGCGACCCGAAGTGCGGCCCGCCGCGCTCGGCGAGCCGCTCCGACGTCGTCTCCAGCATCAAGCCGAGCGACGCGCTGACGGGACGCAGCGCGCGGACGTCGTCGCGCGTCAGCACGCCAGGGTTGAGGTGCGGCAGCAGCCCCGTCTCCTCGAGCACGGCACCCGCCGCGCGCCGCAGATACTCGAGCGTGCTCGCACAACCGAGCGACGCGAGCTCCTCACGCGCGGCGCGATAGCGCAGCTCGGGCTTGTCGCCGAGCGTGAAGAGCGCCTCGCGACAACCCGCCGCAGCACCGGCACGCGCGACCGCGAGCACCTCGTCGAGCGTCATGTACGCGCCCTCCCCTCGCCGCGGCGGCCGCGCGAACGTGCAGTAGTGGCACACGTCCCGGCAGAGCTTGGTCAGCGGGACGAAGACCTTCGGCGAGAAGGTGACGAGGGAGCCGTGACCTTCGTCCCGGAGCGCCCGGGCCTCGACACAGAGATCCTCGAGCGGCCGGTCGAGCAGCTCCATTGGTCGGAGCTTACGCCGACGCGTTGTGCCTACGAAGGCTCAGACGAGGTCGACGGAAGCGATGCCGACGGAGGCCGCGACCAGCACGACGGCCGCGCCGGCCATTGCAACCGACCAGCGCCGCATGCGTGTGCCGGGAGCCGAAACGACGGCTGCGCCCGCGACGCCGAGCATCATCCCCGTGCACGTCTCGATCGCCTGGAAGGCGATGCCCAACGCGAGCGCCACGTCGACGCCGACCCCGGTGCCGTGCAGAGCGAGCGTGGCCGCGCCGGCGCCGGCGCCGATGTTGCCGGGCGTCAGGGGAAGGACTCCCGCGAGGGCGATCGCGGCCAGCAGTACCACGGCCACGGAGACCGGATGCGGAATGCGGAAGGCGGCCACGACGGCGACGGTCGCCGCGAGGCGTGCCGCAAAGGAGCAGGCGACCCACGCGAACAGGTCGAGACCCCTCCGAGGCGACCGGACCTGGTTGCGGAACGTCCGCAGAAGGCTGCCGACGTGGCCCGCGACTCGCTTGCTGAGCTGGACGCAGACCGCAGTCACCCCGACCATGCAGACGAGGAGCAGAGGCGCCGGCCAGAGCGGAACCCGTCCCACCGCCGCCGCACCGAGGACGAGCAGGGCCAGCGCGACGGCCCGAGCCACTGCCACGGCTGCCCCGACTCCACACGTCCGCCAGACCGGGTCGGCTCCCGGCAGCGTGCGCGACAGCAAGCCGACGCGGACCGCTCCGCCGAGATGAGCAGGCGCCACCGAATTGACGAGCGAGCCGATCGCACAGCGGGCGGCAACCTGCGTGAACCCGGCGCGGCCTCCGCAAGCGCGTAGCCCCACGCCCCAGGCGGCCGCCGAGCACAAGAGGGCCACCCCGAACCCAACACCGGCGAGGAGCACCCAGCCGGGCTGCACACCACCGAGAACGTCGAGAACCTGACTCAGATTGCCGCGCCCGACCTGGGTGCCCACCGCCACGATCGCGATGCCCACGAACAACCCGGCTCCGAGCACGGTCGAGCGCCGCACGGCACCGAGCTGCCGGTGCGAAAGCTCCCCGAGTAGGCCCCTCCGCAGCATGTCTTTTGACGCTATCGGCGCGAGATGAGCGGAACGTTAAGACTTCGCTCTCAGCGGGGCTTCAGCGAGATCAGCCTCCCGAAGGGATGCCAGGCCTTGTTCGACCAGCGCTGAAGCTTCACCTGGGTGAGCGGGTAGCGGAACGTCGGCGTCGTGTGGATCACGATTCCGGGCAGGACGAAGGGATTGCCCTTCTCGGTCAGGTGGGTAGCCGCCCGCATGACCCCCTCGCGGGTCAGGTTGCGCCCCGCCTTCTTGAGGACGTCGACCAGCGTGTAGGCCGTCGCCATTCCCGCCGTGTAGTAGCCGTCCTGCAGGTCACGCGAGCCGATGTCGCTGCCGTACTGCTTGAGGATCGACTGGAAGAGCCGGATGCCCTTGTCCGACTTCCAGATCGGCGCCGCCGGATCCTTCCCGAAGACGATCGAGATCGAGCCGTTGGCGGCCTTCTGCGGGACGATCGCCATCAGCGCCGAGGCCGAGGAGACGTCGTTGACGAAGATCTGCGGCTTCCAGCCGAGCCGGGAGACGGCGTTGAACGCCTGCAGCGAGAACTTGCCGAACGCGAAGATCATGAAGACGTTCGCCTTGCTCGCCTTCAGCTGCGTCACCTGAGGCTGCACGTCGGTCGAGGTCGGGTCGTAGCCGACCTTGGCGACGATCGCCTTCGCCGTCGCGCCGAGCCCGCGCTTCAGGCCCGCGAAGAGGTCGCGGCCCTAGTCGTCGTCCTGGTAGAGCACGGCGATCTTCGGCTTCTTGACGTGCTGGACGACGTACCTGCCGTAGATCGCGCCCTCCTCCGAGTAGGGCGGGATGTAGCCGATCGTCCACGGGTACTTCTTGTAGTCGCGCCCGAACGTGGTCGCGCCCGAGGACACGAACAGCTGCGGCACCTTGGCGTCGTTGAGCAACTTGCGCACCGCGAGGTTGTTGCTCGTGCCGAGCGACGAGAACATCGCGAACACCTGGTCCTGCTGGACGAGCCGGATCGTGTTGTTCACGGCGCGGCCCGGGTCGTAGCCGTCGTCGAGGTATGTGAACTTGATCTTGCGCCCGAACACGCCGCCCTTCGCGTTCACGTACTTGAAGTAAGCGTCGATGCCGCGCGCGACGTTGCCGGCGATCGCGGCCTCGCCGCTGAGGGGAACGCTCGACCCGATCTCGATCTCGGTCGCGGACACGCCCGGTGTAGCGAGTGGGCGCGCACCGGCGGCCGCAACGGCCACGCCGGCAAGAACAGCGCAAAGCAGAGAGACCCTCACGCCCACCAGGCGCGGACTCGGCGGCGCCGCAGAGAGGCCGCGCGAGCTCCGCTCGCGCGCCGTCCAAACCAGCGCGTGCGCTTAGTCGCCGATCGACCCGCCAGAACCACCACGCTTCTAGGACCTACTGTACAACCGGCTTGTTAGCGGGCCAAAGAGCCGGCGGAGCAGCCCGCCCGCCCCGCTCGGCAGCGCGATCATCACCACGATCAGCACCGCGCCGAAGATCACGCTCGGCATCCCGGGCCGCTTCGGGTCGAGGTCGAGCGCCGGCAGGTGGTTGAGCCAGCGCGTCACGTCGTCGGCCCGGTTCTGCAGGACGTAGATCAGCGCCGCGCCCGCGATCAGGCCGACGAGCGAGTTGAGCCCGCCCACCGCCAGCGCGGCCACGAGGTAGACGGAGAGGATGATCGGAAAGACGTCGGGGTTCATGTACGCGCGCGAGATCACATAGAGCGAGCCCGCCACGCCGGCGTAGAACGCCGAGATCCCGAACGCGAGCGTCTTGTAGGTCGCGAGGTTGACGCCCGAGGACGCGGCAGCGATCTCGCTGTCGCGGATCGCCTGCAGAGCGCGGCCCGGCTTTCCGCGCAGAAGCAGCCACGCGACCACGAGCAGCACGAACGCGATCCCCCAGGTCAGGTAGTAGAGCCAGTCGTTCGGCGTCGTGTCGAGGCCGAACGGCGGCTTGACCAGGTTGAGGACCTTGCCGGTCGTGCCGCCGAAGAAGTGGTCGAACTTCTTCGGCAGCTGCGGGAACGAGACTGCGATTCCGAAGGTGATCAGCGCGAGGTAGAGGCCCGACAGCCGCAGCGCCGGGACCCCGACCAGCAGCCCGGCGACGCCGGCGACGAGCCCGCCGAGGGGGATCGTCCAGAGGTCGCGGATCTGGTGCCCGTAGATCCCGTCGACGCTGAGGATCGCCGTCGTGTAGCCGCCGATCGCCATGAAGGCGCCGTGGCCGAGCGAGATCTGGCCGCTGTAGCCGGTCAGGATCGCGAGGCCGAGCAGCGCGATGAAGTACATGCCGACGATCGCGAACTCGTAGGCCGTGAAGTCCCCGATCAGCCGCGGCACGACAGCGATCACGGCGGCGAGCACCAGTAGGCCGATGATCTCCAGCGCGAGCTTGATCCTCACACGCGCCTCACCGCGACTCGTCCGAAGAGACCGCCCGGCCGCACGAGCAGCAGCAGCAGGATCAGCAGCAGCGCCGCCGGCAGCTTCAGCGCCGAGCCGACGAAGCCGACGTAGCGCCCGAGCAGCGTGATCGTCACACCGAGGAGCAAGCCGCCGACAACCGCGCCCACGGGGCTGTCCAATCCGCCGAGCACTGCCGCCGCGAAGGCGTAGAGCAGGATCGTCTGCATCATGTTCGGGTCGAGGAAGACGACGGGCGCGACCATCATCCCGGCGACCGCGCCGAGCACCGCGGCCAGTCCCCAACCGAACGCGAGCATCCAGCCGACCCGCACGCCGACGAGCCGCGACGATTCCGGGTTCACAGCGGAGGCACGCAGCGCGAGCCCCAGCTTCGTGTAGCGGAAGAAGAGCCCAAGCACGGCGACGAGCGCGAGCGACACGGCGACGATGCCGATGTCCTGCACGCTGATCGGCACGCCGCCGACGTCGATCGTGCGCGTCGAGAACGGCCCGTCGAACTGCCTGTTGCCTCCGCCCCAGATCAGGCTCATCAGCCCGTTCAGCAGCAGCGCGAGCCCGAGCGTGACGATCACGATCGTGATCACCGACGCGTTCTCCACCGGCCGGATCAGCACTCGCTCGATCGCGACGCCGCCCGTAAAGGCGATCGCGAGCACGATGGGGAAGGCGGCCCAGAACGTCAGCCCGTGGTTCATCAGCGACCAGGCGATGAAGGTCGTGAAGGTCGCCATCTCGCCCTGCGCGAAATTGATCACGCGCGTGGACCGGTAGATGATCACGAGCGCGAGCGCCAGCCCGGCGTAGATCGCACCCTCGCGCACCCCGGCGGCGATCTGCTGCGCGAACTCCGTCCAGGTGAAGACGCCGACGGGCATCAGTAGCCCAGGTACGACTTGCGCACGGATTCGTTCGCGCGAAGATCGTCGCTCGGTCCCTCCACGACCACGCGGCCGACCTCGAGCACGTACGCGCGCGCGGCGTGCTCAAGCGCGAGGTTAGCGTTCTGCTCCACGACCAGCACGGCCATCCCGTCCTCGTCCTTCATCATCACGAGCGTCTCGAAGATCTCCTTGACCAGCAGGGGCGCGAGGCCGAGCGACGGCTCGTCGAGCAGGAGCAGCTTCGGCCGCGCCATCATCGCGCGCCCGAGCGCGAGCATCTGCTGCTCGCCGCCCGAGAGCGTCCCCGCCTGCTGGCTCTTCCGTTCGCCCAGCCGCGGGAAGAACGTGAAGACGCGCTCCGCGTCGTCCTTGACGCCACCGCGGCGTGTGTAGGCGCCGAGCCGCAGGTTGTCCCAGACGGAGAGCTCGCTGAACGTCCCTCGTCCCTCCGGGACGTGTGCGATCCCCGCGCGGGCGGTTGCGTCCGGGCGCCGAGGCAGCCTCGAGCCCTTGAAGTGGACGTCGCCGGTGCGCCGGACGGTGCCCGAGACCGCGCGCAGCGTCGTCGTCTTGCCGGCCCCGTTCGCCCCGAGCACGGCGACGAGCTCGCCCTCGCCGACCCGCAGCGAGACGCCGTGCAACGCCTTCACCGGCCCATAGCGCGCCTCGACGCGGTCGAGCTCGAGCAGCGGGCTCATCAGGCGGGCGCTCCGAGGTAGGCCTCGATCACGCCTTTGTCCCCGCGGACCTCGGCGGGCGTTCCCTCAGCGATCTTCCGTCCGAAGTCGAGCACGTGTACGCGGTCCGCCACCCCCATCACCAGGCCCATGTGATGCTCGACGACCAGGATCGTGAGCTCGTAGTCGGCCCGCATGCGCCGGATGAACGTCCCCAGCTGCTCGACCTCTTCGTGACTGAGCCCGCCCGCGGGCTCGTCGAGAAGCAGCAGCCGCGGCGCCGATACAAGCGCGCGCGCCAGCTCGACGCGCTTCTGGGTGCCGTACGGCAGCTCGGCGGCGTTGCGATGCCGAAGCGAATGCAGGGCGACGTAGTAGAGCACGTCCTCGGGGGACTGCTCGCCGCGCCGCGCATGCGCGCCGACGCGGACGTTGTCCAGCACGGACATTCCTCGGAAAAGCTCGACGTTCTGGAAGGTGCGCGCGATCCCGCGCCGGACGACGCCGCTCGGCGAAGTGCCGAGCAGGCTGTTCCCCTCGAAGCGCACGTCGCCCTCGTCGGGCGTGTACAGGCGCGTGATCACGTTGAACGCCGTCGTCTTGCCGGCGCCGTTCGGGCCGATCAGCCCGACGATCTCCCCCGGTTCGGCGGCGAACGACACGCCGTCGAGCGCGACGATGCCGCCGAAACGCTTGGTGACGTTGTCGACCTCTAGGAGGGGCACGGCTGCAATACCCTAAAACCCGGTGCTTCATCCGACCGCGCAGAGAGTGCAGGACCGCCTGACGGAGCTCGGCCTCGACGCCGAAGTGCGAGAGCTCGCCGACTCGACGCGCACCGCCCAGGAGGCGGCCGACGCGGTCGGCGCCGAGGTCGGACAGATCGTCAAGTCGCTCGTCTTCGTGGACGGGAACGGCCCGCTGCTGTGCCTGTGCGCCGGCGACCGCCGCGTGGACGTGGCGAAGCTCGGCGAGGACGTGAGGCAGGCGCGTGGCCACGAGGTCCGTGAGGCAACCGGCTTCGCGATTGGCGGCGTGCCGCCGGTCGGGCACGAGCGGCCGGTACGCACCGTGATCGACGAGTCGTTGCGGCGCTTCCAGACGGTCTGGTGCGCAGGCGGCACCCCGCACACGGTCTTCCCCGTCCAGACGGAGGCCCTGATCGCCGCCCTGCCCGACGCCGAAGTACGCGACGTCTCCTGAACTCGCTGCAGGGTTTCGGCCTCCGCGCGGGTCTGCTCAGGTGAGGGGGCGCGCCTCCGCGGTTGTCGACCTGCTAGGAAGTCACAGTCGCGGCAGCGCCTCCTCTCCGCGAAAGGCCGCGCTGCGCGCGGCCTTTCGATCGGGTACGGCGCTTCGCGCGAAAGGGCGAGCCGGCTTGCTCTCACGATTCATGGTCGGCGTCTGTCGGTGGTCCGCTCGGGAGGGTCGCGATGCATACGTCGATGCAGCGGGGCGGACTCGTGGGGATTGCGTTCGCGTATGGCCTGTGAGATGAAGGTGGCGCTGGCAGTGGCTGGAGTGCTCGCTGCGGGCCTCGCGGTTACGGCCGTGGCTGCCCGTGCGCTTCCCTCCAGGTCGGATGGAGGTCGGTCATCGGCCGAGTCGTGCGCCGGCGCCATCTACACGGCTCCGGCGAACGCGCCGCCGAAGCCGGTGGAGGCGGTGCAGCTTGGGCCTGCTGTGTTCAACTCGCTTGCCCATCTCACCACCTTGCGGGGCTTGGGCAAGCCGTCGAAGGCGCTGCCGTTCTACACGGTGAAGTCGCCGCTCACCATCCTTGCGCTTGCTCGGCGAGGGGCAACGGTCAGGATCGTCGAGGGCGGAAAGAACGTCGCGTTGCTCTATGACCGGAAGTGGCTACAGCGGCTGGCGTCGTGGCACTACGAATTCGCTGACGTCCCGCGCACTGCTCGGTTCTCGCTGTGTTTGGACGACAACACGAAGCTGCCGCTGAACGCCCAGTATGCGGGTGGCTTCCTGCTGCGCAGGACCGGCTGCATCACCCTCGAAGTCCAGGCGATCGGCGAGACGCGGAAGCACCGAGCGACGATCCCAATCGGGATCCGTCACTGCTGACTCGCTGACGGCGTCCTTCCCTTGGCGGCCGTAAGCCCGTCGGCCGAGGTGACGGGCGCCTGGCAGGCGAAGTTCTCGCACACGTAGACCGCCGGCAGGCCGTCGACGAAGCCCTTGCCTTGCAGGAGGGGGACGTCGTCGCTCGGGCCGAAGGCGATCACGGCGTTCGGCTCGAACCGGGACAGGACGGCGCGGGCGACCTCCGCGTCGGGCGGCCCGACGACGGCGATCTCCCTCGGCGGCGAGAAGTGGAGGTCGAGCGCGGAGAGCGCGTGCCCGAAGGCGGAGGGCGCCCGCGGGAGGTGCGGCGCGACGAAGCGGAAGACGCTCACTGCGCGCCGCTCGAGCTCGGCGTCACCCCAGATGCGCGCCAGGCGGAGCAGCACGAACGCCAGCATCGAGTTGCCGGACGGCGTGGGATGATCGTCGAAGTCCTTCTTGCGGCTGACGAGCGCTTCGCCGTCGCTCGGCGTGAGGAAGAAGCCGCCGCGCTCGTCGTCGCCGAAGAGCTCCACGGCAAGCAAGGCAAGACGCCGCGACTCCTCCAGCCAGCGCAGCTCTCCCGTGGCCACATGCAGCTCATACAGCCCGTTGGCCACGTCGGCGTAGTCGTCGAGGACGCCGGCATGGCGTGCGCGGCCGGCGCGCCAGGTCCTGAAGAGCCGGCCCTCCCCGGTTGACAGCGGGCCGAGCACGAACTCCGCGCACGCGCGAGCGGCGGTGACGAGGTCGTCGCGGTCGAGCCGCCGCCCGGCCTCCCCGAGGGCCGCGACGGCGAGGCCGTTCCACGAGGCGACGGCCTTGTCGTCGCGCAACGGCTGCGGGCGCTGTTCCCGTTCGCCCAGCAAGCGTGCGCGCAGCTCCTCGTCGAGCTCACCGCGCAGGACGAACCGGCCGTGCTCGAACGGCCGCAGCAGCTCCGGCGGTATGCCGTCTTCCTGCGTCCACGTGTAAGTCAGGCCTTCGACGCCGTCGGTGTCGGCGTCTTGCGCGGACGCGAAGCAGCCCTCGGGTAGCCGCAGCTCGCGCAGCATGTAGTCGGCCGTTTGCCCGACGACTTCGCGGTAGCGCTCGTTGCCCGTCACCACCCACGCGTGCAGGTAGGCGGGAACGAGCAGAGCGTTGTCGTACAGCATCTTCTCGAAGTGCGGGATCAGCCATTCGCGGTCGACCGAGTAGCGGTGGAAGCCGCCGCCGACGAGGTCGTACATCCCGCCCAGCGCCATCGCATCCAGCGTCTTCGTGACCAGCTCGTGCTCGTCGCGCCGCAACAGGAACTCGAGCACGGACGCAGGCGGGAACTTCGGCGCATTCCCGAAGCCGCCCCATTCCGGATCGAAGCCGCGCCGCAACCCGCGGACGGCGTCCGTCAGCAGTGACGAGGTCAGCGGGTCGCGCGACGGCTGGGCCGTCTGCCGGAGTTGCTCGGTGATCGAGCCCGCGTCGCGCTGGATCTCCGCACGGCGCTCGTGCCAGGCGTCCGCGACGGCGCTCAGCAGCTGCTTGAAGCTCGGCAGTCCGTGGCGCGGCTCGGGCGGGAAGTAGGTGCCGCCGAAGAACGGTTCACCGGCCGGCGTGAGGAAGACCGTCATCGGCCAGCCGCCGTGCCCGGTCAGCGAGACGACCGCGTCCATGTACACCGAGTCGAGATCGGGACGCTCCTCGCGGTCGACCTTCACGCACACGAAGTGTTCGTTCATCAACGCCGCGGTCGCCTCGTCCTCGAATGACTCGTGCTCCATCACGTGGCACCAGTGGCACGCCGAGTAGCCGATCGACAAGAGGATCGGCTTGTCCTCCTCCCGAGCGCGCGTCAGCGCCTCGTCGCCCCACGCGTACCAGTCCACTGGATTGTCTGCGTGCTGTAGGAGGTAGGGGCTCGTCTCCTGGGCGAGGCGGTTCACCCTCATACTCTGCCCCGTGAGCTCGCTCCCAAGCGGCACGGTCACGTTCCTCTTCACCGACATCGAGGGCTCGACCGCGTTGCTGCGCACGCTCGGGGACGGCTATGCCGGGCTGCTGGGGCAGGAGCGAGGCGTCCTGCGCGAGACATTCACCGGCGCGGGCGGCCGCGAGATCGACACCCAAGGCGACGCCTTCTTCTTCTCGTTCCCGCGCGCGCGTGACGCGGTAGCCGGCGCCGTGCGTGCTCAACGCACGCTCGCCGAGCAGGAATGGCCGGAAGGAGTCGAGGTGAAGGTGCGAATGGGCCTGCACACCGGCGAGCCGGCGGTCGGCGACGAGGGCTATGTGGGCCTCGATGTCGTGCGTGCCGCGCGCATCTGCTCCGCGGGTCATGGTGGGCAAATCCTCATGTCGGAGACGACACGCGCGCTCCTCGGGAACGAGGTGCCGGACGGGACGACCTTGCGCGACCTCGGGCCCCAAACGCTCAAGGACGTCGGCGAGGAGCGGATCTACCAGCTCTCACTCGCAGGTCAGGACGACTTCGCGCCGCTCAAGACGGAGCGAAGCGTTTCTCGGAGCGCGGCCAATATCCTCGGCGACGACTTCGACCAGCGGATCGAGGATTTCGTCAAGCGGTCGATCGCAGGAAGGTTTCCCGGACCCGCGCCTCCGGAGCGGCCGTCCAAGCCGTTCTGGTCCCGGTTCGGCCGCCGGTCGCGCCGCTGACTCAGCGCGTCGTCGTGATCGTCGCCCGGTAGTCGGCGGACGATGCGCCGTGCTCGGGCAGGTAGACGTCGAGGAAGACGAATGCACCGCGCTTGCCGCGGTTGCGCGCGACGACGTGCTCCGCCGTGCGCCCGTCGTTGCCGCTCCCGTCGATCAGATGCTTCCGCCGCGCCGCCCCGGTCACCAGCACCGACGGTGTCGTCGCATTCCACAGCTCGACGTCGGCGTCGGCGGAAGGCACCACCGTGACGACGACGCGGCGATGCGCCGGCACCCAGACGCGGTAGACATCCTCGGGATCTTCCGTTACGTCCAGCCGCGCGTTGAGCGTCGTGCGTCCGTGGCCCGGCGACGTCAACGGCGTGTCCGCCGTTTTGAACAGCTTGCCCGCGACGATCTCGTAGACGTCCTCGTTCGGCTCGTGCGGATCGACCGGCGGCGGCGGGTCGGAGAGCGCGGCCGGGACGTTCAGGAGACCCCAGCCCGTGTCCTCGTCGAAGCCGTGCACGTCGATGTCCTTTGCTGACCAGCGCATCAGGTCGAACAGCTGCGTGACGTCGAGCTCCGGACGCCGGGTCCAGACCCAGGCCGCTGCGCCGGCGACGAGCGGTGACGAAAAGCTCGTGCCGTCGTGCACTGCATACCCCGAAGCGCTCGCCCAGGTCGGCACCGCCACGGGGATGCTCTCGCCGGGCGCTGAGAGATCGACGGCGAGCGAGCGGTTCGAAAAGAACGAGGAGCGGTTCTGCTCGTCGGTCGCCGCGATCGTCAGCACGTGGTGCAGGCTGGCCGGCGAATGCTCCGCGTTCCCCTCCCGGAAGTCGTTCCCCGCGGCGGCGACGAGCAGCGAGCCGGTTCCGAATGCCACGTCGATCTCGTCCGCGAACATCGCGTCGTAGCCGTCGAAGCCGAAGCTCATGTTGATCACCGCCGGACCCGCGTCGAGTGAGCGCTCGATGCCCTGGATCACGTCGCTGATGAAAAGCGCCCCGCTGTCCCACTCGCCGAGCGTGGCCTGCGGATAGATGCCGACGACGCCGAGGCCGTTCTCCGGGGCCGCCAGCACCGAGCTGACAGCCGTGCCGTGCTCCTCGTCCTCGCCGGCCGAGGTCGATTGAGTATTGAAGAGCGTCGTGTTCGGCCGGCCGGCGAACTCGGGATGGGTGACGTCCAGCCCCGTGTCGATGACGGTGACGAGCTTGCCCGGCCCGGGCGGCGCAACTCGATCGGCGCCGACGGCGGCCCGCCACCACTCGAGGCCGCCGAGCGGCTCGACTGCAGAGCGCTCCGGCGCGAGCTCCCGGTCGGGCTCGATCAAGCGCGCAATCCCCCGGGCGGACAGACCGAGCCCGATGCGCGTCGCAGTGCTACTCGGCAACCGCCAGATCCCCAGCCGGCGGGAGATCAGCGTCGCGCCGGGAATGCGCGCACCGCGCGCCGCCTCGATCAGCGCGTAGCGGTGGCCTCGCAGTGCCATCAGCTCGCGCACGCCGGGAGGCGCTTCGGTGCGGACGGGGTGCCCAGCCTTGGCGCGCAGCTGCGCGGCCGTCGCGGCCGCCGGCCCGGCGCAGGCGAGCAGCAAGAGTGCCGCGGTGACCCCTACGCGACGCATCGGCGCACCGTAGCCGGGAAGAGCGAACGCCGCCTACCCCCTTTTGCGGAGCCAGCGAGTGAGCTCGGCCGACGCGTATACGAGCGCCGCGACGGTGAACGCGACCAGAAGCGCGTAGATGGGCTGGTCGCGGAACACCATCCCGCCGACGTAGCCCAGCAGCGCGCCGTACACGGCCCAGAGCACGGCGGCGACGAAGATGAACGGCGCGAAGCGCATATGCCAGCTGAACCGGACTAGTCCGGAAGTGAACGTCGTCGCGGTCCGGCCTCCCGGAACGAAGCGGGCGACAATCAGCACGTAGCTGCCGCGTTCCTTGAGGAAGCGCTTCGCCCAGTCGAGCCGCTCGCGCGCGCGCTCGCCGCTGAAGAAGCGGCCCACCACCGGCTGCCCGACGAAGCGGCCAAGCGCGTACGACGTGTTGTCGCCGGCGAACGCCCCGGCCGCGCCGAGCGCGATCACCCATCCGAGCGAGAGCTGGCCGCGCGCCGCCTGGATGCCGCAGACGATCATCGCCGTCTCGCTCGGCAGCAGCGGCAGCACCGCGTCGCCTGCGCAGATCCCGAGCAGCAGCGGGTACGTCCAGAGCGACCCTGTCAGCAGGTCGATCAGACTGTTCAGGAACGCGAGCGTCACGAGCGAAAGGCGTCGTCGGTCTCGTATGGTCGCGCGCGTATGCCCACGGAGTTCCTGCCGCTCGAAGGTGTGCGAGTCGTCGATGTGACGAGCTCGCTGGCCGGGCCCTACTGTACGGAGATCCTCGGTGCGCTCGGCGCGGACGTCGTCAAGGTCGAGCATCCGGAACGCGGCGACGAGGCGCGCGCGTGGGGACGGCCGTTCTGGCAGGACGCGAGCGTGATGTTCTACGCGGCGAATCTGAACAAGCGCTCGCTCGCGCTCGACGTCAAGCGTGGTCGCGACGTCCTGCTGCGGCTCGTCGAGCGTGCGGACGTCTTCCTGCAGAGTCTTCGGCCGGGAACCGCCAGGCGCCTCGGCTTCGGCGCCGAGGAGCTGCGCGCGCTCAATCCGCGGCTCGTCTACTGCGACGTCGGGGCCTTCGGGCGCGTCGGGCCGTTGCGGGAGCGCCCCGGCTACGACCCGCTGCTACAGGCATTCGGCGGGATCATCAGCGTCACGGGCGAGCCCGACCGTCCGGGTGTCCGCGTCGGCGCGTCGCTCGTCGACCAGGGGACGGGAACGTGGGCAGCACTCGGCATCCTGGCCGCGCTGTACGCAGGCGGCGGGCGGACGGTCGACGTGTCGCTGTTCGAGACAGTCGTCGCGCTGCTGCCGTACCAGGTGACCGCCTACCTCGCCGACGGCACGGTGCCCGGGCGGCACGGCACGGCGTTCCCGCTGATCGCGCCGTACCAGGTCTTCCGAGTGAGCGACGGCGAGCTGATGATCGCCGTGGGGAACGACCGGCTGTTCGCACGTCTGTGTGAGGCGCTCGGAGTGCCGGAGCTCGCGGCCGACGCGCGCTTCGCCACGAATCCCGACCGCCTGCAGCGCCGTGACGAGCTGGCGGCGCTGCTGCAGTCGCGGCTCACGGACGAACACCTCGCCGAGGTGCTGGCACGGCTCGAAGCGGCGGGTGTGCCCGCGGCGCCGGTCAACGACGTGGGACAGGTCGCCGAGCACGAGCAGACCGCTGCGCTCGGCCTGATCCAAGAGCCGGGGGGGGGGGCCCCCCCGGGGCGGCCCCCCCCCCCCGGGGGCCCCCCCGCCCGGGGGGGCCCCCCCCCGCGCCCCCCCGCCCCGCCCCCCCC
>JBKPGW010000298.1:0-3985 GCA_046729555.1 Actinomycetota bacterium | reverse complement strand
AGGCCTATCCGAACGAAGGGCATCTGGCCGACGTGCTCCAGGGTCGCACCACGTACGCGATGAGCGGCGAGGTCAAGCCCGCGAAGCGGATCCCGCTCGCGAAGCTCCAGCCGGCCGACGTGATCTTCTTCGGCGCCAAGGGCTCGAAGTCGAAACCCGCCCAGGTCAACCACATGGGCATCTACCTCGGCAACGGCTGGTTCATCCACTCCTCCGCCTACGGCGTGGCCGTCGCCCAGCTCAGCGGCTGGTACGCGGAGCGGTTCGCATGGGGCCGCCGGCCGCTGGCCGAGGCGGGGCTCGTTTCCGCTTCGTAAACCATATTTGGCCTAAATCCCCCGCTCGGGGGATACGCGCGGAGAGCCCAACCGAAAGAATCCCGCCGTCTGGCGTCGTCTCGGAGGTACTCACGGATGTTGCAATGGAAGCCCAAGCTGATCGCTCTCGTCGCCGTCCTAGTGCTGCTCGCTGCACTCCTGGGGCAGTTCACATGGGAAGCCTTCGCCGACCAGTTCACCTGGTAACACCCTCACCGTGAGCTCCCAGGCGGTCACGCCCCGCCGGCTTACCGCCCTCATCTTCCCCGTCTGTCTGGCGGGCCTCGGAGTTCTCGTTGCGGCCGCGTACGTCTTCGCGACGACCGACCACAGCGGACGGACACTCGTCAGCCTGCTGGCGCTGACCGGGGCGGCGACGCTCGCCGAGCGCTTCCCGGTTCCGATCAACGCCGAGGGCGGCGGCGTCGTCTCGCTGACGTTCGTCTTCGCCGTGGCGGCGATCGTGCTCTACGGCTGGGCCGCCGGCGCGCTCCTCCTGCTCGTGGCGACCGGCGCGATCCATGTCGCGCAGCACCGTCCGTTTCAGCGCATCGCCTTCAACGTCGCCGTGCTGGCGATCGTCGCGCTCGCCGCCGGCCTGCTGATCTCGCCGATCGACGGGGACGGCGTCGGCGCGCTCGTCGCACGGGTCCTGATCGCCGCGACGGCTGACTCCGTCGTGAACATCCTCTTCATCTCCGGCGCGATCGCGCTGAGCACCGGACAGAGCTACACGAAGCTCGTGCCGGCCAACCTGCGGGCGACGATCACGCCGTTCGCGTTCATGGCGTCGGCTGCGCTGATGCTGGTCGTCCTCTGGCAGCGCTCACCCGTGCTGGCCACCGCGCTGATCGGCCCGCTGCTCGCGATCTCCTTCTACCAGCGCTCGACGCACCGGGCACTGCGCGCGATGCGCCTCGCGCTGACCGATCCGCTCACGGGCCTCGGCAACCACCGCCACTTCCACGAGCGCCTGCAGCGCGAGCTCCTCAACGCGGAGGAGCAGCAGACGCCGTTGACGTTGTGCTTCGTCGACATCGACGACTTCAAGAAGATCAACGACCGCTTCGGACATCCCTCGGGCGACCGCGTGCTCTCGCAGGTCGCCGGCCGGCTGCGCCAGGGAGGCGAGGCCTTCCGGCTGGGCGGCGACGAGTTCGCGCTGCTGCTCGCGGATCACGACGAGGGCATGGCGCTCGCGGCGGCGAACTCGATCGTCGAGCGCATCGCCGGCGTCGACTTCGATCACATCGGCAAGGTCACGGTCAGCGCCGGCCTCGCCACCTTCCCGCTGCAGGGACACGGCCGCGACGAGCTGATCCGGCTCGCCGACAGCGCGTTGTATTGGGCGAAGGAGCACGGCAAGAACCGCGTGCGCCTCTACCGGCCGGATGTCGTCGAGCTCGCCGAGCTCAAGCGGCTCGCAGCCGGGCCGGACAAGGCTGCGCGCTATCGCGCCGCCGCCTCGCTCGCGAAGGCGGTCGACGCGCGCGACACGTACACCGGCAGCCATTCGGAGCGCGTCAGCGAGCTCGCCGCGCGGGTCGCAAAGCGTGTGGGGCTCGATCCGGAACACGTGGAGCTGACGCGCCTCGCCGGCAGCCTGCACGACCTCGGCAAGCTCGCGATTCCCGAGGAGATCCTGCGCAAGCCGGGAGTGCTCACGGACTCCGAGCGCCTCGTGCTCGAGCGGCATCCGCAGATCGGCTTCCGCATGCTCGACAGCCTCGGCGTCGACCCCGTCGCCGATCTCGTCCTGCACCACCACGAGCGCTGGGACGGCGCAGGCTACCCCGACGGGTTGCAGGGCGAGGAGATCCCGCTCGGCGCGCGCATCATCTTCGTGACCGACGCCTACGACGCGATGACATCGGACCGGGTCTACCGGCCGAAGCGCTCTGCCGACGCGGCCCTCGCCGAGCTCCGGCGCTGCGCAGGCACCCAGTTCGATCCCGGCATCGTCGCCGCCTTCACCGAGGAGCTCGGCCGGAGCTCCACGCTGGAAGCGGCGGCGCCGGCGCTGGCCTCCTAGTCAGCTGCGGCCCAAGACCGAACTGCTGGGGTCTGACCCCAAGGGGTCAGACCCCGGACTTTCCTACTGGCTCCCCGCGGTCTACAGCGGAATGTTCCCGTGCTTGCGGCGCGGGCGCGGCTCTTGCTTCGTGAGCGCCGTCTCGAGCGCGTCGATCAGCACCGGCCGCGTGCGCCGCGGCTCGATCACCTCGTCGACATAGCCGCGCTCCGCCGCGCTGTACGGGTTCGCGAAGCGCTCGCGGTAGTCCTCGATCAGCTCGGCCCGGCGGGCGTCCGTATCGTCCGCTTCCTCCAGCTCCCGCCGGAAGATGATGTTGACCGCACCCTCCGGCCCCATCACCGCCACCTCCGCCGTCGGCCACGCGAAATTGAAGTCGGCGCGGATGTGCTTCGAGCTCATGACGTCGTACGCGCCGCCGTACGCCTTGCGCGTGATCACCGTCAGCTTCGGCACCGTCGCCTCGGCGAACGCGTACAGCAGCTTTGCGCCGTGCCTGATGATCCCGCCCCACTCCTGCTGCGTCCCCGGCAGGAACCCGGGCACGTCCACGAAGGTGATGAGCGGGATGTTGAACGCATCGCAGAGGCGCACGAAGCGCGCGGCCTTCACCGACGAGTCGATGTCCAGCACGCCCGCGAGCGAGCGCGGCTGGTTCCCGACGATGCCGACCGGATGACCGCCCAAGCGCGCGAAGCCGCAGATCACGTTCTCGGCCCACAGCTCGTGCACCTCCAGGAACTCGGCGTCGTCGACGACCCGCCGGACGACGTCGTGCATGTCGTACGGCTTGTTCGGGTTGTCCGGGACGAGCGTGTCGAGCTCCGGGTCCTCGCGGTCGCGTGCGTCCGACGCCTCCGCGAACGGGGGCGGGTCGAGGTTGTTCTGCGGCAGGAAGGAGATCAGGTAGCGCGCGTCCTCCAGGCACGCCTTCTCGTCCGGCGAGATGAAGTGCGCGACGCCCGATTTCGACGCGTGCGTCGACGCGCCGCCGAGCTCTTCGAACGTCACCTCCTCGCCCGTCACGGTCTTCACCACGTCGGGCCCGGTGATGAACATGTACGACGAGCCCTCGACCATGAAGACGAAGTCGGTGATCGCGGGCGAGTACACGGCGCCGCCCGCGCAGGGTCCCATCACGAGCGAGAGCTGCGGGATCACGCCCGAGCACTGCACGTTGCGCCAGAAGATCTCCGCGTAGCCGGCGAGCGAGACGACCCCCTCCTGGATGCGCGCGCCGCCCGAGTCGTTGATCCCGATCACGGGGCAGCCGTACTTGAGCGCGAGATCCATCACCTTGCAGATCTTCTCGGCGAAGACCTCGCTCAGCGATCCGCCGAACACAGTGAAGTCCTGTGAGAACACGAAGACCTTGCGCCCGAAGATCGTCCCGTAGCCGGTAACGACCGCGTCCCCGTAGGGACGTCGCTCGAGCATCCCGAAGTTCGGCTCGCGGTGGCGCACGTAGCGGTCGAGCTCCACGAACGAGCCGGGGTCGAGGAGCTCGACGAGCCGTTCCCGCGCCAGCAGCTTGCCCTGCTGCCGCTGGCGCTCGACGGCCTGCTCGCTCGCCGCGTGCTCCGCCTCGTCGCGCAGCTGCTGGAGGCGGTCGAGCTTCGCCTGCGTGGAGTCCGCG
>JBKPGW010000297.1:0-22117 GCA_046729555.1 Actinomycetota bacterium | reverse complement strand
ATCGGCGGGCGCTGCTGGACGAGCCACGACTTCGATCCGCTGGTCGCCGAGCACGGCGGCGAGCTGATCGACCAGGGCCACACGCAGATCCGGCAACTTGCCCAGGGGCTCGGGCTCGACCTCGACAACCTGCTCCAGGCTCAGCCGAACGGCACGGAGGACTTCTTCTACTTCGACGGCGAGCCGTATTCGTTCGAGGAGGCGACGGACGACCTCAAGAAGATCTGGCAGAAGGTGCATAGCGACGTCTCGGCCGCGAGCTACCCGACGCTTTGGAACAACTACACCCAGCGCGGCTGGGAGCTCGACCATATGTCGATCATCGACTGGCTGAACGAGAGCATCCCGTTCGGAGGCGCCGAATCGAAGCTCGGTCAGCTGCTGGACGTCGCCTACAACATCGAGTACGGAGCGGAGTGCAGCCAGCAGAGCTCGCTCAACCTGCTCTACCTGCTGGGCTACTCCGGGCAGGGTCAGTTCCGGGTCTTCGGGCCCTCGAACGAGAAGTACCACGTGCGCGGCGGCAACGACCAGATCCCACAGCGCCTCGGCGCCGCGCTCGCGGGCCAGATCTTGCTCGGCCATGAGCTGACGTCGATCAAGCTGAACACGGGCGGCTCCTACACCCTCACGTTCCGCAAGGACTCCGGGACGCTCACGGTCACCGCCGACCACGTCGTCCTCGCGCTCCCCTTCTCGCTGCTCCGGTCGGTCAACTACTCGAAGGCAGGCTTCGAGCCGCTGAAGGTGACCGCGATCGAGGAGCTCCCGATGGGGACGAACTCGAAGCTGCACGTCGAGTTCAAGGACCGCTTCTGGTACGGCGCAGGGAACAACGGCAACACGTACGCCGACACCGGCTACCAGAACACGTGGGAGGTGTCGCGGGCTCAGGGTGCCGGCAAGGGCAAAGGGCTGCTCGTCGACTACACGGGCGGCAACATCGGCGCGAGCTTCGGCAGCGGGACGCCGTCGTCGCGGGCGCAGCAGTTCATGTCACAGCTGCAACCGGTCTTCCCGACGGTGCCCAACATCCCGAATCACTGGACCGGGCGGGCCACGATCGACTTCTGGACGGCGTACCCGTGGACGAAGGGCTCGTACTCCTACTGGAAGGTCGGGCAGTACACGAAGTTCTCCGGGATGGAATACGCACGCCAGGGGAACTGCCACTTCTGCGGCGAGCACACTTCGCAGGACTTCCAGGGTTACCTCAACGGCGGAGTCGAGACCGGCGAGCGGGCCGCCGGAGACATCCTCGGCGACCTGAAGCACGGCTGATGGCGGTCAGCGAGCAGACGGCGTCAGAGCGAATCGCATCCGAGCGGGAGCGTTACGTCGCGCGCGGCGTCGCGACGACGCCGCTCGTCGTCGCGCGCGCCGACGGCGCGCGGATCTGGGATGTCGACGGCCGAGAGTACGTCGACTTCGCCGGGGGGCTGGGCTGCCAGAACACCGGCCACGGCTTCGCTGCGGCAGCGATCCGGGAACAGGTCGAGCGTTACCTGCACCAGTGCTTCATGGTCGGCATGTACGAGCCGTACGTCGACGTCTGCCGCCTGCTGGACGAGCTCTGGCCCGGCGAGAGCGAGACGCGCTCCCTGTTACTGAACTCCGGCGCCGAGGCGGTCGAGAACGCCGTGAAGATCGCGCGCGTCGCGACCGGCCGGCCGGCGGTGATCGCCTTCGACCACGCCTTCCACGGCCGCACGAACCTGACGATGGCGCTCACCGCCAAGGTCGTCCCGTACAAGGACGGCTTCGGCCCGTTCGCGCCGGAGGTGTACCGGGCGCCGGCGCCGTATCCATACCGCGGCGTCACGAGCGACGACGCGCTCGAGTCCCTGCGTCACTTGTTCAAGCAGGACGTCTCGCCCGAGCATGTCGCCTGCATCGTGCTCGAGCCCGTGCAGGGCGAGGGCGGGTTCATCCCGATGCCCGACGACTTTCCGCGTCGCCTGAAGGAGATCTGCGACGAGCACGGGATCCTCTACGTCGACGACGAGGTGCAGTCCGGAGTCGGACGCACCGGTCCCGTCTGGGCGATCGAGCACTACGGCGTCGAGCCCGATCTGCTCGTGAGCGGAAAGTCGCTCGGCGGCGGCCTTCCGCTTGCCGGCGTCACCGGCAAGGCCGAGCTGATGGACGCCGTCCCGCCGGGAGGCCTCGGCGGCACCTTCGGCGGCAACCCCGCAGCCTGCGCTGCCGCCGTCGCGGTGCTCAACGAGGTGCGCACGGACGATTTCCGCGCCCGTTCCGAGGAGATCGGCAGGCAGATCCGCGAACGCCTCGAGGGCCACGCCGGCGGCGGCGAGGTGCGCGGTCTCGGCCCGATGCTCGCCCTCGAGCTCGCCGAGCCCACGCCCGAGCGCGCGTCCCGCGTCACGGCGGCCGCCAGGGAGCGCGGCCTCGTCCTGCTCTCCTGCGGGATCTACGGCAACGTCATCCGCATCCTCGTGCCGCTCACGATCGAGGACGAGCTGCTGCACCGCGGGCTCGGCCTGCTGGAGGAATCGCTTGGCGACGCAGACACTGCCTGAGACCCGGCCCGTCTCGGCAAAGATCCCTGCAGCAATGGACGTGCGGCTGCTCGGGGTGCGCAAGACCTACGGCGACGTCGTCGCCGTCGACCACCTCGACCTCGAGATCGAGGCCGCGGAGTTCTTCACGCTGCTCGGGCCGTCCGGGTCCGGCAAGACGACGACGCTGCGGCTGATCGCCGGCTTCGAACGGCCCGACGAGGGGCACATCGAGCTGAGCGGCGTCGACGTCACCGGGCGCGCGCCGTACGAGCGCGACGTCAACACGGTGTTCCAGGATTACGCCCTCTTCCCCCACATGACCGTGGCGGAGAACGTCGGCTACGGCCTGCGCGTCAAGGGTGTGTCGCGCGCGGAGCGGAAGCAACGCGTCCAGGCCGCGCTCGAGATGGTGAGGCTGCCGAACGTCGGCGGGCGCAAGCCGGTCCAGCTCTCCGGCGGACAGCGCCAACGCATCGCGCTGGCGCGGTCGCTCGTCAACCGGCCGCGCGTCCTGCTGCTGGACGAGCCGCTCGGCGCGCTCGACCTGAAGCTGCGCCAGGACATGCAGATCGAGCTGAAGCGCATTCAGCAGGACGTCGGGCTCACCTTCGTCTACGTCACGCACGACCAGGAGGAGGCGCTCACGATGAGCGATCGCCTCGCCGTGTTCAACGAGGGCCGGATCGAGCAGATCGGCAGCCCGGCCGAGGTCTACGAGCATCCGGCAACGGAGTTCGTCGCCGGCTTCGTCGGCGTCTCGAACCTGCTCGAACGGGACGGCCGGCGCTTCACCGTGCGGCCGGAGAAGATCCAGATGCACTTCGACGGAGCCGGCAGCGGGGAGCCCGGGCACGTTCGGAATGTCGTCTACGTCGGCATGTTCACGAGGTACGTCGTCGAGCTCGATTCAGGGGGCGAGCTGACGGTCGTCAAGCAGAACCTCGAGACCTCCTCGAGCGAGGCACTCGAGTCGCGGGGCAGGCGGGTGCGCCTCGAGTGGCGTCCCGAGCACACCTACGAGATCGAACCAGGAGGGCAAGGATGAGGAGGATTCGCAGGGGACACGTGCTGGTCGCAGCGGTTGCGGCCGCGCTCTGTGTGCCGGCGTCGGGAGTCAGCTCCGCGGCGGACAACCCGATGATCACGAAGGTCGGGAAGGCCGAGGGCTCGCTCCGGCTGATCGCGTGGGAGGGCTACACGTACAAGCAGTGGGTGAACCCGTTCACGAAGGCGACCGGATGCAAGGTGAGCTCGAAGTACGGCGGCTCTTCGGACGAGATGGTGACGCTGATGCGCACGGGTCAGTACGACGCGGTCTCGGCATCGGGCGACGCGAGCCTGCGCCTGATCTTCGGCAAAGACGTGCGGCCGATCGACCCGAAGCTGATCCCGGACTTCAAGAACTTCATCCCGGCGTTGAAGTCGCCGGCACACAACACCGTCAAGGGCGTGCACTACGGGATCTCGCTGCAGTGGGGCCCGAACACGCTGCTCTACAACACCAAGAAGGTGAAGCCCGCGCCCAACTCGTGGGGCGTGCTCTACAGCTCGAAGTACAAGGGCAAGATCACCGTTCCCGACAACCCGATCCAGATCGCCGACGCGGCGCTGTATCTGTCCAAGACGAAGCCGGGCCTGGGGATCAAGGATCCATACGAGCTCAACCAGTCGCAGTTCAAGGCGACGGTCGACCTGCTGAAGAAGCAGCGCCCGCTCGTCAAGAAGTACTGGGCGACTGCGGGCGACGAGATCGACCTATTCAGGAACGGCAGCGCGACGATCGGCGCGTCGTGGCCGTACCAGACAAACACGTTGCAGGCGGCGAAGGCACCGGTGAAGGACCTGATCCCGAAGGAAGGAGCGACGGGCTGGGCCGACACGTGGATGATCTCGTCCAAGGCGAAGCATCCGAACTGCGCGGTCAAATGGATCCAGTGGGTGTCCACGCCGAAGGTGCAGGCGCAGCAGGCGATCTACTTCGGTGAGACGCCGGCGAACACGAAGGCCTGCGCCGTGATGGACAAGCTGTCGAAGGGCTCGTGCGCGCAGTACCACGCCAACGCACCGACGGCGTACTTCAACTCGATCAAGTTCTGGAAGACGCCCGTCAAGGACTGCGGCAACGGCAAGAGCAACTGCATGGACTACACGAAGTGGCAGCAAGCCTGGACTGACATCAAGAGCTAGTGGCTTCAAAGGTTTATGAGGCGGGCCGTCCTCGCTGGACGGCCCGCCGCCGCCACTCGGCGGCGCTCTGGCGGCGGCCGTGGCTGCGCGCGCTCGCGCTCCTGCTGCCGCCGCTCGGGTGGATGGTCGTCTTCTATCTCGCTGCGCTCACGGTGCTCTTCGTCTCCGCGTTCTGGAGCATCGACGCGTTCACCGGCAAGCTCACGCACGCCTGGACGTGGTCGAACTTCGACACGATCTTCACCGACTCGACGTACCGCGAGATCGCGTTCCGGACGATCTGGATGGCCGCGGCCGTGACGCTGACGGATGCGGTGATCGCCTTTCCGTTCGCGTACTTCATGGCACGGCTCGCATCGCCGCGGCTGCGGACGGTGTTGTTCGTCCTCGTCCTGCTGCCGTTGTGGTCGAGCTACCTCGCGCGGATCTACGCCTGGCGGCTGATCCTCAACCACGACGGCGCCCTCAACTGGTCGCTCGGAAAGCTCGGGCTGCCGGAACAGGGCTGGGCGTTCACGAACACGGCAATGTGGATCGTGTTCTCGTACATCTGGCTCCCGTTCATGATCCTGCCGATCTACGCCGCGCTAGAACGCATCCCCGATTCGTATCTCGAAGCGTCGCGTGACCTCGGCGCCCGCCGCTGGACGACGTTCCGGCGCGTGATCCTGCCGCTCGCGCTGCCGGGAATAGTCGCCGGCTCGATCTTCACCTTCTCGCTGACGCTCGGCGACTACATCACGCCCACGCTCGTCGGCAACGTCGACTTCATCGGGAACGTGATCTACCGGAACGTCCTCGGGCTGACGAACAACCTGCCCTTCGCCGCCGCCTACGCGACGGTGCCGCTGATCGTGATGGCCGTCTACCTGACGATCGCGAAGCGGCTGGGCGCATTCGAGGCGCTCTGAGTGGAGACGCGCGCAACACGGCTGTCACTGGGAGCGTGGGCGCTCGGGGTCGTCCTCTTCCTCTGGATTCCGCTCGTCCTGATCTGCGTCTACGCGTTCAACTCCTCGAACATCCAGAGCTGGCCGATTGCCGGCTTCAGCACGAACTGGTTCAGCACGGCGTGGCACAACGAGGAGGCTCGCTCTGCGCTCGTGCTGTCCCTGAAGGCGGGCGGCCTTGCGACCGCGATCGCGCTCGTGCTCGGCACCGCTGCTGCCACCGCGGTGAGCCGCTTCCGCTTCTTCGGACGCGACACGATCACGTTCCTGCTCGTCCTCCCGATCGCGCTGCCGGGTGTCGTCACGGGGATCGCGCTCAACTCGTTCTTCTCGAACAACCCGGTTCACCACCTCACACCTTCGCTCTGGACGATCGTGATCGGGCACGCGACCTTCTGCATCGTGATCGTCTACAACAACGTCGTCGCGAGGCTGCGCCGCACGCAGACCTCGCTCACCGAGGCGTCGATGGATCTCGGCGCCGACGGCTGGCAGACATTCCGCTTCGTCACGCTACCGGTGGTCTCCACCGCACTCGTCGCGGGCGCTTTGCTCGCGTTCGCGCTGTCATTCGACGAGGTGATCGTCACGACGTTCACCGCCGGCGCGCAGACCACGCTCCCGATCTGGATCCTCGGGAATCTGCGTCTCGGCCAGGAGCTGCCGCAGGTGAACGTCGTCGTCTTTTTCGTGATAGTCATGACCGTGATCCCGGTGGCCATCGCCGCGCGCCTGACGCGCGACACCGGGATTCTGAGAAGGAGGTAGTCGTGAGCACCACCGTGTCGAAGCACCAGATTTTCATCGGCGGCGAGTGGGTGGACTCCGCCGCCGGCGAAACCATGGAGGTCCTGAACCCGTCCACCGGCGAGGTCATCGCGGAGGTGCCCGCCGCGACCGCCGAGGACGTCGACCGTGCCGTCCAGGCGGCGAAGCGGGCGCTGCCCGAGTGGCTCGAGACGACGCCGGGCGAGCGCGCCGAGGCGCTGCTCAAGCTCGCGGACGCGATCGACGAGCACGCCGACGAGCTGGCCGAGCTCGAGTCGCGCAACGTCGGCAAGCCTTTGTCCTACGCGAAAGACGAGATGCCGGTCTGCGCCGACAACCTGCGCTTCTTCGCGGGCGCGGCGCGCGTGCTCGAAGGCAAGTCGGCCGGCGAGTACATGAAGGGGTACACCTCGTGGCTGCGGCGCGAGCCGATCGGCATCGTCGGCGGCATCGCGCCCTGGAACTACCCGTTGATGATGGCGGTCTGGAAGGTCGCCCCCGCGCTCGCAGCAGGCAACGTGCAGGTGCTGAAACCATCCGAGCAGACGCCGCTGACGACCCTGCGCTTCGCGCAGCTCGCGGCCGACATCCTCCCCGCCGGGGTGCTGAACGTCGTCACGGGCGACGGCGTGCCCGCGGGGGAGGCGATCGTCAAGCATCCCGACGTGCGGCTCGTGTCGCTGACCGGCGACGTCGAGACGGGCAAGATCATCGCGCGCACCGCCGCGGACAGCCTCAAGCGGGTGCACCTCGAGCTCGGCGGCAAGGCGCCGGTGCTCGTGTTCGATGACGCCGATCCCGCCGCCGTCGCGGAGGGGATCAAGATCGGCGGCTACTGGAACTCCGGCCAGGACTGCACCGCCGCCTCGCGCGTCGTCGCCGGGCCAAAGATCTACGACAAGCTGCTCGAGGAGCTCGTGCCCGCCGTCGAGTCGCTGCATGTCGGCGACCCCGCCGAGGGCGACGAGATCGAGATGGGCCCGGTGATCTCCCAGGCGCAGCAGGAGCGCGTGCTCGGCTTCCTCGACCGCGCGAAGGGCGCGACGGTGCTGACCGGCGGCGGCTCGAACGGCGACCGCGGCTTCTTCGTCAAGCCGACCGTCGTCGTCGACGTCGGCCAGCAGGACGAGATCATCCAGCGAGAGGTCTTCGGACCGGTCGTGACGGTTCAGCGGTTCGCCGACGACAACCAGGCGATCGAGTGGGCAAACGACGTCGACTACGGCCTCGCCGCGTCGGTGTGGACACGCGACATCGGCCGGGCGCTGAACGCGGCACGCAAGCTGCAGTTCGGCACGGTCTGGATCAACGACCACATCCCGCTGGTCAGCGAGATGCCGCACGGCGGCTACAAGCAGTCGGGTTACGGGAAAGACCTCTCCACCTATTCGCTGGAGGACTACACGCAGATCAAGCACGTGATGGCGAAGGTCGATTGACGACCCGCCGAACCCGAACTGCTGGGGTCTGACCCCGGCCTTTTGATCTTGAAGCCGCCACCGCCCCCCCGAACTGCTGGGGTCAGACCCCTCCGGGGTCTGACCCCGGCCTTTTGGACTTGAAGCCGCCGCCGCTACCCGAGGGCGGGACGATCGGCGTCGCTGCGGCGTCGAGCCCGTTCGAGAACCGGTCCGAGATCGACCGCGGGATTCGCTGGTACGAGCAGCGCGGCTACCGCGTCAAGCTCGCGCCGGGCGTGCACACGCGCGACGACTATGTCGCCGGCGACGCGCGCGCCCGCGCGGCCGACGTCACGGCGCTGTTCGCCGATGACGAGGTCGACATCGTGCAGATGCTGCGAGGCGGCTACGGCGCCTCGCAGGTCCTCCCCCACCTCGACTACGAGGTCATCGCGGCCAACCCGAAGCCGCTCGTCGGCTACTCGGACGTGACGGCGTTACACGTTGCGATTCGCCAGCGCACAGGGCTGGTGACCTTCTACGGTCTCGGCCTGACGAGCATGGGCGCCCCGAAGCGGGAGGAGTGGTCGAAGGAGCGTTTTCTGCGCGCCATGACCGATCCCGAGCCGCTGGGTGAGATCCCGGCGCGGCCCGACGACCCTTACATCGGCGCGCTCGGGTCGGGCCGCGCCACCGCACCGCTCGTGGGCGGCTGCCTCTGGCTGCTGCGCGAGACGCTCGGCACTCCGTGGGAGATCGACCTCGACGGCGTGATCCTCTTCTTCGAGGACGTGCATTGTCCGCCCTGGCACGTCGACGGCATCCTCACGCAACTGCACAACGCCGGGAAGCTCGAACGCGTAGCCGGCGTCGCGATCGGGGAGATGTACAAGTGCGAGGAGCGGTTGCAGCCTGAGCCGTGGCTGCGCAGCCGTTCGATGGAGGACGTGTTCGAGCATCACCTCGAGCCGCTCGGCGTGCCGGTCGTGCACAACCTCCCGCTTGGGCACGGCGAACATCTCTGCACGATCCCGCTCGCCGTCACCGCGACCGTCGACGCCGATGCGCGCACTCTGACGATCGACGAGCCCGCGCTGGACGAACGGGCCCGAGCAACAGTCGGGGCGGCCGAAGCCGCCCCGACAAGCACTGGTAGGGCGTTCCGCTAGTCCGCGACAGGCCGGTCGGCGACAGGCCGATCGACGAAGCCGTGGCCCTCGACGTCGGGCTCCTCTTTGTTGGCATCCGCTACTGGCTGGTCGGCAACTGGCCGATCGACGAAGCCGTGGCCCTCGACGTCCTCGGTCTCGGTGTCAGCGGTCGTCGGTTCCTTGTTCTCCTCCACTGCTCCTCCTTTCGGACGCCGAATCCACATCCGGCGTTTTCGTCCTCTAGACAGTCGAACAGGCTCATATCTTCCCTTGCTGCTCGGAAAAACACAAAGCCTCGTACGATCGCGCGATGCTGAGCGCCTTCCGAGATCAGCTGCACGAGGCGCGTCAGGCCTTCTCGGCCGTCTTCCGGAACGCGAACCTCAGACGGGTGGAGCTCTCGTGGGCGGGGACCGTCTGTGCCTACTGGATCTTCATCATCACGCTCGGGCTCTACGCGTATCAGCGCGGGGGCGCGGGCGCCGTCGGGCTCGTCGGGCTGCTGCGGGTGCTGCCGGCCTTCGTCGCGGCGCCGTTCGGCGGCCTGCTCGGGGACCGCTACCGCAGGGAGCGGGTGATCGTGGCGATCAACGTCGCCCGGACCGTGACCATTGCCGCTGCGTCCGCTGCCGCTTTCCTCGGCGCCCCGGCCGGAATCGTCTACGCGCTCGCAGCTCTGATGGGGCTCCTCCAATCGATCTTTCGCCCCACGCAGGCGGCCTTGCTGCCGCTGCTGGCGCGGACACCGCAGGAGTTGACGGCGGCGAACCTCGTGCTGACGACGATCGAGAGCGTCGGCATCTTCGCGGGCCCTGCGATCGGCGGGCTGCTGCTCGCGGTCACCGGTACGGACATCGTCTTCGCTGCGGATGCAGCCGTCTTCCTCCTCGCGGCGGTGTTGCTCGCACGAGTGTCGATCGAGCGAAGCGCCGCGGCCCCTGTGCGGCGGCGAAGCTTCGTGGCCGAGGCCTTCGCGGGTTTCGGCACGGTCGCCCGTGACTCGCGGCTGCGGCTGGTCATCGGGCTCTACGGCATGCAGACGCTCTCGGCCGGCGCGGTGAACGTGCTCATCGTCGTGCTGGCGCTCGAGACGCTGGACCTCGGCAAGTCCGGCATCGGTTTCCTGAGCTCCGCCGTCGGGGTCGGCGGTCTCCTGGGCGGGATCGCGGCCGTCGCGCTCGTCGCGCGGCCGCAGCTTGCATCCGCCTTCGGCGCAGGACTTGCACTGGCCGGGCTCCCGATCGCGGTGATCGCGCTGCTGCCGAGAGCGGCGTCCGCGCTCGTTCTCCTCGGTCTGGCGGGCCTGGGTACGACCGTGGTCGACGTGGCCGGGCTGACGCTGCTGCAACGGAGCGTTCCCGACGAGGTCCTCACGCGCGTCATGGGCCTCGTCCAGAGCGTCTTCGTCGGCACCCTCGGGCTGGGCGCGGTGCTCGCGCCGGCACTGATTGCGCTGGTGGGAGACCGCTGGACGCTCGTTGCCGTAGGTGCGCCGCTGCCGGTGGTGGCGGCCGTCGCGTGGCCGCGGCTTCGACGCCTCGATCGCGAGGTTGCCGGCGCACCGGAGAGCCTTGCGCTGCTGCACTCGATCCCGATCCTCCGCCCACTCGCACCCGCGATCCTGGAGCAGTTGGCGCACGAGGCTCAGCCTCTCCACGTCGCGCCGGCGGTGGAGGTCGTCCGCCAAGGCGACGCGGGAGATCGGTTCTACGTGATCGCTCGCGGCGAGGCCGATGTCCTGATCGACGGGAAGCGCCGCCAAACGCTGCGGGCGGGGGACTACTTCGGCGAGATCGCATTGCTGCGGGATGTCCCGCGCACCGCCACGGTCGTCGCGCTCACCGAGCTCGACCTGCTGACGATCGAGCGCGACGCGTTTCTCTCCGCAGTCACGGGTCATCCGGAGAGCGCCGCGGCCGCCCATGCGGTCGTGGCCACCCGGCTCGGCTCGCTCCGGCCCGGTGTCGCCTCCGCCTAGCCGCGCACACCGAGGCGCCTGCCGACAATGGCTTCGGCCGAGGCCAGGCTCGCGGCGTAGCCGCTGACCGCAGGCAGGAAGTCGTCGCGGGTGAGGACCTCGAGCGTCGTCCCGTCGCGCGCGCGGACCGAGGCGGTTCGCGGAACGTCCCTGAGCAGCGCGATCTCGCCGAAATAGTCGCCCGCGCTCAGTGTCGCAACGCGGCCGCCGTCGACGAAGACGTCCACCGTGCCGGACTCGAGGACGTAGAAGCTGTCGCCGGCTGCGCCCTGTTGGACGATCTCGGCTCCTGCCTGCACCACCTCCGTTCGGGCGGCGCGGGCGAGTCGCTCGAGCGTCGCCTCGGGCAACGTCGAGAGGAACGGCACACGTCCTAGCAACTCGAGCTGCCGCACGGGAACGTTCGCCTCGGCGTCGATCCGGCGCAGAACCCCCCAGGCCGGCAGCACGAGCAACGGCAAGAGCAGGCCCGCGGCGACAAGCGCCCCGCGCGTCCCCAGGATCGACACGAGCCCCGGGGCAGCAGCCGCGCCGAGCCCCACGGTGAGCAACAGCAGCGTCTCCAGGACGCCGAAGACGCGGCCGGTGACCTCGTCCGGAGCTACGCGTTGCAGCAGCGTCACCCCGGCGACGTCGGCAAGGGTGTTGCCGAGGCCGACGACGGCGAGCATCACGAGGGCGAGGGCTTCGTTCGCCCCGGCGGCAACCAGTGCCAGCGGAAGCCCGAACAGCAGTACACCGAGCCCGAAGTCGCCCGCGAGCCGACCGCGCCCGACGAGGATCGCGGCCGCCAGCGCTCCGAGGACACCGCCTATCCCCGAGGCAGCATTGAGCCAGCCAACGGTCGCAGCGCCGGCGTCGAGGTATGAGAGCGCAATGACCGCGATCAGCACGCCGAGCAGGCCGTCGACGAAGGTCTGGGCCGCGAACAGGCCCACGAGCACCGCGATCTTTCGATCCCGGAGGATCGTGCGCACGCCCGCCAGCAACTCCGCGCCGATCGCCTCGGGAACCGCCACCTCTCTCGGCTCGGATCGAGCCGGAATCCGGAGGATCAGCACTGCCGAGGCTGCGACGGCGCCGGCCGTGACGAAGAAGGTGGTGGCCACGGTGGTCGTCGCCAGCAGCAGTCCGCCGATCGCGGGCCCGGCGAAGATGCCGACGCTTTCGATCGCGGCGGCGACGACGTTCGCCGCCCCCAGCTCCTCGGGAGTGTTCACGAGCGACGGCGTGTACGCGGCCTCGGCCGGGCGAAAAGGCGTCGCGGCCACGCTGACGAGCGTGGCCAGGACGTACACGATCGCCGCGGGGGCGTCGGCGAGGACCGCCGCGGCGGCGCCGGCCGTGAGCGCCGCCCGCGCCACGTCGGAGGCGACCATCACCCGGCGGCGGTCATAGCGATCGGCGAGCAGCGAGGCGAACGGAGACACGGCTGCGGCCGCCACCCATCGCAACAAGCCGACGACGCCCACCGCGGTGGCGCCGCCCGCGTCGTATGCGAAAACCACCACCGCGATCCCGTAGGCCCAGGTCGCCACGATCGAGAAGGCCCAGGCCGACTCCAGGCGGCGCAGGCCGGGATTGCGAAGCACGCCGGCGAAATCTCGCCGGGTCTCGCGAAGACGATCGGGAAGCTGCATCCGGGAACCCTCCCATTCCGGTTGTGTTCGAAGTCGCCGCAAGGGAAGATTCCGGGGAGACCACCCGTCTTGAAGATGTCAGCGGTATTCACCCTCGCCCAAAGGAGGCGGAGAAATGTCGGAGCAAGAGCGAGAGCAGTTCTCGGAAGAGCGAGACCAGTTCTCAGAGGAGAAGGACGACGTCGAGGCACACCGCCGGCGCGCGCTCGCGGACGAGCCCGCAGAGCAGGCCGACGAGGAAAGCGACGACGTCGAGGCGCACCGCCGCCGCGCGTAAGTTCTGGGCGCACACCGCCTGACAGACGAGCCCCGGGGGCGTGCTCCCGGGGCTCGTCGCGTTCAGAGCAGTTTCTCGATCGCTTCGAGCAGGTTCAGCGCGCTCTGCCTCGCTTCGTCCTCGTCCCTGTCGCGCGCCTCGATCGCGGCAGCCACACGCGCCAGCACCGCGAGGTCCCCCTCGCCGGCGAGGGCGGCCTGCGCGCGTCGCGCTCGCTGCAGAAGATCCAGCGCGATCGCCGCCTGATTCGCGAATAGGCCGAGCAGCTCCATCTCGGCAAGCGTGAAGCGTGCGTCGCTCGGGCGATCGAGGACCTCGAGCACGCCGAGCGCGCGTTCCTCGTGGAGGAGCGGTACCGCCATCAGGCCCTTCGGCACGAAGCCGGTGCTCTGGGCGGTCTCCCGAGAGAAGCGCGGATCCTCGAGGACATCTTCGATCACGAGCGGCTGGCGGCTGACCAGGACGAAGCCGGCGATCCCCGTGCTCGACGGGAAGCGGCGGCCGACCAGCGACTCAGAGCCTTCACCCGCGACCGCCTCGAAGACGAGCTCGTCGCTCTCCTCGTCGAGCAGGAAGATCGACGACGCCTTCGCGCTGAAGATCGCGCGCGCCACCTCGACGATCGAGCGGAGCAGCTCGCGGAAGTTCTCCTCCGCGCCGAGCACGCCCGCGGCAACCGCGCTGCGCAGGTCCTCGCTCACGTCCCATCCCCCACGTTCGTGGCCGTCAGGTAGAGCACGCTCTTGAGCTGGAAGGGGGTCAGCTCGCGGTGCTTCGACAGGATCAGCGCCGCGATCCCGGCGACGTGCGGCGTCGCGAAGCTGTTGCCGGTGCAGACGAGGCGCCCGCCGCCGAGCCAGGCCACTTCGACGTCGACGCCGCGCGCGAAGAACTCGACCGGCGGCGTCGGGTTGTAGTAGTACGCGAAGGGGTCTGACTGCTCGTGGCTGCCGACCGAGATGACGCTCGAGAAGCGCCAGGGGTAGCTCTCGACGGGCATGTTGTGGGCCGACGCGACCAGCATCGTGCGACGGAAGTATGCGGTGTCCGCAAGCTCGTGCAGCAGCGTCGCGAACTTCTGCTTCGTCGTCGAGAGGCTCATGTTGATCACGTCGTAGCCTTGCTCGACCGCCCAGCGGAGGCCTTCGAGCAGGACCGCGCCGCTGCCGGTGAACCCGGCCCCGAGCACACGGACGCTCGCGAGCTCGGCCTCGGGGGCGAGAGAGCGGATCACGCCGGCGCAGGCTGTTCCGTGGCCGCAGAGATCGCCGGCCTTGTCGTCGTCCTCCACGACGACCTCGTCGCCCTCGACCGAGATGGCGATCGACTGCTGAACCTCGCCGACGAGGGGATGGTCCTTCTCGACGCCGCTGTCGAGCACGCAGACGCGGACGCCGGCGCCGGTGGCACCGGCCCAGGCCCAGTCGCGGGTGATGCGGCCGGGCCAGGCTTCGGGGAGCGCGATCCGCTCGACTGCGTCTCCGGGCAGGCTCCAGGCGGGAAGGGGTTCCTCGGTCACGTGGACAGCCTAAGCATGGAATGCCCGGGAAGACCCACGTGTATCCGCGCGTCTAGTGGATGGAGTGTTTCCTCAGTCCCCACAGGAGATCGCTCGAGGCCGCCACGCGGATCTGCTCCGCGAGGCGACACAAGAGCGACTCGCCGCGACGTTGCGAGAGGGCGTGCCGCCGCGGCCGCCGCTGCTGGTGGAACGGGCGCTCCGCTGGGCGAGAGCCGTCAGTCGACGGCCGGCGGTTCGCACCGCCTGATCTACTCCCGGGCCGCTCGTGCCGTAGCGGCGGCGCGGGCGGCCCCCTCTGCGAGGGCGTGTGCACGGCGGGCGCGCTCGTCGTTTTCCGAGACGGTCAGGTTCACGGAGACGAGCTCGGCGGCTGCGGCCGCCGCCGCGGCGGCCAGCAGACCTGCAGCAACCGCGTCGACACGCCGCGCCGGGTTGCCCTGGGCCGCGATCACCGCGGCAAGCTCGGCGACATCGGCCGCCGCCTCCACGATGCGCAGCGGGGGCTCGGCCGCCTGCGCGTACGCACGGCCGAGCTCGTAGTCTCCGCCTCCTGCCGCGAGGGCGTCCTCGTATGCGCGGGCGGCGAGGTCCGCGAGCGGTTCGGCACGGTCGCGCAGGGACTCGGCCTGCGCGGCGATCCCGGCCGCCTCTGGCCAGCCGTCCTTCGAGGCACGCGCGATCTCCGCGAGCAGCGCGGCGGCGGACGCTGTGACGCGGGCCGCGAGCGGGCCGCCACCCGAAGCCGTCTGCATGCGGGGGATTCTGCTACTTCGAGTCGAGCCGCACGCGCAGGGCGGCGAGGACCGCCGGGTCGCGCTCGTAGCCTTCGGCGGCGAGCGCAGCCTCGAGGTCGGCGATGAGCCGCTCGCGGAACGCAGCGTCTGACTCGGCACGGGCGACGATCTCGTCCAGCTCTCCCCGTGTGAAGGGAAGCTCCTGTGCCGCACGGACCCAACCGGCCGGGGCCGGGGGCAGGACGCGGAGCAGGCGGGCAATGCGTTCCTCGCTGACGGCGGTCATCGATCTCCAGACGGTGGCTCGGCACCGCTTCTTCCCTCCAGCAGCTCACGCAGGCGGCCGAGACAGCGGGAGATGCGGCTGGCGATGGTGCCGGGCGGCAGGTCGAGCGCCTCGCCGATGGTCTTGTAGCTCTCGTCACGCGTGAAGAAGCGGTCGAGGATCTCGCGGCAGTGCTCCGGGGTCTGGGCGAGCGCGTCGTGGACGGTCAGCGCTTCGTCGAGAAACGCGAGGGTCTCCTCGGTTTCACCGAGAAGCTCTTCCTGCGCGACGGGATGCTCTCGTGCGGTTGCACGGATCTTGTCGATGCAGAGGCGCCGCGTCAGCTGGGCGAGCCACGGCCGCACGGCCGCGTCGTCCCGGAGCTTGTCCAGATGCTGGTACGCGCGCGCGAAAACCTCCTGGAAGACGTCCTCGGCGTCGGACTCCGGCAGGCGGAAGGCCTGGACGGAGATCGCATAGACGTAGCGCGAGAACCGCTCGACGAGCTCGTTCCAAGCCTCCTGGTCCCCCGCGCGGCAGCGCGAGACGAGCTCGCTGTCACTGAGCGTCGAAGCCATTAGTCGGATTGTGACGCCTTCAAAGGCTGGGGGTCTGACCCCCGCGGGGTCAGCCCCCCAGGCGGAACCCGGCGGAGGGCTGCGCGACGGCGGCGTGCGCGCCGCGCGGCGCGACCGGCGCAAGCCGTAAGGTCGCCCGCCGGCGCCGCGAGGTAGCTAAACACCGACCGACTTAAACTGCGCAAAAGGGCCGGAGGTTAGAGCTGGCGAAGCCGCTCTAACCGTAGGCCGGACTAACGCGGGCGGGGATGGCGTAGCCACCACCGCCCGCGGACCGGGGACTTCCGCCAAACGGCGACTTTGTTGGAGTGCGCAGGCTCCGCCTGCGCACGTTCCCCGCGAAGCGGCGATCCCAAAGACGCTAGGCAGCCGGAGGCTGGCTAGCGTTGCCGCCCAATTGCTTCGACCACCATTCCGCCTCGCGGCGGTCGAAATTTTCCTGCAGCTGCGCGACGTACATGGAGAGGTCGCTCTCGCGCGTCGCCAGTTGGGCTTCGAGCTCGGCGCCCGCCTTCTCGCGCTGCTCGAGGCGCTGTTCGCGGACCTCGAACTCGGCCTCGAGCTGAGCCTCGCGGAGGTTGAGCGCGGCCTCGCGCTCCTCCAGTTCCTTCGCCCGGCTCGCGAGAACAGTCTCGCGCTCGTCGAGGGCCTTCTCCTTGCCTTCGTAGCGACTCCGCGACGCCAGGATCGCCTGCTCCGCCTTGTTGAGCGCTGCCTCGCGCGACGTCAGTTCCTCGTCGCGCTGCTTCAGCCGGCGCTCGGCGAGCTCATCGACCTCCGGCTTGCGCGCCTCCTCGGCCGCCCGCCGCAAGGTCGCCTCCTGACGGTGGAACTCCGCCTCGCGGGCAATCAGCTCTGACTCGCGCTGGTCGATGTTCGCCAGCCGCGCCAAGGCGTCGTTCGCGGCCGCCTGACTCTGCTGCGCCTCCTGCTCGAGCTGCTGCATGCGCGCCGTCAGCTCGGTCGCACGCGTCGAGAGCTCCAGCTCGCGCTCGTCCAGCTCACGCGCACGCGCCGCCAGGCGCTCGTCGCGGCCCGTGGCGCCGCCGAGCTCAGCCTCGCGCTTCGCGAGCACCTGCTCGCGCGCCTCGAGCTGGGTCCGTCCCTGCGTGAGCTCGCGCTGGGCGGCCGCCAGCTGCTCCTCGCGCTTGGCCAGCGCCTCCTGCAGGGAACGCGCCTCTGCTTCCTGCGCACGTGCAGCGTCCAACGCAGCGCCGTGTTGTGATGCCTCCTGCTCCATCTGCCGCATGCGAGCGGCGAGCTCATTCGCCTTCGTCGTGAGCTCCAATTCACGCTGGTCGAGGTCGCGCGCGCGTGCGGCCAGCTCGCCGTCGTGTCCGGTCACAGCGCCGAGCTCCTGCTCGCGCTTCGCCAGCAGCTCGTCACGCGCATCGAGCTCGGCGCGCGCCTGTGCCGCTTGCTGCTCGAGTGCGGCAACCTGTGCTTCGCGCTCCTCGAGCCGCTGCAGGACGCCGCGCGCCTCCTCGCCCTGCCTGCGCGCCTCCTCGAGCGTCTTCGTGTGCTGCCTCGCCTCGTGCTCGAGCTCCTGCACCCTCGCGGTCAGCTCGCTCGCCTTCCTGGAGAGCTCGAGCTCCCGCTCGTCGAGCTCGCGCGCACGCGCAACGAGCTGCTCCTCGCTCTTGCCGCTCTCGGAGGTGATCTCCGCCTCGCGCTTCGCGAGCACCTTCTCGCGCGCCTCGAGCTGGACGCGTGCCTGCGTCGTCTCCTGCTCAGCCTTGGCGAGCCTGTCCTCGCGCTCCGCCAGCTGGTTCTCGAGTGAGCGCGCCTCCTCTTCGGCCTTGCGCGCTTTCTGCTCGCTCTCCTCGAGGGCCTCGATCAGCTTCTCGTGGCGTGCCTCCGATTGCTTGCGCGCGTCTCCGATCCGTGCCTCGGCGTGTGCGAGCTCCTTCTCACGTCGCGTCAGGTCTTCGACCTTCTGCTTCCACTCCCTCGCCTCGGTGCCACGCGCCTCGTCGGCCTGCTTCAGCTCCTGAACCTTGAGGTCGACCAGTTGCTCGCGCTCTGCGATGCGAGCCTCGAGCTTCGCAAGCCTCTCCTTCTCCTCGAGCGCCCCGTCGAGCTCCGCCAGCCGCGCCGCGATCTGACGCTCGCGCTCCTCCAGGTCCGCCTCCGTCTCGGCAAGCGCCGCGGCGCGCCGGTCGAGCGCAGCGGCCTGCCCGGCGACGTCCTGCTCCAGCCGCACCTCACGTCCGGAGACCTCGACCTGCTCGTGCAGCGACGCCCGCAGGTCCTGCTCGCGGGCGAGCGACGCGTTCAGCTCCGCACGCAGTAACTCGACGTCCGGAGTGAGCTCGGCAGCGGCAGCGATCGCCTCGCCGGGAGACCGAGGCTCTTCCTGGTCCTTGCCGGCCAGCTTTGCGCGCAGGCCGGAACCGAAGCCGCCCTCCGTCTTGCTGTGGTCTGCAGCCACGGTCACCCCGCCTCCTAGAACTGGAAGATCTTGGAGAGGTTCAGGAAGGCAGGGCCGAGGATGACGATGAACATCGCCGGGAAGATGAAGAGCACCGTCGGGAAGAGCATCTTGATCGGCGCCTTCATCGCCTTCTCCTCAGCCATGAGCTGACGCTTCAAACGCGTGTCGGCTGCCTGGATCCTCAGGATCCGGCCGAGCGAGATACCGAGCTGGTCGGCCTGGATGATCGCGCGCGTGAAGCTCGCCATCTCCTGTGACGCGCTTCGCTCGGCCATCTTCTTCAGCGCCTCCTGCCGGCTCTCGCCGATGCGCATCTCGCCGAGCGCGAGCTCGAACTCCTCGATCAGCGGTCCCTCCATGTGCTCAGTGAGCTTCTGCACCGCACCGTCGAACCCGAGTCCCGCCTCGACGCTGACGGAGAGCAGGTCGAGCGCGTCCGGCAGCTCCGCGGAAACGGCAGTCTGGCGGGCGCGCACCCGGCCGTTCAGGAACATGTTCGGGCCGACGAACCCGAGCACTCCGAGCCCGATCGCGAAGAGCGGCGCCCTTGCCGGCGCCACGGCCCCGAAGACGATCAGTCCGAAGAAGAACCCGCCGACGACGAAGAGGCCCTGTGCCGCGATGAAGCCTGTGGGCGAGGCCTTGCGCATGCCCGCCGCCATCAGCTTCGCGGCGACGGCGTGGGTCGAGCCGCGTGGATTCACCTTCAGCATCAGCTTCGCCAGCTGCGTCATGAAGGGCAGGACGACGCGCTCGCGGAAGTGCGGGACCTGCCGGTCCGACACGGAGCGAGTGCGTCCGTAGTTGGCGGCACGATGCACCAGGTTTCGGCGCGTGCGCATCGGCGCCGTTGCGACTTCCGCCAGGTAGTAGACGGCGAAGCCGATCGTTGCGATGGCGATTATCAGCAGCATGTCATCAACCTCGGAAAGAGACGATCTTTTTCAGGATTAGGGAGCCGAACGCCATCATCACGAGCGCCAGGACGATCAGCGCGCGGCCGGCGTTCGTCCAGAACAGTGGATGCATGTAATGCCTGTTCAGCAACGTCATGACGCCGGCGATGAAGAACGGAATGCCGATCAGCGTGTAGGCCGACATCCGACCCATGGCCGTGAGGGCGCGGATCTTGCGGGCGAACTGCTGCCGGTGCCGCACCGTGTCGGCGACCATGTCGAACAGCGTCGCCAGCGAACCGCCGACCTGGCGCTGGATCGTGACGGCCGTGATCGCGAACTCGAAGTTCTTGGAACCAACGCGCTCCGCCATCTCGGCCAGCGCGTCGTCCATCGGCCGGCCCAGCGACGTCTCGGTCAGGACTCGCCTTAGCTCCTCGTCTGCCGGCGGATGGCCTTCGTCGACGACCGCTTGCAGTCCCTGCTTGAACGAGTGCCCCGCCTTCAGCGACGCGGCGATCGTGATCAGCAGGTCCGGCAGCTGATCCTCGAACGCGCGGGTGCGCTTGCGCATCTTCAGCCACACCCAGCCGAACGGAATCGAACCGGCGATCACCATCCCGGCGAGCGTGAATGGCACGGCCGCGCCGGCGATGACCGTCAGCATGAACATCCCGAAGACCGCTGCAACCTCGATCCAGAAGAACTCGGCCGTCTTCAGCGGCACGTCGGCGCGTTCGAGCATTTTGCCGATCTTGTGCCATGGCTTCAGATGGCCCAGCGCCTTCTCGGTCGCCCGGAAGACGTTCCCCAGCGCCTCCGACCGACGCTCCTTGCGTGCCTTCTTGGAGGTCACCTTCGTCTCACCGATGTGGACCGAGATTCGGCTCCGCACCCACGAACCGCGCAGGCCCGCGAGCAAGAAGAGTGCGCCGAGCAGGACGAGGAATCCGACCGCAACGGCAACGCCCAGCGGACCGCCGGGACCGTACGCCCCCTTCGGGACGATCTTCGAGGGGCCGGCATCCTCAGGAGCGGCCCCGGGGACGGTCAGGCCGCCGGCGGCAGTGCCATGACCGTAGATCGACGCGGTGACGTGAATCCGCTCGCCCGGCCGCGCCGTCGTCACGTAGGAGACGCGCCACGTCCGCTTGAGCGTCCGGGCGATCGTGCCGTAGACGGACGCCAGCTTGGACGTCGAGACGGCGCCGTAGTACTGGCCGCCGGTTCTGCCCGAGATCTCGACGAGCGGGTCGGACGTGAAGCCCGCCCCCTCGATCCCGATCGCGTAGACGGCCGCATTCGCGTCGCGCGCGGCTGCGATCGCCTGGTCGATCGTGGCCTTGCTCGCGTTGTCGGCACCGTCGGTCAGGACGATGATCACGCGGCCCGGAAGCGGATTCGACTTCAGCTGATGCGCGGCGCTGGCGATTGCGTCGTACAACGCGGTGCCGCGGGCGGTGTCGGGCTTCAGCCGCGAGAGCGGTTCGTCCGCGTCCAGCCGCACGGTCGAGAACGGCGACATGGTCAGCGGCCTCGAGCCGAACGCGATCACGGAGAGCTCGTCGGCCGCCTGCTTGGCCGCGACGAAGGCGCGTGCGGCCGCGACCGCATCCGCGAGCGGCTTGCCCCGCATCGACTGTGAGCGGTCGATCAGCGCCGCGATCGCCTTGACGCTGCCGAGGTTCTGCTCCTGGAGGCCTGCGACCGGACGGCCGTTCTCCGACATGGCCGGCGGGATCGCCGCGCCCGCAGGCGAGACGACCGACGCGCGCACGGTCGGATACGCGCTCGCGTCAACGCCCCGCAACTGCACCGCGGCCGCGGCGGCGGCCGGGAGTGCGAGGACGGTGAGTGCGAGCCCGGCGGCGGCAAGCCGGAGCTTCCTCACTGGAAGGCTCCCTTGAACTTCGATGCCTGGTGACCCTGGCCGACGGCCGGCGCGTCGTCGTCGTCAGCCGTGAAGAAGCTCGGCTGCAACATGACGCCGTTGGCCGCCATCTTGTCGAGGAAGTTCGGCTTGAGCCCGGTGCAAGCGAGCGGTGAGAGCAGCCTGATCGCCCCGTGCGACGCCTCCGTCTCCTCGGACGGCGGCCTCGCGATGAAGACGTCCTGCAGAGTGATCACGTCGGACTCCATGCGCAGCACCTCGGTGACGTGCGAGATCCGGCGTGAGCCGTCGACGAGCCTCGTGATCTGCACGAGCAGATCGAAGGCGCTCGAGACCTGCTCGCGGATCGCGCGCAGCGGCAATTCGACGCCGGCGGTCAGCACGAGCGTCTCCAGACGAGAGAGCGCATCGCGCGGGGAGTTCGCGTGGATCGTCGTGAGCGAGCCCTCGTGGCCCGTGTTCATCGCCTGGAGCATGTCCAGGGTCTCGGGGCCGCGGACCTCGCCGACGATGATCCGGTCGGGGCGCATTCGCAGTGCGTTCCGGACGAGCTCGCGGATGCGGACCTCGCCGGAGCCCTCGATGTTCGGAGGCCGCGACTCGAGCGTGATTACGTGCTCCTGCTGGAGCTGAAGCTCGGCCGCGTCCTCGATCGTGACGATGCGCTCGTCGTTCGGGATGAACGCGGACATCGCGTTCAGAGTCGTCGTCTTACCGGTGCCGGTACCGCCGGAGATGAGGATGTTCAGCTTCCCCTTCACGCAGGCGGCGAGGAACTGCGCCGCCTTCGGCGAGATCGACCCGAACGAGATCAGGTCGTTCATCGTGTACGGGTCGCGCGAGAACTTCCGGATCGTCAGCGTCGGGCCCTTGAGGGCGAGCGGCGGGATGATCGCGTTCACGCGCGAGCCGTCCGGCAGGCGA
>JBKPGW010000296.1:0-2797 GCA_046729555.1 Actinomycetota bacterium | reverse complement strand
ACGGCACGCCGGCGCGGAACGCGCGCATCGTCGCCACCGACGCCTTGCCGCCGAGCCGCGGCATCGTCACCGGGAGGCCGAAGTAGTCGAGCTCGAAGTCGCCGCGCAGCCAGGTCCACACCGGCTTGGAAAAACCTGAGTAGTTCATGACGCCGTGCCACCCGCGAAAGTCGGGGCGGTAGTCGTGGAAGTTCTCGGCGACGAGCAGCGCGTCGTCGCTGAGCGCTTCGCGGAGCGTCGGCGCGACGTCGGCATTCAGATCCGTGTCCGCGACGCGGCCGCTCATGTTCGCGACGTCCACGCGCCAGCCGTCGAGTGAGTACGGCGGCTGCAGCCACTTGCGTGCCACGTCCTGCAGGCGGCGCCGCAGCTCTGGAGAAAGCCAGTTGAGCTTCGGCAGCGACTTGATCCCCCACCACGCCTCGTAGTCGCCGCTCTCGTCGAACAGGTAGAGGTCGCGCTCGCCGGCCGTGAACCACTCGTGCTGGTCGCCGGTGTGGTTGGTCGTCAGGTCGGAGATAACGCGCATTCCGCGCGCGTGCGCGGCGCGCGTGAGCGACGCGAGCGCCTCGTCGCCGCCGAGCAGCGGGTCAACCCGGTCGAAGGTCGTCGAGTCATAGCGGTGCGTGCTGCCTGCCGGGAAGATCGGCGTCAGGTAGATGATGTTGGCGCCGAGCGTCTCGATGTGGTCGAGATGCGCCTCGACACCCGGCAGATCGCCGCCGAACCACTCGTACGGCGTCTCCGGCGAGCGCCCCTCCGGCAGCTGGTGCCAGTCACGAGGCACGGCCCATTCGGGCGGGTCGGATCCGGTGCCCGTCGTCGCGAACCGATCCGGAAAAATCTGGTACACGACCGAGCCGAGGTGCCAGGCAGGCCCGGGTGGGTCGGTGGTGACGACGAAGTCGTCGGCGTCGGGAACCTCGTGGTCGGCGGTACCCACACCGTTGAGCCACGCGTAGCCGAGCTCGCCGCCGGAGAGCAGCCAGCGATAGTTCATGACGGGGTTCGTCATCGGCAGCCGCGCGCTCCACCAGCCGTCGCCCTCGGGAGTCGCTTCCACTCCACGGCCTTCGCCATCCTCGACGTACCGCAGCGCCACCGTGTCGACGTCGCGCGGGACGTGCACGCGTACGACGTCGCCGTCGATGAAGAGCTCCGAGCCGTCGTGATGCGGCTCGTCGAGCAGCGTGGCCGTCTCCAGAAGGCTCATCCCTTGACCGCGCCCGACGTCAGGCCCTCGACGATGTAGCGCTGCAGGAAGGCGAACAACAGGGCGACCGGCACCGCAGCGATGAGAACGCCTGCCGCAAACGGGCCCCAGTGCTCCGAGTACGCCTGGTTGATGTACTGGAACAATCCGACGGGCAGCGTGAACTTGGTCTGGGTCTGGAGGATGACGCTCGCAATCGCGAATTCGTTGAGCGTCGTGACGAACGAGATCAGCGCGATCACTGCGAGCACCGGCGCGGCCAGCGGCAGCACGACGCCCCAGAACACCTGAGCGGGCGTCGCCCCGTCGACACGTGCGGACTCGTCGAGCTCGGCGGGGATCGTGTCGAAGAACCCTTTCATCAGCCATGTGTTCACACCCATTGCGCCGCCGAGATAGACGACGATCAAGGCGATCAGCGTGTTGAGGCCGATGAAGTGGAAGATGTCGCCGACCCGGAACACGATCAGGTAGATCGCCACGATCGCGAGCAGCTGCGGAAACATCTGGATGAGGAGAAGCGACAGCATCCCGATCCGCCGCCCTCTAAAGCGGAAGCGGCTGAAGGCGTAGGCCGCCAGTGCGCTCAGCAGGACGGTGATGAGGGCGGTTGCCGTGGCGACGATCATCGAGTTCGCGAACCAGGCGAGGTAGTGCGCGTTCTGGAAGGTGGCGTGTCCGGTCACGTTCTTCTGGCCCTGAAACAACGAACGGAAGTTGTCGAACGTGACCTGCTTCGGTATCAGCGACGACCCCGTCAGTGAGTTGTTGCCGTTGAATGCCGCTGAGATGATGTACGCGACGGGGAACAGCGAAATGACGACGGCTCCGAGCGCGATCGCATGCCGCCACCACGTGTCGGCGCGGCGCGGGCCTCTCTTCCTGCGCCGCTCGGCTGCGAGAGTCGCCGCAAGCTCGGCTTCCCGGGTGCTCACGCGAGATTCTCCAGTGCCTTCGTGCGCGAGAACGAGACCGCGGAGATGGTCGCGACGATGAAGAAGATGAGTATTCCGATCGCGGTGGCGAGCCCGTAGTCCTGCCCCTTACCCGCCGTGAACGCGATCTTGTACGTGTAGCTGATCAAGATGTCCGTCGCGCCCGCGATCGGGCTGTCACCTAGAGCGGGGCCGCCCTGCGTGAGCAGGTAGATGTTGTTGAAGTTGTTGAAGTTGAACGCGAACGACGCGATCATCAGCGGCGCAACGGCGACGAGCAACAGGGGCAGCGTCACCTTTCGAAAGACTTGCCAGGCGCCGCCACCGTCGACTCGCGCGGCTTCGATCAACTCCTTCGGGATCGACTGGAGCGCTCCGAGCGAGACGAGGAAGAAGTACGGCACGGTCAGCCACACGCTGACGAAGATCACGGAGAGCCGCGCCCACCAGGGATCGAAGAGCCAGGGAATGTCCGTGTGGAACAGCCGGTTCACTACTCCGAAGTCGTCGTTGAGCAGGCCCTGCCAGACGAGCAGCGAGAGGAACGCGGGGACGGCGTAGGGAATGACGAGCAGCACGCGATAGGTGCGCTGGAAGCGCAAACCCGGTTTGTTCAAGGCGACGGCGAGCAGCAGGCCCAGTGCGAACG
>JBKPGW010000295.1:0-3693 GCA_046729555.1 Actinomycetota bacterium | reverse complement strand
CGGATCGCCGCCAGGATGATGTGATCGAGGTCGCGCTCCCCGCCGCGGTTTCGCTTCATCGGGTTGAAGCGGAGCTCGAGCGTCGTGATTCCCTGCGATCGGTACGCGCCGCCAATCGCTGCGTGCACGGAGCGCTCGACGGCGATCGGGCTCGACTGGATCAGCTCCGTCCAGTGGTAAATCTGGTCAAGCGCGTCGAGGTTGGCGACGCCGCGCGGGTCGGAGACGGTGACAAGTCGGTCGAACTCCCAGTAGTCCTTGACCGGCAGAGCGATGCCCTGCTCGTGCGCGAGGCTCCAGAGGATGTCCGAGGCAACCGAGCCGCCGAGGTGCGTGTGCAGCTCGGCCAGACCCTCCATGGCGGCAGTCTAGAGTGCGCGCGCGTGGCTGGTCTCATCGTTCTTGCCGCATGCTGTGCCGCCGTCGGTGGCTGCGACGGCGCGCCGTACGACTGGCATCTGCGTACGGTCGCGAGCCCTGTCAGATTCAGCGCAGTTGATCCACGCGGCGGCGCGAAGCTGACGCTCGTCGAGACGCGCATCCCCGCGGTGCTCTCGTTCGCGCAGTTCGCACGGAACGAACCGAAGATGATCCGCCGGGCCCTGCATCCGCGCCGGCTGCGAGTGCAAAAGGGCAGTAGCGCGCTTCGCGTCGCGTACTCCATCGGCTCGGTCTCCGTGCTCCAGTCGTTTTTCCTCAGCCGCAATCGCATGTACGTGGTGACCTACACCATCCGCTCGCGATGAAGGTCGGCATCGTCGTCCCGTACTCCTGGTCTTTCTGGGGCGCCGTCGTCGAGCACGTCGAGCTGCAGGCGGACGCGCTCCAGCGCCGCGGAGTGGAGACACGCACGATCATGGGGAACGACCCGCCGGGCAGCTTCACGCGCGTGCTGCACCCCAGGCTCGGCCGGCACGGGTATCCGCCGCCCGACGTCATACCCGTCGGCCGCTCGGTGATCGTCCCCGCGAACGGGTCGCTGCCGAACATCGTCCTATCGCCGCGCGCCGTACCTGCGATCCGGCGCGCGCTCGTGCAGGAACAGTTCGACGTCCTGCACGTGCACGAGCCGATGACCCCGGCGATCTGCATTGCGGCTCTCTCGTTGGCTCGCGTCCCGATCGTCGCAACCTTCCATGCGCACGGCGCGCTCGGGTGGATGAAGATCGGCAAACCGTTGTGGGGCTTCCTCGCCGACCGACTCGACCACCGGATCGCCGTCTCGTCGCACGCGCGCGACACCGCTGCGGCGTGGCTGCCCGGGGACTACGAGGTGCTCCCGAACGGCGTCCTGATCCCGCCGGACGCCGACGCGCACGGACGCGAGCACCAGGTGATCTTCGCCGGGCGACAGGAGCCGCGGAAAGGCCTCCAGGTGCTGCTTCGCGCCTGGCCTGAGGTGCGGCGGCGCACGGGAGCCCGCCTCCGCGTCGCGGGAGCCGACCCGCTCGCGGTGCGCCTGCTCCTCGCGCGCGAACGCGTCTCCGACGCCGGCATCGACATTCTCGGCTTCCTCACCCAGGACGAGCTGACCGCCGACCTGCTGCGCGCGAAGGCACTCATCGCGCCGTCCCTCGGCGGCGAGAGTTTCGGCATGGTGCTGACACGCGCCTACGCCTGCGCGACGCCGGTGATCGCGTCCGACATCGACGGGTACCGTGAGGTCATGACGAAGGAGGCCGCCGTCTCCTTCCCGGCAGGCGACGCAGGGGCGCTCGGCGATGCGCTCGTCGCTCTGCTCGAGGACGAGCCTCGCCGCGCGCGGCTGGGCGAGGGCGCGAGGCGCCTGGCACTCGAGCGCTATTCGTGGGACGACATCGCGCGGCGGCTGCACGAGATCTACGAGGCGGTCGCAGCGTGAAGCTTCTGCGCAGCCGCTGGCTGCGCATCGTCGTCGTGGTGTTCGCCGCTGTTGGTGTGGTCGCGCTGCTGTGGTGGCGCGGGCCGGCGTGGAGTGGGATCGTCGACGCGTTCACGGCGGTCGAGTGGCGCTGGGTTGCCGCGGCAGTCGGGCTCAACCTCTTGTCTGTGCTCGTCCGCGCGCTCGCCTGGCGGACGGTGATCGTGCAGGCGATGCCGCCGCCGCATCCGAGTTTCCCGCTTGTCTTCTCGGCGTTCTCCGTCGGGCTCTTCGCGAACGCGGTGCTGCCGGGCCGCATCGGCGAGCTTGCACGCGTCGCCGTTCTGAACCGGCGACTGCGGCAGGAGCAGATGTGGCCGCGACTGCTCGGCACGGTCTTCGCGCACCGTGTCTTCGATCTCGTCGCCGTGATCGCACTGATCCTCTACGTCGTCGCGACGGCGCGCATTACCGAGTGGGCCGTGACGAGTCTGATCGCGGTCGTCGTCGCGGGCGTGACGCTGTTCACGGTTGCGGTGCTGAGTGCCCGGTACCACCGCGTCACTCGAGTCGAAGAAGGTCTCGGCGCCTTCCGCAAGGTCGTGCGGCTCGCGCGCTACGGGATGGGCGTCATGCGTCGCCCCGCTGCTGCCGCGGTCGCATGCCTCTTCCAGATCCTCGGCTGGACGTGCCAGCTCTTCGCGGTGTACACGACGATGCGCGCGTTCGGGATCCACGAAGCGCTCCCCGCTGCCGGGCTCGTGCTCGTGCTGATGAACGTGGCGACGCTGTTCCCGCTCTGGCCCGGGAACATCGGGCTCGTGCAGGCGGCGGTGGCCCTGCCGCTCTTCCAGTACTACGGCGTCGCCAAGGCGAACGGGATCGCATTCGGGTTCGGCCTGCAGGCGATCGAGGCGTCGGTCGGCGTCGGCGTTGGCCTGCTCTTCCTTGCCCGCGAAGGACTGTCGTTCGCGATGCTCAAGGTGATGCCAGACATGGCTCAGGCGGAAGTGCCGGAGGACTCGCCGCCCGCCGAGCCGATCGCGGAGGCCGATGCCGCGCGCTCGCACGCTCGCGTGTCCGGCTAGCCTCAAGGGCGTCCTCTCGGCCCGCGAGGCAGCCGCCGCGCTCGCAGAGGGACTGCGCGAGTGGTCAGACGCCGACGAGCTGCCGGTTGCGGACGGCGGCGAGGGGACGCTCGACGTGCTCCAGTCGGCACTTGGCGCGGAGTGGCGCACGGCGGACGTGCACGACGCCTTCGGGCGCCCGCGCAGGGCGCGTTGGCTCCAGCTTCCGACCGGTGAGGCGGCGATCGAATCGGCGGAGGCGATCCCCCTCGATCCGCAGCGCCTTGACCCGATTTCTGCCTCGTCGCGTGGGCTGGGCGAGCTGATTGGCGCGGTCGGTCGCCCGTCGCACCTGCACATCGGTCTCGGCGGAACGGCCAATGTGGACGCGGGCGCCGGGCTGCTCGAGGTCGTCGACAAGCTGCCGGCGCCGACGAGCGTGGCGTGTGACGTCGACGTCCCACTCGTCGCTGCCGTGCGGATGTTCGCGGCGCAGAAGGGCGCCACGCCGGATCAGTTCCCCGAGCTGGAGGAGCGGCTCCAGCCGCTCGCGTCGTATGCCGAGGTTCCCGGCGCCGGCGCCGCCGGCGGGCTCGGTGCCGCACTCGCTTCGCTCGGAGCCGAGCTCGTGCCCGGTGCAGCCTTGGTTCTCGACCTGCTGCGGTTCGATCCGACCGGCTACGACCTCGTCGTCACGGGCGAGGGCGCGGTCGACGCGACGACGCAACGCGGCAAGGCGCCCGGTGAGGTCGCCAGACGCTGTCGCGAGGCGCGTATTCGTTGCGT